>JAYVZN010000001.1:0-44781 GCA_043783305.1 Betaproteobacteria bacterium
TCG
This sequence comes from Betaproteobacteria bacterium, assembly GCA_043783305.1. Classification (GTDB taxonomy): domain Bacteria; phylum Pseudomonadota; class Gammaproteobacteria; order Burkholderiales; family Thiobacteraceae; genus RBG-16-58-11. Next base: position 4 of record JAYVZN010000001.1, read on the forward strand.
TTCTGGTGCGGTCGCCCAGGGTTTATACGCGATTAACTGTTACATGGGTACACGCTGGGGTGAGAACAATCCGGAAGATCACGTCCGTTATGCGCGTATGGATCTGATGGGTATGGTGCGCGAGGATCTAGCATTTGATATGGCGCGCCATGTGGACTCCTCGGTGCACCAGTTTGAGGAGTGGGGCTTGCCGCTGATGAGAGACCCTAAGAAGGGTACTTATATGCGTGAAGGGCGATGGCAGATTATGATTCACGGTGAATCATACAAGCCGATTGTTGCCGAAGCAGCGAAGAAGTCAGCAGACAAGGTATTCAACCGCGTCTGCGTAACCCATCTGCTAATGGACGATTCCAAAGAGAACCGCGTCGCGGGCGCTGTTGGTTTCAACGTTCGTACCGGTAACTACCACGTATTTAAGTCCAAGACCGTTATCTGTGGAGCCGGTGGCGCTTCCAACATCTTTAAGCCGCGTTCCGTCGGTGAAGGTGCGGGCCGAGTCTGGTACGCGCCGTGGTCATCGGGATCTGCGTATGGTCTGATGATCGAAGCGGGTGCTAAGATGACGCAGATGGAAAACCGTATCGTTCTGGCTCGATTCAAGGATGGTTATGGTCCAGTTGGCGCCTACTTCCTGCACCTTAAGACTTATACGCAAAATGGTATCGGTGAAGAATATGAATCCAAGTGGTTTCCGGCTCTGACAGAAATGGTCGGCAAGGAATACCTGGATACGGAAGGTCAGCATTTGTCCCACAAGCCCATACCGACCTGTTTGCGTAACCATGCTTTTATCTCTGAAGTGAATGCGGGTCGTGGTCCGATTCACATGGTCACCATGGAAGCCTTCCAGGACCCGCATCTCGAAGAGATCGGCTGGCACAACTTCTTGGGCATGACTGTTGGTCAGGCAGTACTTTGGGCGGCCACGGACGTTGATCCAAAATACGAAAACCCGGAATTAACGACTTCCGAGCCCTACGTCATGGGTTCGCATGCCACGGGTTGTGGTGCATGGTGCTCCGGTCCGGAAGACGTATCTCCTCCGGAGTACTACTGGGGCTATAACCGTATGACCACCGTTGAAGGGCTGTTTGGCGCGGGTGATGCGGTAGGTGGTACGCCACACGCATTCTCATCGGGATCGTTCACCGAAGGCCGTTTGGCGGCAAAAGCGGCGTGTAAGTATATCGACGATGGTAAGGGCGAAGGTATTGTCGTTTCGGAGAAGCAAATTGCCGACCTGAAAGAAAAGATCTATAAGCCACTCGAGACCTATAGAGTTTATAGCAACGAAGTCGTTGGCGGATCCGTCAATCCAAACTTTATCAATCCAAGGCAGGGTCTGGATCGTTTGCAAAAACTAATGGATGAGTATTGTGGTGGTTTTGGTGTCAACTACATGACCAACGAAAAACTTCTCCAAATCGGTCTTAAGAAGCTTAAAACGCTTGAGGAAGACATGGAGAAAATTGCGGCATCCGACATACACGAGCTGTTGCGTGCATGGGAATTAAATCACCGTGTGCGTACTTCTGAAAGTGTGTTCCAGCATACGTTATTCCGTAAGGAAACGCGTTGGCCCGGTTATTACTACCGTGGTGATGCGATGAAACTGGATGATAAAAACTGGCACGTGCTGACAGTTTCTCACCGTGATCGCAAAACGGGTGAGTACACCATGGAAAAAGCGCCGCTTTACCACCTGGTAAGTGATAAAGAAAGCTAAGCAAATAAAGGCTTAATTTTACAAGCCAGGTAAAATTTGTTTGCGTTTAGAAAGGGCCAACATTTTGTAGATGTTGGCCCTTTTTTCCCCAAGTTTATCGATAGTCCTGCAAAACCCCTTTATGTTATAAATGAACAATTGAACGATGAATATTATTGAAAAAACAGACGAAGAGATTTTAGCGCTGGCCAACCCAATGTGGGCTGATCTTGTTAAATATTCGAATGAACAAAACTACGGTGCTTTCACCCGAAATTTCGCAGCCGCTATGCTAATGGGCGCGAATGAAATCGAGATGGGCAAACAGTTTGCCCGAAGTGAATTAACAAAAAACCTGTCAACCAATTATGAATATATTGGCATAATACGCCGTGGCGAACATGTCACGGTTCTGTATAAACAGCGACATGCCAAGAACGAGGGTGAATGGCTGGGCAGACTGGTGCTGGGTTATGACAAGGACAAGGTAAAAATCTTTGGTGCTACGCTGTTCTAAATCAGCATTATCTATTACAGGCCACTCTGGTTATGTCCGATACGATACGAAACGAAAAATTCGTTGAACTGAATTATAAGGTCATCGATGAAAAAACCGGTGACGTGCTTGTTACTGTTGAATATCCTCTGGGATATGTTCATGGCGTGAATGATGTTCTGTCTGAACAAGTGACAAAACAACTGGATGGCAAGAAAGTCGGCGATATCATCGAAATACCGGTTGATACTAAACTGTTATATGGCGAGAGAGATGAATCGCTGGTGTTTACTGACCTCATCGAAAATGTTCCTGAAGAATATCGGGAGATCGGTATGACTATCACCATGGAAAACGAAAAAGGTGAACCCAGAAACTTTATCGTTACCCGATTCGATGACAAGACCTTAACCGTGGACGGCAATAATCCACTATGTGGCAGAGAAGTGGTTTTCAGGCTGGAAGTTTTGACGATACGTGAAGCGACTGAAGAGGAAATCGACCTTGGCGGAGCAGTTGGCGCCGACCCAGACATCAATGAAATTCTTAGTCGAGCATAAATGAAATTCTCAAATACTTATCTGTTTTACCCGGACAATAAGGCCTTAGAACGTGCAATAGCCAGTTCTATAGGCTTGCTTAGTCAAGCGTTAGCCGAAGCGGCTGCTCGGGATACCAAGATAACCGCCGCTGATAATTTTCTTTACACACGAGGAAATTATGAACAGCACCGCTTCAGCTCCAATATTCTTGGCAGCGTGCGCGAGGCACTTGAGGGTTCACTGACAGATAAATATCGCGATCAGGAGCCATTGGCCTGGGCCGAGACGCAGAATAGTCTTGGAAATATTCTTGCGGCACAGGGGCAGCAGCAGAGAGACGTTGAATTGTTTGAAAAGGCCATTCAGTGTTTTAACTATGCGCTGGAAGAGTTTAACCAGGGAAAGTCACCCCTAGCCTGGGCGGCAACACAATATAACCTGGGAACTGCGAAGCAAGCTTTGGGCCGACAACTGGGTGACTCGAAATTATTGAAAGCATCCATTGATGCTTATACTAATGCGTTATTGGAATGGTCACGAAAAGAGATGCCCGACGAATGGGCATCCACCATGCATCAACTGGGTGCTACTTTCCATACCTATGGTCTGCTTCTAAAAGGTAACCGTACTTTTCAAAAGTCCGCTGTCGCCTATAAAAATGCACTTGCAGAACTCGACGCTGATAATTTTGCTTTCGAGTTAGTCGCTGCACACAATAATTGCGGTGCAGTACTGCATAATCTGGCTGAATCAGAAGAAAACGCAGATCGCCTGGAAGAGGCAATAAGGTCTTATGAAACAGCATTGACAGTCTGCATGGAGCAGCAACTTCCCATTCACCTGGCAGTACTATGCAGGGTAAATAAGTCGACTGCACGAAGCGTGCTGGCGGAGTTAACAAAAGATACTGCACTTGCCGAGGAAGCGGCTGATGAGTTTGAATTGATTGTCGAATGTTTTCCGCATGCCCTTCAACCTCTCTGTTTAAAACATTGCGAAGAGCAAATTAATAAGGCAAAGTACGCTAGCACTTGCGATTAGCGCTAGCAGATTACTTTAGTGATGTCAGTTCAGTGGGAGGGACTGACAACCGTGTTTATATTTCTCCCGATTCAACCCTATAGGAGTGATGACTATGAGTGATGCACCAAAAACCAGACCCAAGGTTCCAGAAGGCAAGTCACGTTTTCTGACAACCACGCAGATGGAGGCCAATGAAAAGGGCTTCGTCGGCTATAAAACCACCTGGGAACCTTTCCAGAAAGAAGTACCCTACAAGACTCCCAAGAAGCCTTGAGACAATTAGCCGCGTGACCCTGCAATGTCGCGCGGATACTCAATGCAGAATTAGTTTGTGATTTGCACACTTTATAGCGCGTGCTTTTTTTAAAATCCAGAAAATTGAATACGGCTAGCCACCAGTACTTGCTCTGAGTACTAGCGGGTGACAGCCACTACAGACATATTGTAATTTACAAGCTTAAATACGCTCAGAAAGCTGGTAATCCACATTAATAAAAGCACCAATATCTGCAAGGAAGCAGATCGTTCTGGCACCGAAACCGACATCGGGCACTGATTCAGTTTTATCAACAGACAGTACCAAAATCAAATCGAGCCTCGGTGACAGATTATGGCTTTTACAGATTTCCAGAATCTTGTCCTTCACCGGCTCAATTTTTTTAATCAGCTCGTCCGTCAACTTATAAACATTAATATCGTCGGTGACGGTTGCTGTCGATAGTCCCCAGGAACTCAGCACCGGCTTGTTTAATTCGCTATGGGCACCCGAAGCATCGACCGAGGTCGGTTGTATGCCAATATGTTTCGTGATGACATCGGGGTTAAAATGATACCCCGCCAGTGTAAAGTGGGCCCGCGCTGCATTACTTGCCAAAATGTTACCCTCATAAATTGTTTGTGGACATAACAGTTAACAGTGGTGTCGGCTGTTACTGAGCTTCCCTCGGTTTTTTGTCTTCCAACAGACTGCGTTCATGCTACCTGTTTTTCCAACTGTTGAGTGGTGTCAACGCAGATTCAAAATTGACACACTCCCATTACTCCGGGTAACGCGCTCCTAAATACTCGACAATCGCGGCAGAATCCCAGGGGGTGAATCCGTCGTCGATCAGGGTCGGCACTTTCCCGCGTGGGTTGCTCGCCCTGCTGCAAGCTTCGCACATTAAAATCGTAAGGAAGCTGTTTGTGCTCCAGCGCAAGCCACACCTTCCGGGAAAAAGGCGAACCCGGGCCGTAATAAAAACGGATGATTACTTTGTTGCAACAGCCGCTATATTCAAAGAGGGGCATCGCGATGCCCCTCTTTGAATATAGCGGCTAATTATTTACTAAGCACGAAATCAGCCGATCCCGGCTGTGCCGTAAAAAATACGCACTCGGTAGATGATAAGCACTTCGTTACATGGCGCTCTTTTCCTTTTTGAAAATAATATGAACCGGGTGGTAGAGGGATATCCTGCGCACCTACTTTTCCATTGGCCATTACGCCGGTCACAACCGTGGCGTAATAGTCTTCGGTATGAAAGTGCGGTGGGCTGACAAAACCACCGGGAAGTTTTACGAAATTGCTATGGGCACCACTGGATCTGAGGCCATATCCCGGCGCTACTTTAACGGGTCCATTACCCGTATCGGTATATTTCATTTCAGTAACAGGTATGCTGACGGATTCGTCCGCAGCGAAGCTATGTGGTGCGAGCACTACCGATAAAAGTAGTACAGAGATTCCGAATTTCTTTATATGATTTTGCATGACAAGCTCCAGTTAATTGTAGTATTCGGGTGAAATCGAACTGAACATAATGTGGCAATTTCGATTCATGGTAAGAAGCGCTTCCTCGGTTTATTTTTTTGTCTCAATACCTCCTTAATATGTTGCAAAAAAATATTATTCCATGATGTTTGCACGGCACGCTCCTTTAGTTGTTTAAGTTAGAAACGGTAATTGACTGCTTCGCTTGCCGTCTCCGCAGGCTCTACCAAACTTCGCCATACGGCCGCGCCTCAATCTCAAACGACCAAGCCGAAGAATTCTGCTGCGTGAGCCGCAGCACGCTATCGGCTACAGCATCCGGTTGGATGAAGTAGTTGTCCGGCTTGCCCGGCATCATCTTGCGCGTGGCCGGGGTGTCGACCACGCCGTCCAAGATCACCAGCGCAACGTGAATACCCATCGGCCAAAGGTGGCGCGCCATGGATTCGGCCAGGCTTTTCTGTGCCGCTTTGGCCGGTGCAAAGGCCGCTGTACGTGCGCCGCCGCGCCGCGATGCGGTAGCGCCGATGAAGACGATGCTGCCGCGATTGTTTTTCTTCATGGCTGGAATCACTTGTTTCGCCGTGAGCAGCGCGCCCAGCACGTTGGTGCGCCAACTGATTTCAAATGCCTCTGGCGTGATCTCTTCAACGTTAGCCCACACGCCGATACCTGGGTTGTAGACCAGCACATCGACTTCGCCCAGATCGGCGCGGATCGCCTCGAAGATATTCGCAACTGCGACGGCATCGGTGACATCGCAGGCATAGGATCGCGCATCGTCCAGTTCCGTTGCGAGTTCCTGGGTGAACTCTGTGTGACGCGCCAGCAGCGCAACCCGGTGGCCCTCCGCCGCAAAGCGGCGCGCGAATGCCGCGCCATTGCCGGGGCCGACACCTGCGACGACGCAGACAGGTTTGTTTGTTTGCTTATCCATAAGCTTTCACACTTTCCAATGCGGTGGAAACGTCTTGGCGAAATACGGTAGCTGCTCGATGCGCTGCATGAAGGCCGTAAGTTTTGGCCCCGGCCGTGCTCCAACTGCGTGTTGTGGCTGTTTGCTGTGCAGCCGCCTTACCAAGGCCAGCATCGGGTACAGTGTAAAATCCGCCAGCGAGAGGTTGCCAGCGCAGTAGTCGCCACAGAATGCGTCTTCAAAATACGTCAATTCGCGTTGTAAATCCGCGAGCGCCGTGGATATTACTGTCGCATCGCCAGCGCCATCCAAGCGAAACAAGGTCTGTTCGAGCAGCCGTCGCGCCACCGGGTACAGGTGCTGGTTCGCTTCGGCGACAACACGGCGGGCGATTGCGCGTTCCTGTAAATCATGGGGTAGGAGAGGCTGCTCCGGGTAACGCTCTTCCAGATACTCGACAATCGCGGCGGAATCCCAGAGGGTGAATCCGTCGTCGATCAGGGTCGGTACTTTGCCGCGCGGGTTGATCGCTAAGTACTCGAGAGTTTTCTGATCGCCCTGCTGCAAGCTCAGCACATTAAAATCGTAAGGGAGCTGTTTGTGCTCCAGTGCAAGCCACACCTTCCAGGAAAAAGGCGAACCCGAGCCGTAATAAAAGCGGATGGTCATGAGGGTTTAAATAATATTCAGCAAGGTCAAAGCCAACACCATCTGGCACGCAACACCAACAATAAAGACTATGGTGCGCAGCAAAGGCACGGCGAAAGTATAAAAAACGATATGCGCGGCACGAGCAAAAAAATACACCATGCATGCCGTGGCTGTGGTGGCGGTATTCATTCCCAACACTTGCAGTGCCAACACCAGCGGCGCAAAGATTACGAGGTTTTCGACCGCGTTGGCGTGCGCTCGCATTAAGCGTTCCGCCCACTGCGCTTTCGGTTGCTTATCGGGTTGCGGATTCCACATGGCTGTCCAAATGCCATGCTCTTTCATCCGATTCAGGATGTATGGCGCAAATATCAGAGAGGTCATGAGCACGGTCATGACCATCCAGTACAGTTCCGTTGTCATTGCGGCATGCATCTTCGTTCCTCTCTTTTGGTGGTATCCTGAAAAAAATGCAGGTTACCATCCAACCTTAGTCTTACCGATAGTCAAAACAACCGATATGCTTGCTAAAACAACTTCTAGTGGCTTTTTTGGAGATGTTCTAAGCGATACCATCCGATCCATGCGAATTGACGGCTGCATTGTGCTGCGTGAAGAATACGCATCGCCTTGGGGTATTTCGATCCCCAACTCCAGCCGTTTAGGTCATTTATTCGGTGTTAAACCCGGGGTGCAAGTCGTTGCGTTTCACTTAGTCGAGTCGGGGCATTGCGAGATTCGACTGGAAAATGGCGATGAAGCGGTGATCGAGACCGGCGAAATGGCGGTTTGCTTTGCCGGTACCCCTCACCAAATATCGCAAGGCGCAAACCCGTCAATTTTGCCCGTCGAAAGCTTGATCGGCGGTAAAAATACCCGGCGCCCCGGAGCCGCCGCCCGTACCCGCGGCGCATCGATGCTGTGCGGCGCTTTTTTATTGCACGACACCGTGCTTAACCCCTTATTTACGGCGCTGCCGCCGCTGCTGTGCGCGAGTGTGGCGCGTCCCGGCGAACTGCATAATTTATCCGGCATCGCGCGTTTGATAGCGCAAGAAATTGATCGGCAATCCATCGGCGGCGGATATATCGTCGAACGCTTGTTGGAGGCTTTGTGCGCGGAGGTCATTCGAGCTCACATCGAAACGACACCGCCTCAGGATATTGGTTGGCTAAGCGCGATCAAAGATCCCGTCGTCGGACGTGCCGTCGCCGCCATTCATGCGCAACCGGGGGAGGGCTGGTCGGTAACCCGCCTAGCGCAGGTTGTGGCTATGTCGCCTTCGCGTTTTGCTGCGCGTTTTACCGCGACATTAGGGAATAGCCCCATGCTATATGTCGCGCAATGGCGGATGAATATAGCGTGCCGACTACTCACCGGCACGCGACAAAGCGTGAAGCAAATCGCAACGGCTGTCGGCTATGAAAGCCCAGCGGCCTTCAACCGAGCATTCAAAAAACACGTGGGAGTGACACCGTTGATTTGGCGTTCGAGCGAACAACCCGCGATGTAAAAAATGCCTCGGGGTCGTTATCTTGGCTAATTTAAAAGGCTATAAATCATTATGGGTCCCATCGCAAAACGGCAGGGTTTCACTCATACGGCACCCGCATAAATAGATACTTTCGGTGTTTTCCGCCACCCACACAATTGGTTCCACACCGCTGCCTTCGTGCGAGCCATCGCAAAAAGGTTGGGTTTTACTCTTCCCGCAAGCGCAATACCAATATTCCTTACCGGCTTCTACTTGCACTTCATAGGGGGTATTTTGCACAATTGGTTCTCCTAAAATTTAACAACCTCGACCGCACCTGCAACCGCAGTTTGTGCCGGGGCGACGAGGCCGGTACAATATGCCATAAATGGCGCCCGCATGGAAAATGTAAACCTCACGCACCACTTCTTGATCGCCATGCCGAACATGGCGGACCCCTATTTTACCAAATCGCTCACGTATATTTGTGAGCACAATGAGCAAGGTGCTTTGGGCGTGGTGTTAACGCGCCAAGTCGACCTCACACTTTCCGCCTTGTTGGAACAAATTGAAATTCCCACCTCGCAACCGGATATTGCCGAAATTCAAGTGCATTTTGGCGGGCCGGTGCAGATGGATCGCGGCTTTGTGCTGCATCAGCCAGCGGGCGAATGGCAATCCACCTTGCGTGTTAACGATCAAATTGGGCTGACCACCTCAAAAGATGTGCTGGAGGCGGTGGCGCGCGGCGAAGGCCCGGAAAAGTTCTTTGTCACCCTCGGTTACGCCGGTTGGGCACCGGGTCAATTGGAGCACGAGATTTTGCAAAATGCCTGGCTGAGCGTGGCGGCTGAAGACACCAGCTTGATTTTCGATCTCCCCCTGGAGGCGCGCTTCAATGCGGCTATGCGCTTACTGGGTGTCGACACCATCAACTTATCGGAGGACGCAGGTCACGCCTGAAATGAATGGTACCCTGCTCGCATTCGACTTCGGCGAAAAACGCATCGGCGTTGCCATGGGAGAAAATACTTTAAAAATGGCGCACCCGCTCACCACTATCCAGGCGACACGCAACGATTTGCGCTTCCAAGCGATTACAAAATTAATCGCCGAATGGCAACCGGTGCAATTGGTCGTTGGGTTGCCCATGCACATGAACGGCGTGGAGCACGCCATGAGTGCGCGCTGCCGTGGTTTTGCGCGACAACTGGAGGGCCGGTTTCAACTGCGCACAACACTGGTGGATGAACGCCTAACTTCCGCCGAGGCACACAGCTTGCTACGCAGTTTTGGCCGCGGCGGTAAAAAAGATAAACACTTGATCGACCAACTTGCCGCACAACGCATCTTACAAGCCTACTTCGACCAGCATGCAACTGCCTGACCCCGAGCAATTAATTTTACAACTCGCCGCCGCGCTGAAGCCACGTTTACGCGCCGACACGGCCTTGGTCGGCATCCACAGCGGCGGTGCCTGGGTGGCGCAAAAACTGCACGCGCTGTTGAGTGATGCACTGCCGCTCGGAACCTTGGACATTTCTTTCTATCGCGACGATTTCAGCCGCATTGGTCTACACCCGCAAGTACGTCCTTCCGACATTCCCTTTGATGTAGCCGACGCACACATCATCCTCATCGACGATGTACTGCACACCGGGCGCACGGTGCGCGCCGCGATGAACGAACTGTTTGACTACGGCCGCCCCGCCGCGATTGAGTTAGCGGTGCTGATCGACCGCGGCGGACGCGAGCTGCCGATTGTGGCGGATTGGATTGGCGCGCGGCTCGATCTCACCGGCACCCAGAATGTCCAGGTTACGCTGGATCCGAATCATCAACTCCAGTTAAGCCTTCACGAACGCTGAGATGACCCCGAACCCCCAGCTCTCCGACAGTGGTGCACTGCGCCACCTACTCACCATTGAAGGCTTGTCCGCCCAACTGCTTCACTCCATTCTCGACACCGCCGAATCTTTTGTTTCCGTCGGCGAGCGCGAAGTGAAAAAAGTCCCTCTACTGCGCGGCAAATCGATCTTCAATTTGTTTTTCGAGCCGTCGACACGCACCCGCACTACCTTCGAAATTGCCGCCAAGCGTCTCTCCGCCGATCTGGTGAATTTGAATGTCAGTGCCTCGTCGCAATCCAAGGGCGAGACCTTGCTCGACACCGTAGACAATCTCTCGGCGATGGGTGCGGATATGTTCGTGGTGCGCCATGCGCAATCCGGTGCGGCGCATTTGATCGCGCGCCATGTAGCACCCCACATCCATGTCATCAACGCCGGCGATGGTCGGCACGCACACCCCACCCAGGGCCTGCTCGATATGTTCACCATCCGCCGCTACAAACAAGATTTCACCCGACTCAAAGTCGCCGTGGTGGGCGATGTAATGCACTCGCGTGTCGCTCGTTCTGAAATTCACGCACTGACCACACTCGGCGTACCCGAAGTGCGCGTGATCGCACCGCGCACACTGCTGCCCAAAGGCATAGAAGGCCTCGGCGTACACGTCTACAACGACATGGCCTGCGGCTTGAAAGACGTGGATGTGGTGATGATGCTGCGCCTGCAAAATGAGCGCATGAGCGGTGCTTTCTTACCCAGCGCGCAGGAGTATTTTAAATATTACGGCTTGACGGCGGAGAAACTACTGCTTGCCAAACCCGATGCCATTGTGATGCACCCCGGCCCGATGAATCGCGGCGTGGAAATTGATTCTTCGGTGGCCGACGGCGGTCAAGCGGTGATTCTGCCCCAGGTCACCTTCGGCATTGCGGTGCGTATGGCGGTAATGAGTATGTTGGCGGGGGCGTAATGAAAATGCACATTAAAAATGGCCGCTTGATTGACCCGAAAAATAATATTGATCGCGTAACGGATCTCTACATCGCCGCCGGTAAAGTGCTGAGCATCGGGTCCGTGCCCGAAGGTTTTCGTGCCAATCGCAGCATCGATGCCACGGGCCTTGTCGTCTGCCCGGGCCTTATTGATCTCTCCGTGCGCCTACGCGAACCCGGCAATGAATATCTTGCCACACTCGAATCCGAGATGCAGGCTGCTGTGGCCGGTGGGATCACCAGCCTCGTCTGTCCGCCCGACACCGAGCCGGTATTGGACGAACCGGGCTTGGTGGAAATGCTCAAGTACCGCGCGAAAAATCTAAACCAAGCACACGTTTATCCCTTGGGCGCGCTCACGCAAGGGCTGGCCGGCAAAGTATTAACGGAGATGGCCGAGCTGCAAGATGCCGGTTGTATCGGCTTCTCGCACGCTAATGCACCGCTGCTCGACACCGCCTTGCTCATGCGCGCGATGCAATACGCCGCCAGCTTCGACTTTACGGTTTGGCTGCGCCCGCAAGACCCTTACTTGGCAAATGGCGGTATCGCGCATGACGGCGAAGTCGCCACGCGCTTAGGCTTGGCCGGTATTCCGGCCTGCGCCGAAACCATCGCCCTATCCACCATCATTTACTTAGTGCGTGAAACCGGCGCACGGGTGCATGTCTGCCGCCTCTCCAACCGCGACAGCGTCGAACTAATTCGTCTGGCGAAAGCAGAAGGTCTACCCATTAGCTGCGATATCTCCATCAACCACGCCCATTTGTGTGATCGTGACATCGGCTACTTCGACGCGAATGCCAACTTGATTCCACCCTTGCGCGATCAACGCGATCGCGATGCCCTACGCGCCGGCTTGGTTTCGAACGTGATCGACGTGCTGTGCTCCGATCACACGCCGGTGGATGAGAACGCCAAGCAAGTGCCCTTTGCCGAAGCCGAAGCCGGTGCCACCGGCGTGGAGATGCTGCTGCCGCTCACCTTGAAATGGGCAAGCGAAAATAAAGTATTGCTGGTCGAGGCGCTCGCTAAAATCACCAGCGCACCGGCACGCATCCTGGGACTCGATGCGGGGCACTTAAGCGTTGGTCACAACGCTGACCTCTGTTTGTTCAACCCCGACGCAAATTGGCGCGTCACCGCAAAAGCACTCAAAAGCCAAGGTAACAACACACCATTTATGGGTTACGAAATGTTAGGCAAGGTACACATGACGCTGGTGAGCGGGCACGTGGTGTACGAGGCTTAATTCAAAAGGTGTGTGGCTTATTCGATTCGACCCGATCCGGCCATTCAAGATTTGCCCGTGTTACGTCCGCTTAGTCAGCAGTAGCAGCTACCCAGCTCAAGTTTTCTGAGCACCAAACTTCGCTCCCAAAATCAGCCGTTCAGAAGCGTTTGTGAATCAGTGGATTGCATAAACATAATGGACACCCTAAATAATAATTGTTGTACGCACGCAAATGGATCATATTAATGCACCCCATATTGAGAATGATGCGTTCAGTATGGAACGCGCCTTTAATACCCATACGCTATGCGCTACACAATCATTCAGTGCGTACATTCCCGATTTGTTTCTACATTCTGTTCAATATGGATTCGTTGCCCAGCAATTTCCAGATCCTTGAGCATGGGTGGAATAAGCCGATAGGAGCCCGAGGCCAAACCTTTCTGCATCGCTTCGTTACACCGCGGAACGGATGCAGACAGCTTGCCGACGGTATCCCATGTTCCATCTGTATTCTCCATCACGATCACGCTACGCGGGTAATTTTCTTGACTGATGAACAATACTTCCGGCTTTCCATCGCCGGTCAAGTCCAGCAGATAGGCGTTACATTTTTTCTCTGCATAATTCAGGCACTCCGGAACCAACCACCGATACTTGCTTAGGCTCCAATCTTTATTGAGGAGTGACTTGGGCAAGGTCGCGCCTTTGGGCCACACAATGAGATTTTTGGTGATATCACTGGCTGTGGCTACTTGATTTGTCTGATCCCATTGGTTCTGTTTGGCGAGCGTCGTCTTGGCTTTTTCACGTATCACTGCCGCATCTGCACCTTGTGTAGCAATCTTGAGTTTCTGCAGCGCATCCCATCCATAACGCTCACCATGAAATTTCAAGTAGTCGAAATCAAATTTAGCGGCCGAAACCCTGCCTATCTTCAAGCGCGCTAACTGACTGGCGGCGGAAATGCGCGCCGGATCGGCAATCGGTAAAAAAAGTGCCAGCAATACGGCCAACACTAAAAATGCCGTAACTACATTGACTGTCGCCAAGTGCCGCAACCATGCGGTACGACCCATAGCAGCCCAAGCGTAGCCACCGGCATAGGAACTTGCCACCAACAAGCAGGCGGCGGCGAACACGCGATCAGTGGTCCAGCCGTAGTCGGCAACCCGCAGCCACAGTGAGTAAATCCCGATCAACACGATCGGCGCTAGCAACACGGCGGCGATGCGGGCACTCCAGCGCAGAATGGGTGATACCTGGGATGCAATTTCTCCATTCTGAAATGCCGTGTTAATCAACAGCACCAAAACAGCCGCCGCGCCCAGCAATACCGCCGTTGCGTGTCGCGTCGCCCACAGTGAAGCTAACCCGGTACCGGGAAGACTCAGCACAAAACCAAGCACGATTAGCATTGCCAACGGTAGCAGCCATGACATCAAGACGAGCAACAGCGAGCGTATACCCCGCACAATCCCCGGGCGCACATCGGTTATATGTAGCGCGTAGGAAAATGCGAGCACAGTAACAGGGATGGAGAACCACGACTTCTGCAGCAACTCTCTGAGAAAATCCAGCTTGAGCAACAGAAACAGTGAAGAGCCGAGCCACAAGACCAGCCACAGCACTCCCACAAAAAATAGCGAAAACTTAATTTGAATGGCAAACTTCCAGGCCACATCAAAATAGGTGGGATAGTGCGCTATCCATCGCCGATCCGCCGTTGCCGCAAGCATCAAGGCGTGCGCGATGTATAGTGCCACTCCGGTAACAAAGAACACCAGGAGCGATGGCACTATCCCATAGGTATCGCGGGTATAACTAAATCCCAGTCCGTATGCGCCCATCGGGTAAAGCCGCCATACCGCATGGAAACCCACGAACCAAGTGATTGCACCGGCGACAAAAATCCACAGCACTAGTCGCTTCAAGCGGGCATGCCCGAGCCCGGAGATAAACAGGATAGGAACAAATATGAATACCAGCAGCAACGGCGCAAATAACTGACCCTCCGTTGCCGGCCACGTTTTGTGCTGCAGCGTGTTATAGAGCAAATACAGCGCTATACCCTGTAGCAAACCGACGACAACCCGTGCCGTGGCTATGGGGCGCGACACGACTGACTCCGGTACGGAGAGCTCTCCGTTGGATGTTGTATTCGCCATGCGATAATCCTTCTAAATTTTAATTTCCAGCACCACGCGGTTACCGCGCCATAATCAAAATCGCTAAGAAATGCACTAAACCGATAATCAAGCCAAGCCATCTAAGTATACGCAGGATAAACACCCTTTCTTATGAAGTCCACGGAACGTTCGTCGGCATCAGGCAGCCCATAATTCTCACGACTACCCCGTAGGCAAGCCGATACCTGCGCCGCACCTGTACAGGGTTGCTGCCACTCGCATTGAGCGCATATCGCTATAGGCATCTCAAGCCGCGCATCGTCAGTAAATTCAAACGTTGACCGGTTGCTTTACTACTGGGAACAGACCATTTTGATGCCACGTCGAATTAGCTACCATTGGCACATCTCGGGCATCTAAATTCGCGCCATGCCCGTCTTCACAACCCCAAATCTTTCCAAATAGCATCGATCCGCGCTACCACATTCGCATCGCGCGTAATCGGCGTGCCCCATTCGCGGGTGGTTTCGCCTTTCCATTTATTGGTGGCATCGATGCCCATTTTGCTGCCCAGGCCGGACACCGGGCTAGCGAAATCGAGATAATCAATCGGTGTATTTTCCACGATCAGGGTATCGCGCGCGGCATCGACGCGGGTGGTGAGCGCCCAGATCACTTCTTTCCAATCGCGGATGTTGATGTCATCGTCGACCACGATGATGTATTTGGTGTACATAAACTGACGCAGAAAGCTCCACACACCGAACATCACGCGCTTGGCGTGGCCGGGGTATTGTTTTTTCATACTCACCACCGCCATGCGGTAGGAGCAGCCTTCCGGTGGTAGGTAAAAATCGGTGATTTCGGGAAATTGTTTTTGCAGCAGCGGCACAAATACTTCGTTCAGCGCCACGCCCAATACTGCTGGCTCGTCCGGCGGTTTGCCGGTGTAGGTGCTGTGGTAGATCGGGTTGTGGCGCATGGTGATGTGCGTGATGGTGAAAACCGGGAAGGTTTCTTGTTCGTTGTAGTACCCGGTGTGGTCGCCGTAGGGCCCTTCGAGTGCGATCTCATCGGGATCGATAGTGCCTTCGAGCACAATTTCGGCGCTGGCGGGTACTTGCAGATCGCAGCTTACACATTTCACCACTTCGGTTTTCGCACCGCGCAATAAACCCGCGAACTGGTACTCGGAAAGACTGTCAGGCACCGGTGTTACCGCACCGAGAATGGTCGCCGGGTCAGCCCCTAATGCCACTGCGAGCGGGAATTTTTCACCGGGGTGTTCCCGGCAAAAATCGCGGAAATCTAATGCGCCGCCGCGATGCGCCAACCAGCGCATGATGACTTTATTTTTGGCCAGAACCTGCTGGCGATAAATACCTAAATTCTGCCGCGGCTTGTGCGGACCTTGGGTCACCACTAGGCCCCAGGTGATGAGCGGTGCGACATCGCCCGGCCAGCAGGTTTGAATCGGCAAACGCCCAAGATCGACTTCATCGCCTTCCCACACGATGTCTTGGCACGGCGCGCGCGCAACGACTTTGGGTGCCATATTGAGTACTTGTTTATATAGTGGCAGCTTGTCCCAAGCGTCTTTCAAACCCTTGGGCGGTTCCGGCTCTTTCAGGAAGGCCAGTAACTTTCCCACTTCACGCAAGCTGGCCACATCGTCTTCGCCCATACCCAGCGCCACGCGCCGTGGCGTGCCGAATAAATTACCGAGTACGGGAATGCGGTGACCGGTCGGCTTTTCAAATAAAATAGCTGGGCCGCCTGCTTGGAGCACTCGGTCGCACACCTCTGTCATTTCAAGCCGAGGATCAACCGCGACCGTTACCCGCTTTAACTCACCTTGTATTTCGAGTTGCGCTATAAAATCACGTAAATCAGTATATTTCATTTTAGTTACCGTGTTCTTTTCCCGTGTGACATGATACGTGAGTTGCCGGTCAAGGTTATAGAAGGAAGTCTTCATAGCACCTGCTTATGTTTAGCGCTTATATACTTGTAGGGTTGATCGGTGCCGCGCTTGCGATGCTGTGGCTTAGTGTGCCTGCGGGCTCCCTCATTGTGGTGCTGGTTCCGGCATTCGTTATCGTAATTTTGGAATGGCGTTCACGCTTAAAACAAGAAAATGCTTACCTAGCGGCAATCGTCTTCAACACCAGCAGCAATGGTATTTTTATAACGGACCGCCACAACATCGTACTCGCCGTCAATCCGGCGTTTACCTCGATTACGGGCTATACATCCGATGAAATTGTTGGCCGGAATCCGCGATTGTTAAGCTCGGGACGACATGATCGGGTTTTTTATGCGGCGTTGTGGCAGGCCGTTAAAACCAATGGAATGTGGCAGGGTGAAATCTGGAACCGCCACAAAAATGGAGCCGCCTTCGTCGAGTGGCTCACCGTTAATACGGTAAAAAATACCCAAGGAGACGTGACGCATCACATCGCCATTTTTTCTGACTTTACGGAACGCAAAACGCAAATCGAGCGCCTGGAATTTTTGGCGACACACGATCCGCTGACGAGGCTTACCAACCGCACTTTATTTTTAGAGTTTCTGGGCAAAGCCTTGGCGGATGCGCGGCGCTCGAAAAACGCCATCGCTGTTTTATTTCTCGACATCGACAACTTTAAACACGTCAACGATACGCTGGGGCATTACGTGGGCGATCTACTCTTGCAACATGTTGCAAGTAACTTGCTTGAACTACTGCGCGCCGGCGATATTGTTGCGCGACAGGGTGGCGATGAATTTATCATCGCCCTGCCCAATCTGGCCTTGACGCAAGATGCTAGTTTATTGGCAGAAAAAATTCTGCGCACGCTGGAGCAACCCTGTGAGTTGAGCGGGCACACATTGAAAATTACCGCCAGTATCGGAATTGCGCTATTTCCGGAAGACGGCACGGAGTCCGAAATTTTGCTGCAAAACGCAGATACCGCGTTGTATCGCGCCAAACAAGCCGGGCGAAATAATTATCAGATCTTTAACCCGACAGCGTTAAAGTCGCATCAATAATTTGCGTACCGGTGTCGGGATTGCTGCGCCGCGCGCCTCCTCCAGAGTCAGCCAAACTTGTCCCGGAAACGATCTTGGCCCCGGTATCACTTCAACCCATAAAGGATGCATTGTTAGGTGGTAATGACTAAAGCGATGCGCCAATGGTTCCAGCGCTAAAACGTGCTTTGCGCGTACGCCAAAACGAGACGACAATTGCACCGCTAAAATTGCCGTGCGCTCAATTTCCGGAAAGCTCCATAATCCGCCCCAGATGCCGTGCGCAGGGCGTTTCTCCAGGAGCACTTCCGCGCTCTGTTGCAGGATCAACACCACCACTTCGCGTCGCGGTATTTTGGCTTTTGATTTTGGTGTCGGCCATTCTTGTGTGCGTTGCATTTGGTTAGCGATGCATTGCGACTGTACCGGACAATCGCCGCACCGTGGTTTGGCGCGCACACACAAGGTGGCGCCCAAATCCATCAAGGCTTGGGTGTAAATTTCGATTTGGGTCTGCGGCAATAAACTTTCTGCCAAGGCCCACAATTTTTGTTGTACTGCCTGCTCGCCGGGATAACCCGCAATGCCGAAACAGCGCGTTAATACGCGTTTTACATTCCCGTCGAGAATGGCACCGCGCGTGCCGAAGGCAAAAGCACCAATTGCCGCCGCTGTAGAGCGACCGATACCTGGTAATGCTGCCATATCGAGCGCAGCCCGGGGGAAAATTCCCGCGTGACGCGCCATAATCTGCTGTGCGGCTGTATGTAAATTGCGTGCCCGTGCATAGTAGCCAAGCCCACTCCAAAGTGCGAGAACGGTATCGGATGGCGCGGCGGCAAGACTACCGATTTGCGGAAAATGCGCTAAAAACCGCTGGTAATACGGAACCACGGCAGCAACCTGCGTCTGCTGTAACATGATTTCCGACACCCATATGCGATAGGGGTCACACGTGTTTTGCCAAGGCAGGTCGTGGCGACCGTGCGTCTTGTGCCACTGAATAATCCGGTGCGCGAAGTCAGACATATTAAACCAACTCAACAAGGTTTATTCGATGCGGCATGAGGAAGTGCTATCTGACAATAAAACGTAAAGTGTAAATGGCTGCATGATCCGCCATTTTATATAAACATTATTATGCGGATTATCGTCCGAATAATCCTTTGAGTAATTTCTTTGTCACCGTGTCCGTCAGCACTTCTTTTTTTGCTTCCAACTTGGCCTTAACCGATTCGGTGGCGAGTGCGCCTACGTCCAATTTATACTTCAGCGCGTCCAATTCACCGGTGATGCGTACCGGAACGGTTACGCCCTTTAATTGACTCGCTTCTTTACCACCTTGCCCTTGGAGTGACCCGACGACGGTCGCCTTGATGAGGTAATCCATCGAACCGGCACCAAGATTAATGTCGCCGTTTCCGCCGAGCCGGAGCAGCGGCGATTGCGCGACAAGGTCATCGTTGTGCGCCACTCCATTGTGAATGACGAAGCGCGCGCTGAATTCCGAAAAATCTGTTTTTTCGTTGCTGGACGATGCTTGCGTCGCACCGCTGCCCTTCAAGCCTAAACTGGCTTGCGCACTGCGCAAACTCGCCGCAATGTTAATGCCCTTGATCGCGCCGTCGCGTAAATTTATATGCGCGTTACCATTTAAATTTTTTTTCAAGGCACTCACCGTCGCACCCTGTGTGACCACATCGAAAGCCACATTACCGCGCCCTTCAATGATGTCTTTATCCGCTACGTCTTTAAGTAGCGGTCCGACGTTAACGGCCGTGAGTTGTTGTTGCAGCGTTAAGCGCGGGCGGGTGTCAGCCGTCGCTGAAAGTGCGCCACGCAGTGTACCGTCATACAAATTAGCTGAGAACGGCTTTACGGTTAGTTGACCTTTTTCCGCCTTCACATCCAGGCGCACATTGCTGGATTTAATATTCGCCACTTTAAGAGTGCCGATTTTTAGGCTGCCGTCGGCTTGTATCGATTTAAGCGCTGACAGATCAATAGCGCTTTCCGGTTCGGTCGTAGCGATCTTGGCTTTTGGCGCTAGGTAACGATCAACATCCAATTGATCGATTGTTACATCGAAAGTGTAATGCGGGTCCGCAAACCGGCGCAGCCCCAGCTTGGCCTGAATGGTGCTATCGTCCATCTTGGTTTGTAAATTCACGGCCATCTGTTGTGTTTTGATATCGACGCGCGCATCACCGACTAAGGCAACCTTCATCCCACCTTTGGTCATGGTCGGATTGCTTACGTCGACGTTGGCACTCAGCTTGGTCAAGCTGAATATTTGCGTATCCAAGCTGCCGCTCAATGGGCTGGTTAACTGACCTTTGATTTTATTATTGCCCTGCTGCCCATCGATATTAAATTTTAATTCGCTGACTTGAAATTGCCGGGTATTGCCGGTTAAATCCGGCAAAGTAAGCCGGGCCATGAGCTTGGTCTTGGGTTGCTCGATGGTTGCATTCACAACCAACTTAGTCCCTTCCGCTTGATCGGCGGTCAACACAAATTTAGGTGCGTCCAACGTAAGATCAAACGCATCGTTGGCATGCTTTCCTTTAAGGCTTAGCTTGACATCTTTTAATACGATTTCTTGCGGGCTGAGCCGAGCATCGATGTTGCCTTGCGCACGTAAATCTATCTGTCGAATAGCCGCAGCCTCACCGGTTACTTTTAAATCTAAATGATCCAAAGCGTAATGTTTGGCTTCCAAGGCAAACAATAGGCCGCTGTCGAGATTAATATGCGCCGCTAATTTTGGGTTGTCGCCAGTCAGCTTAAAATCAAGTTTGGCATTGGTATGTGTATCGTCTTTAATGCGTCCACTGGTTGCCTCCAGTTCGCTGATGGCCCATTTGCGTTTCATCATACGGTCATCAAAAGCCAAAGCGCTACCCGAGATTTTGACGCTATTAATATCGAATTTAATTTGCTTGGACGTTTCCTCTTTACTGAGCAAATCATCGATATTGGTGCTGCCATCGGCATTGCGCGCCAAGTTTACACGCGCCCCTACTAAATTTACCTTGTGCACAACCAACTCTTCGCGGAACAACGGCAACCAAGCTACGAACAATTGCACGCTGTCCAAGGCGGCAAACTCTTGCGATCCGTTGTGCTCTGATAAGTGTGTTTTGCCTAAGTCTAAGCCGATCCGCGGAAACAACTTAAGCTTAATATCGCCTTCGATATTTAAGGTTCGTTGTTTTTTTTCTTGCACCAATTTTACAATTAACGGTTTGTAATCGTTGGGATTAACGAAGAAAGCGACTGCCGCTAAAAATAGCGCGAATAAACCAAGCACACCGCCGATTGCGTAAAGACCGTACTTAAGAAATTTAGTGTTCATGGCGAGGGTTCCCAGGTAAACAGTCGTCCGTTACTTTACAGTAGCTCTAAATTTATTGCGCAAATACTACCGCTCGATTTACTGCGCTGCCGAAGGAAACCCATTTTTTTAGAACCGACGGAAGTCGTACAAACCGCGCAAAAAAATTCTTAATGCCCGCTAAAGTAACTTAGCGATTTGCGCTTCCAGTTCCGAGCGGTGCATCGGGCCGACCGCTACGTAGGCTGCCTCACCCTTGCGGTTGAAGATCACGGTGAAAGGAATGCTGCTACTGGTGTTTCCCAGTTGCGTCGCAAACCGATAACCCGTATCACCGCCGATTAACAGAGGGTACGTTACATTAAATTCTCGAGCAAAATTGGCCACCGGCTCACGCTCATCTTGCGCGATACCGATGATTACCACATTTTGGGCGCGATACTTGGCGTGCGTCGCCACAAAATCGGGAATCTCTTGCCGACATGGGGGACACCAAGTTGCCCAAAAATTGACAATCAACACTTTGCCGCGCCATTGGCCCAAAGATTGTTGCCGCCCAGAAAGATCGGCAAAACTAGTCGCGTAAACTTGCTCCGGGGTAAGCTCCGATTTACTGGGTGTGGTGCGCCACAAGCCAACACCCAGCCCCAGCGCCAAGGCAAGCGCTGCCACGGGTACTAACCAAACACCGCGCATTATTTCAAGGCGCCGTCAATAGACTGTAGAAATTTCTCCGGCTTTTCGTAGCCGATGACGCGGTATTTTTGCTCCACGCCGTTATGGTCAAAAAAGATAATGCCCGGCGGCCCGAATAAGCGAAACCGTTTCAACAAAGCTTTGTCCGCCTCGTTATTGGCCGTGACATCGGCTTGCAGCAATACCACATCTTTCAAGCGCGCCTGCACTTTAGGGTCACTAAAGGTAAAGCGCTCCATCTCTTTGCAGGAGACGCACCAGTCCGCAAAAAAATCCAGCATGACCGGTTTACCCTTAGCGGCCGCAATGCGCATATCCAAATCCGCCACCGATTTTACGCGCTCAAACTTTAAGTCATGCTCCGCCGCTGCCGCACCGGCATTTCCGGCGGCACCGCCTCCGGCGCGCATCCCGGCCAGCGGTTGCAATACATCGCGCCCACCGGAGAGCGCACCGATAGCTAAGGCAATACCAACCACCAACGCAATCACACCCATGCCCTTCCAAAACTTCTTGAACCCAACCGCATTCACAGGCAGGGGATCAAGAGCATGTAGATAAATCGAGGAGACAATCAGCAAAGTCGCCCATAACAACATCTGCAGTACGCTGGAGATCACTGGAGAAATCAACCATATTGCGACCGCCAACAACAGCACACCGAAAAAACCTTTGACTGCATTCATCCATGCTCCGGCGCGCGGCAATAGCGAACCACCGCCGACACCCAGGGCCAGCAAAGGCATACCCATGCCCAGAGCCATCGCAAACAGCGCCATACCGCCCTTTAAACCATCACCGGTCTGACTGATGAAAAGCAAAGTACCGGCCAGTGGTGCTGCGACACAAGGGCCGACGATTAACGCCGACAAAATGCCCATGCCGAATACGCCCATCAAATTGCCGCCACGCATTTTGTTACTGCTCTCAGTCAAACGACTTTGAATGAAGTTGGGCATTTGCAATTCATAGAAACCAAACATAGAAAAAGCAAGCACGACAAAAACCAAGGCAAAGCTTCCCAATACCACCGGATTTTGTAGTGCTGCCGACAGTAGCGCGCCGGATTTACCGGCGATCACACCAGCGATTGCATACGTGATGGCCATTCCCAGCACATAAGCGGCGGATAGCGTGAAACCTTTGAGCTTGGTGATGTGCTGGCCTTGACCGGCGATAATGCCGGAAAGAATTGGAATCATGGGAAATACGCATGGCGTCAGCGCAAGCCCTAAACCGATAGCAAAAAATGTCGCCACAATTAAAAACAAGCTGCCGGTTTTAAGAATGCTTAGAATTTTAGATTCTTCATCTTCGGCTGCCGGTGTGCTTTGCGTGCGGGTCGCCGCAACGTCGGGCTCGCTCACCGAGCTTGGAGCCGGTTCAACGCTTATGGGGGCGGATATTTTGGCATCCGAAACCGGCATGATGCTCGCCGCCGCCGTATCGCTATTCAGTAAATTAATATCGAAGCGCTTATTTTGCGGGGGGTAGCACACGCCCACTTTTCCGTTACACCCTTGATAATCGATGCGTACCGCAATTTTTTGCGCTGCACCGGCTTCGCGCTTTAGCGCGATTTCAGCGTTTACCGTTTGATGGTAAACCTGCGTTTTACCGAATGAAGGGTCGGATTTTTCTTCGCCCGGCGGCAGGTTCACACCAGCAATGGAAGCGCCTTTACCATCCAATAGCGTAACTTTAATTTTGTCGCGATACAGATAGACATTGGCACTGGGGGTGATGCTCAGCAGCAAGCTATTGGCATTTTTATTATTTAGGGTGGCTTTAAAAGCTTCTTCGGCGGGCAACAGGTCATCACCGCCGCCTAAACTTACACCAAAATCTTTGAGTGCCGCCAAACCAGCGCTGGCTTTTGCCGGTAGCGCCGAGTCCGCTACGGGCGTACTCGGCAAGCTCAACTTAATGGTTTGGGTTAGAGGTGGATAACACACGCCAATATCCGCGCAACCCTGTGAAACCGCCTTTAACGTCATGTGCGCACTAGGGCGTGTCAGCGGTAATTTAATGACCAGCAAGCCGCGGTGCGTTTCAACTTTACCGAAGAATTCGTCTTGCTTAACTTTTCCTGGGGGAATTTGTGCGGTACCTAAACCGACTCCTTGAGGCTCAATTTGAAATTTAAATTTATTGTGGTAGAGGTAATAACCGTTGGCAATTTGATATCGCAGTTCAACCGTTTTAGCGTCCAACATGCTGGCGGTTAGTGCAAATGCTTTTTCCGGCTCCAGCAAATCACCTTCTTCGACGGCCTGTGACAAAATCGGGCCAAGCATCAGGAGCGCGCTGAGGGCTAGTAAGATTTTTTTCATTATGGGATTTCGCTTGAATGTTGTAGGTTTGCGCTCGGAGCGCATTCCCCGATTGAAGACTATGGGTTATAAATTCTAGTTTCTACTGTAACCCACTCCAGATCAGCCCGTAAACCGCTGCTAACTGGGACTGCGACGATCTCAGGAAGTTCGTATGGGTATGACGCTTTTATTGCCCCCTCTAAAACAGGGTAACGCGCTATTGTAGTTTTGATTAGGATGGTTGTCTCGTTTGTGATCCTTACTTTCCCTTGCCGCCGCTACCCGGACGCGGGCATTCAGTAGTATATTGCAAACCGCCGACCAACCTAGGCATACGCCACTTTTGCGTCCATACCGGCTTAACCATGACACCTTGGCTTCTTCTTGCAATTTTACTCGGCTTCCCCTTGCTCGAGCTGTGGGTCGCAGTATTAGTCGCGCAGGAAATCGGCTGGTGGCTGCTACTGTGGCTTCTCGGCTCAACTATTCTAGGTATCACTCTGATCCGTAAGCAGCAATTCGCCCTACTCGGCCACCTGATGCGCGCGACGCAACAAAATGGGGACTTTCAAGCTATTTTTGCGTCCGGGCGCATTCTATTGGCGGGGCTTTTGTTCATTTTTCCCGGTATCGTATCCGATGGTTTGGCGTTACTAATACTAATTTGGCCGCGCCGGCGCGCACCGCAGACACCTGATTCTGATGTGATTGAAGGCGAGTTTCGGCGCGAAGATTCTCCTAAGTTACCAAAAAATTAAGCACGTCTTAGCGGGTGCCTGCGTCAACATTCGGATAGGCGAGCTTCACCCGTAACTCGCGCTTGACGCGTTTATTGGACACACGACGCGATTCATTTAAGAACGACAATAAGTTTTCCGGCATTTGTGTTTGTGCTTCGGCGCGCGTGATGCGCCGAGGGATGGGTAAATTATGTCGTGTGGCCAAAAGGTCGAACCAGTCGCCCATTTTAATATCGGAGTCGTCGGACGCGTTGTACACACGTCCAGGCTTGCCGCGATAAATAGCCGCCGCCGCCATGCGCGCTAAATCCTCGGCGTGGATATGGTTGGTGTAGCTGTCTTCGGCGGCGATGAGGGTCGGCGTGCCATTTTTTAAGCGTTGTAGGGGTAAGCGATTTTGCGCATAAATACCTGGGACGCGCAGAATTGACACAATAATCCCGCGTCGAATCCCCCACTCTCGTAATTGGCTTTCTGCCGACAAGCGGCGTTTGGCGCGCAGCGTAGTCGGTTGTGTGCGATGCGTTTCGTCGACCCAGCTACCTGCGCAATGCCCGTAAACACCGGTGGTGCTGATGTAGACCAGGCGCTGTGGTAAAATTCCGCTTTTATCCAGCGCGGTGAGTAGGTTGTGCGTACGCTGATCGATCTCGCCGCTGTTTTGCGGCGGAGCGAAATGCATTACGCAATGCGCCAGCCCGGCCAATTTAACCAATCGTTGCGGATGATCGAGATCGCCGACTATCGGTGTAATGCCAAGCGCACGCAGGCTTTGAGCGCGCTCCGGTGTGTGCGTCAGCGCATAAATATGAAATGCGGGCAGTAAGCGCGCAACGGCGCGTAAAGCAACATCGCCACAACCGATAATGAGTAATCGCCGCATATTGAGTCCGTCGCCCGAATGGATTGATAGTAGGGCCTAGGATTATAAGGAATAAGCATGTCGTTTGAAATCACCATTCAGCCCAGTGGCCATACTTTTACGCCGGAGGCGGATGAAACCATCCTCGAAGCCGCATTGCGCCAAGGGTTTACCCTGCCGTACGGCTGCCGTAACGGTGCCTGCGGCTCGTGTAAAGGCAAGGTGGTTTCGGGTCAAGTCGATTATGGCGACCACCAACCGAATACTTTAACCGACGAAGAAAAGGCGCAAGGTTTAGCGCTATTTTGTTGCGCTACCCCCTTATCCAAGCTGGTCATCGAATGCCGTGAAGTCGGTGTCGCTAAAGATATCCAGATTAAAACCATTCCTTGCCGCGTGCAGAAACTGGAAAAAATTTCAGATGATGTGGCACTACTGTCCTTAAAATTACCAGCCAGCGAGCGTATGCAATTTATGGCGGGGCAATACATTGACATTCTACTTAAAGACGGCAAACGGCGCAGTTTTTCGCTGGCTAACGCACCGCACAACGATGAAACCCTGCAGCTGCATATTCGACATGTGGCCGGTGGTACATTTAGCGAGTACGTGTTTTCGCAAATGCAGGAGAAAGCGATCCTTCGTTTCGAAGGGCCGCTCGGCACCTTCTTTCTGCGCGAAGACAGCGAAAAACCCATCGTGTTTCTCGCCACCGGCACAGGTTTTGCGCCGATCAAAAGCATTGTTGAACATGCTCTGCACAGCAACACGCAACGCCCCTTAACACTCTACTGGGGGGCACGCCGCTTATCGGATATTTATATGTACGACTTACCCTTGCAGTGGCAAGCCGCCTACCCCCACTTTAAATTCATTCCGGTGTTATCTCAGCCTGAAACCGAAGATCGCTGGACAGGGCGTGTCGGCCATGTGCAGGATTGTGTGTTGCAGGATTATACGGACATGAGCGATAAGCAAGTTTATGCCTGCGGTTCACCCAATATGGTAGAGGATGCGCATAAAAAATTAGTCGCTGCCGGCTTGTCGAACGACGAATTTTTTTCCGATGCCTTTACTTTCGCGCGCGATACGAAAAAGTAGCTTCCCGCCAAACAGCGTCAGGGGTCATTCATCCCGTAACTGTAAGGTGAAATAAGCGCCTAAGGCTTGTTGTATTTCAGCCACCGTCAGTGGGCGCAATTCAAACAAAGTCGATCCAGCCTCGCGCGCATGTTGGCAAGTCATCGCCAGCACTTGCGGCTGTTTTTCCGACCTTAAAAATAATTCCGTCTTAAAATATTGGCGTCCGCCGCCGCTAACAAACCGCGTCGATACCGAAATCAGACCTGTCGGCGGTTGCGCTTGAGCCGATAACGCATTGTCGCCTTGGCGCACGCGAATAATTTTGAAACGGTCCGGCTCAATCCGCTGCGCAGTTGCATCGACGTTGTTGGATTCAAGTACACAGGTCGGCTCAAAGTCCTGGGTGTCGAAGCGACTAATAATCTGGCCGAACTGCAAACGCACCGTCGCTGATGTCGGCGCTATTTCAAGTGCCTGGTTCAGCACTAGATAGCTGCCGATGGGTATTTTGAAATAGGGTGAAGTCTTGGGTAATTCAGCGGTGCTCTGGCACGCGGTTAAGCTGAGTGTCAGCAGTACGAGTAAATGTATTTTCATGTTCGCTTTCTGAAAAAACGAATGCAGGTTGCTACCAGTGATCGTTAAAACGAGCGTAACACCGCACTAAAAACAATATTTTTTAAATGTCCGCTTCCAAGGCCAGGCTCTGCCGATAATGCTGACAGGCCTCCTCCGACTTGTTCATTTTTTCCAATAAATGGGCGAGCGCTAAATGCGCGTCCCGAGTTTTCTCCAGCGACAAACTCGCTTCTACATAGCTTTGCGCTTTACCCCATAATTCCCGGCGCGCGCATAAGCGCCCTAAGGCCAATAATAAATGCGGGTCGCGTGGATGCTCCTTAAGCCAATTTTCCGCGCGCTCGATTTGTTTCACCACGTCTTTATCGGCGCACTGCCCATACAGCTCGACTAAATCCGAATCCCAATATTTGGCTAGACTAGCTTCTAGTATCTCGCGCGCCTCTTTCACTCCACCCAAAACCAAAAAGCAACGTGCCGCGCTAAGGGCTATTTTGCTATTGGTCTTTTCCTGCGAAGAAAGCTTCAACCAGTAACTTTGTAATAGGTCAATCTGTAGTGCTTTGCGTTTAATATTTTCAATGTGGGCATTCATGCGTAGCTGCTCCGCCTGTACCGCCTCGATGCCATCGCGTTTTTCAAGCTGCGGCAACAGCAGTAAAACTTGATCCCAATTCTTCATCAGTTGTTGTACTTTTAATTCCAACCGGAGCGCGCCGATGTGCTTGCCCGCGAGCGCTTTCAGCGCTTGCACTACCGGCAGGGCTTGCTGCACTTGCCGTGATTCGATGAGCAAATCGGCTTGGGTCATTAGACGGGCGATAGCCTGTTGCGGCGCTATTTTTTCCGCGCGCGCTAAATATTCATCGCGCCGCCCAAAGGCGCGCTGTTCCTGCGCGGCACGTGCCGCAAGCAGCGCGTTAATCGCCGGCGCATCGTTTAACAGCAAAGCGTGCTGGGACAGTCGTTCGGCGCGCGCGAACCGCTCTTCAGCAAAAGCAATCAGCGCGTCTTCAGTGGCGCGGCGACCTTTTTCTTTACGCCGCGTCTCTTTAAATGCACGAACATAGCCGGGTAAGCGCAGGGTATGTACGGCTAAGCGCACCAAAATATAAGCGGCCAAAAAAGAAACCAGCAGGAGAATAATTAAAAAATTAAGTGAAAAATCGATGCGGTAGGGTGGATACACCAACAAAACATAACCTACGTTGGATTGTATGGCGAGGACTAAACCCACCGCCGATGCGAGGATAAAGATCATCCAACTCAACGCTTTCACCGACCACCCCGCTCCGCCGGTAATTTTATGGCGCGCAAGGCCTGCAAACTTGCGGTGATATCGGGTATATCCACCCGTATCTGGCTCGCCGACAATTGCGTCAAGGATTGTAGTGCCGATTTAACGGATGGCTCCTTATCGTTGTAATAATGGTGCAGCCACTCTTGTACGGTTTTCAAATCGGTTTTAAACGTTTTATCGTCATGCGCCAACAGCGATAAGCGCGCCGAGAGTAATCGTAAGCGTACATTTTCGCGCGCAAAATAGGCTTGCTCGGGTGCGAGTAAGGGCATTTCCGCCTTTCCCATATCCTGTATCTGCACGAGTCGCGTAAAATCTTCCCAGGCCTCTTTGGCGAAACGCTGCCACCAACTCTTGGCCGATGTATTTTTTTTCGTCGCGACGACTCTTTCGCCCTCCGGCTGACCCGGCAATAAATTTAGTGTGCCCACCAAGTCGATCAAACTATCGAGCTTTAGGGTCAAGCCGGACATATCGACAAAAGGTGCTGCGCGCAAACGCTCAATATCTTTACCAATCGCTTTACGCAGCGGAAATAGCGGTGGGCGATCAAGCCGCGTGAGTCGCGTGTCAGCCGCTTGTAACGCAATTAGTGCGGCTTTAACATTGCCGGCCAATTGCAGCTCGTTACTAGCCGACACCAGAAGCTGTTCAATTTCCGCCAGCGCCGTTTCATCTCGACCACGCGCGAGTTCTTGATATAAAGCCTCCAGAGCGAGCTGCTGATTTTGCGAATCGGCTAGCTTTTGCTCGAGTACGCCAACTTTAACCAACAGGGCGCGCGAAGACTCTTCTGCTTGATTTGCCAACGTACGGCTTTCCATGCTCCGGCTGTCGAAAACCGATAGCCGTTTGGCAAGCTCTTGATTTAAGCTTTCTGCTTGGCGGTAATTGCTCAACCACGTCAGTAGCGCAATCACCAGTGCGAACACCGCTAACAATAACGGTGGATTAAAGCTTTGGCCCAGGCGCACACGCCAAGAGGTGCTTGGTAATGGGCGGGCGGGCGGGGTCGTATCGTTCATCTAGGGTGAATTGTAGCAGTAGCGCGGGGTAAATGCGTTGTTGCCCATGCATTCTGTGAAGGTGCGTATACCTCCTTATGGATTGCAATTTATAAACTTATCCCGCTACCTTAATCGTATAATCCTTTTTTTATTTTAAGATTTCGCTATGGATTACATTCTTCTTCTCAAAGCTTTTATTCTGGGTATTGTTGAGGGCTTAACTGAATTTATCCCCGTCTCCAGCACCGGCCACCTCATCATTGTTGGTGATTTGCTCAGCTTTAACGATGAGGTGGGCAAGGTCTTCGAAATAGTGATTCAACTCGGCGCCATTCTCGCGGTGTGCTGGGAATTCCGCGTAAAAATCGCACAAGTAGCAGGAGGACTGGGCAGCGACAAGCGCTCGCAACGTTTTGCGTTTAACCTTTTCATTGCTTTTTTGCCTGCCGCAATCCTTGGCTTACTCTTTATCAAGGCGATCAAAGCCCATTTCTTTAACCCGTTTTCAGTCGCCATCGCCTTCATCGTCGGCGCACTCATTATTTTTGTGGTGGAGTCAAGACCGCGCACGATCCGTGTTGCGCATGTGGACGACTTGACCTGGCAGGACGCATTGAAGGTTGGCTTTGCGCAATGTTTTTCCCTAATTCCCGGCACCTCACGCTCCGGCGCAACCATTATCGGGGGCCTGCTGTTTGGCTTATCTCGCCAGGTGGCGACAGAATTTTCGTTTTTTCTGGCGATCCCAATTATGTTTGCCGCGACCTTTTACGATTTATTCAAGCACTGGGATTTACTGCACGCGCATGATCTTGCGCCGTTTATCGTGGGTTTCGTCACCGCGTTCGTCAGCGCTCTCATCGCCGTGCGCGCGCTACTAAAGTACATCGCACACCATAACTTTGTTGTGTTTGCCTGGTATCGCTTAATCTTCGGCATTCTCTTGCTAATCTATTACCGCGAGCAGCTTTTTCAGGCAATGTCCTAAAACAAGAATGGATGCCGAAAGCATCCATTCTTGTTTATTCTTTAAAATCTAAGCGGGGGCCGCTGTATTCACGCCTTGCCGGCTAATAAGATTGGCAATATGTCCAAGCAACTCTTCTTCCTGGTAAGGTTTACCTAAATACTCGTTTACACCAAGCTCCCGCGCATAATTACGGTGCTTCTCCGCCGTTCGCGAAGTAATCATAATAATCGGAATGGCGGCTGTTGCAGCATCGCTGCGGATATTTTTCGTCAATTCAAAACCGTCCATGCGCGGCATTTCAATATCGACCAGCATAACGGCAGGGCGTATATCTTGTAATTGCTGTAAAGCATCCACGCCGTCTTTTGCGGTGAGCACTTGGTAACCCTCTTTGGCCAGTAAACGGCCCGTAATCTTGCGTACCGTAAGCGAATCGTCCACCACCATGATGATCGGTGCCATAACCACTTCTTGCGGTTTGATTGCTTGCGGTGGCTGCGCCGTATGTGCCGTTTCACGGTGCGCTAATTGCACCGGATTAATAATCAGCACAATTTGGCCATCCCCTAATACGGTTGCACCGGAAATTCCGGACACCCGCGCCAATTGCGCACCGATGTTTTTGATCACCACCTCTTGGTTGCGCTCCATACTATCTACGTGGATAGCCGCGCGGTGTGAGCCGCTACGCAACAGCATGATAGAGCTATGCGCTTTAGCCTCCGGCATTGTTTGGTCGTCACCCAACAAGCGCGGAATGTAATGCAGCGGGTAATCGTTACCCAGCCAGGCCACCTTGCCTTGGCGGTAGACCTCCGCTAATACCACCGCTTTAACCTCTTGTACTTGATCCACCATTGAGGCCGGGATCGCAAAGCGATTCTCGCCCGAGCGCACCATCACCACCTGTGTTACCGCTAAGGTGAGCGGCAAATAAACGGAAAAACTGGTTCCCAGACCCGTCTTGGTTTCGACCTCAATCCGCCCTCCCAGGCCTGCGATTTCGTTACGCACAACATCCATACCAACACCGCGCCCCGCGATCTGGGTGACTTCCGCCGCCGTTGAAAATCCTGCATTGAAAATCATTTCTGTCAGCTTTGCCGGCGACGCATCTTCATCGGCTCCCAACAAGCCGAGCTCCATTGCTTTGACCCGAACACGCTCAAGGTTGATACCAGCGCCGTCATCGCTTAAGGTCAAAACCACTTCGTTGCCTTCTTGGCGCGCTCTTAATTCCACTCGGCCAGTTTCGCCTTTACCGGTAGCGGTGCGCGCCGCCGCGTCTTCAACGCCATGCGCTACGGCATTACGCAGCAAATGTTCGAATGGCGCGGTCATTTTTTCTAATACGGAACGATCCAGCTCAACCCCCTCACCCTCAACGATGAGTGCCGCTTTCTTACCCGTCTCTTTTGATGTTTGGCGCACAATGCGATGCAGCCGTTCGGTTATGCTGGACAGGGGCACCATGCGAATACGCATCAACCCCTGCTGCAATTCGCGATTTAAACGCGCTTGCGCAATTAAAGCTGCTTCGGTTTCGTTTAGATTTTTTAACATGGTCAACTGCACGGTTGAAACGTCGTTAACGCTCTCCGCCATCATTCGCGTAACTTCTTGTAAGCGCGTAAAACGGTCGAACTCCAACGGATCAAATTGCGTGTCTTGCGCCGCCGATATCCGCGACTGCATTTGCGACTCCGCTTGAATTTCAATTTCCCGTAATTGCCCACGCAGCCGAATCACATTTTCCGTCAATTCCTTCAGCGATTGTTTGAAGTGCAGCATCTCGCCTTCGATGCGTGAACGCGTGATACTCACTTCACCCGCCTCGTTGACCAGTCGATCGACAACATCGGCGCGAACACGCAGCACGGCGCGCGCCGCCGCTTGCTCCATGTCGGACAATGCGCCCACCGGTGGAAAGCTGGCCTGCGGAACCTTCCCAAGCACAACCGAAGCCACGCTCGGGGTCGCCACCGCCATACGGCTATCGCCGGTGATCAAAGCCTCATGCACATCGCTAATGGCATCAAAATAGTGGTCTAGTTCATCGAATACGATCGCATCCGTTTTACCTTCACTCATCGCCAATACGCGCTCTTCCATGCGGTGCGTCAAATCGCCCATGCGCATGGCACCGGCCATGCGCGCGGATCCTTTCAACGTATGCAAGACACGATTTAGAGCCTGTGGTGCCGATACCTCGTCGGGCTTTTCACGCCAGGAGCGCAATTGCGCGCCGACGAAGGGCATGAGCTCCTCGGCCTCTTCCAAAAATACCGGTAAAAGTTGTTCATCCAAGTCGTCTTTAATATTCACGTCGATCTGGATAGTCGGGATATTTTCTGGCATGGGTGCAGGCCTCAAGCTAGGGGAAGGCGCAGCTTCGGGCTGCGCCGGGACAGGCGTTTTTTCTGCGGTAACAAGGACTAATTGGGGTTTCGGCGGGTTGTTTTCATACACCGCCCGCACTTTTTCATCTTGCAATTCTCTTGCACGTAATTCCTGCGCTGCAAGCGCCGCCATCTCCGCTTTCTCACGGGCCGTGCGGGCGCTTATCACGAGTTGTCGTAGGCGTTCGGACATTGCGCTGTCCATACTCGGTTGGATACGTGCATGAATCGCGCCCACCATATTTTTTAGACTACTGAGCGTTGCGCGGAGATTGTTCAAATGATCGGCATCTAAAACACGCGGATTTTGTAGAATATCCATGAGCCAGTGTTCAAAAGCTTGCGCTAGATCTGCCGGAGGCGCAAAACCCACGGTGCTGGAAATACCCGCCAGCGTGTGTGCAGCCCGCATCAGCTCATAGGAAACGGGGTGGCTAGGATTCACTTGGAGTTCGGCCGCGCCTTGCTC
This sequence comes from Betaproteobacteria bacterium, assembly GCA_043783305.1. Taxonomy (GTDB): domain Bacteria; phylum Pseudomonadota; class Gammaproteobacteria; order Burkholderiales; family Thiobacteraceae; genus RBG-16-58-11. The sequence continues at coordinate 33,541 of JAYVZN010000001.1, forward strand.
CAATTGCTCAATATAATTTCCCGCTTCGTCTAGGAACAATTGATATAAAGCAGGACTTACACAAATATCGCCGACTTGGATTTCTTGCGGCTCCGTGGATGCGTTATCCAAGGGCAACGGCGGCAAGCTGGAATCCAATTCGATGGCTATCGATGCGGGCGCATCTTCGGATTCAAATTCCAAACCCCGCATATCGTCTGCCACGAGCGGTTCTAAAATTAATTCTTCGCCGAGATCGGGTTCATCGCCCGGCACTACCTCAACCGCGCTATTCTCCAAAGCGGAAGTCGGTGCGTCTGCGACCGTGTCTTTTATCTCGATATTTTCCGAGTATTCTTCCTGTTCGGAAGCGGCCAAGCGCGAGGCGACAAGAGCCTCGCGCTTGGCCGACAAGTCAAAAGGGCCGGGGGGGTCCCCCCTCAGCGCGGCGGCTTCTGCAAGCAAAATAGTTGCATCAACGTTGACCACACCATCTAGGGTTAGAAGTTCAACCCAACCAGCAAACGCATCGTGCGCGTGTTGGATCATATTCAGTAGGTCGGAGGAGGCATCTCGCTCCTCTTCCAGCCAGCGGTTCATGGTTTGTTCTATGCCCCACGCCACTTCACCTAAATCACTTAACCCAACCATCCGGCCCGAACCTTTAAGGGTATGGAAACCGCGCCGGATTGTAATCAATGCATCATGATCGTGCGCTCGACGGCGTAGAATTCCCAACTGTTCATTTACCGTCGCAAGAACTTCATGCGCCTCTTCAAGATAAGTTTCCAGTAATTCTTGGTCGATCACTTCTTTCGACGCATCTAATAGTCGCGCCGTCTCTTTTGATGGCGCTACCGATGCAAACTTCGGTGCCGTGAGATCGCTGACCACTTTCTCAAGTGCGGCATTCGGCACGGCTCCGGCCTGATCTAAAGCCGCAAGCGCTTTTCCGCCACGGTCTTTTAACACCTGGTCGTCAATCAATTCGGCATCTTGCACCAAAGCCGTCAATTGTGTGCGTAAGGCGGCGCGGCTGGCCGCGTCGTCAGGCGCGGCCAGCCAAACCTGAAACAGCGCCTGTGCTTGATTTTTCTGCTCTTCAATGCCGGCTTCTATACTGGCCAGCGGAATTTCCGGCGCGACGATGTGCGTTTCCGGGACAGCCACCCCGCCCGTGTCTGCTTCGCGGACTTCTTTATTCTTAATACCTGGGAAAGTTTTAATCACCGGCGCGATAATTTCAAAAGCATCCGCGCGCCCGTGCTGTACGGCTTCTACGTAAAAACCGAGACTACTCAAGCCTTCGGCCACTAATTCCATGTCACGTGCAACGGGCTCTTGATCCACATCCGCAAACTTGTCGATAAGGCTCTGACAAGCATTGAGCAAATCGGCCGCACGCTCTAACTCCAGAATGCTCAAAGCACCAAAAATCTGCCGCACATAGGGCGTTAAGCCCGGAATATCGGCACGCTTACTATGATCCCGAAAAAATGCATCCAGCACTTGTTCAATGTGACGTAAGTTAGTTTGAATCTCTGTGCCGATTTGGGCCAATAATAATTTTTCTTGTGCTTTGCGCCCCATTTCATCGAGCAAGGGTACTTCTTCAATGCCGTCCGTTGATTGCCCCGTCAGGCTCGCTTGCAACCGATGCCCTTGTATTGCGGCGTGATGCGCGAATTCCGGCGTTAGCCGTACAAAATTTTGTATGGCATTTTCGGTCAGTAACAAGGCGGTGGCCATTTCCATAGCCACCGCCTCCGACGAGGTGCCACTCGCCGCTAACGTATCCGCGCCATTGGCGATTTTTTCGATCAAGCCCGCCAAAGGCTCAAAGCCCAGCACTTGGCTCTTGCCGAAGGCGCGCCGCGTTTGGTCTTGGAAGGTCTTGAGTACATCTGTATTGCCAGCGGCAAACTTCAGCCAAACTTCCTTGGATCCCGCTATTAACTCCGTTAGATCACGTAACAACGGTTTTGTCCGATCAGGCGCGCGATCACCGGTGCTGATCGCGTTTTCTTGCGGCAGATGCCCGTCTAATTCAAATGCGCCTTTCACTTGCTTGAGTCGTTCCGTCGCTGGCTTGGCACTGGCAACATAAAACAACACGTCGCGATTGAGTTTTTCCGCCACCTTGGCGGAATTTTCGGTGACGCGTCGAATCTGTTGATCGATGCGGCCGCAAAGACTTTTGACGTTAAATTGGGGTGTTACACCACCGACTTGCAAACCGTCGATAAAGGCAACGGTGCTCCACCAAAAAGTGCGGTTGGCCGGTTGCGTTTGAGTCGCTTCGATTTGCGCCAAGGCTTCGCGCATCGCACTTAAACCGGCGCTATCATCGGGATTTTTTAGGAAACCCAGCAATCCTTTTTGATATTTGGTGCGGATAGTGCGCACGTAGCGCGGCACTTCGGCTTCCGCGATGCTAGGCGCGGCATCAATCTTCGGTGCTCGCACGGAAAGATCCGGAAAAAATAAATCGCTCTCGGAGATCCGTTCAATTTTGCGCGTCTGTAGGAACTTTTTGTACAGCGGAAATAATTCCAGCGGCACATTTGGTGCGCCGGCCATCAGCTCGTCCAGATATTTACCGACACTATCAAACCCTTGATCCAGCAAATCCAGCGCATCCGCTTCCGCTGCAACTTCATGCGTTTCAAGCGCGTACATGAAGCGCTCAATCTCTTCAACGAAGCGCGCCACGCCATCCAACCCCACCATTTGAATTGCACCTTTGACCTGATGCAGATGCGGCTGCGCAAAGCGCAGTGGTGTGGTGTCCGCCATGTTGGCAGCAAAGTGCGCAACCTGCTCCTTGGCGCGAAGAATGGCGGTGTCGATCTCCGCTTTAACCCAAGTCAGCGGGCCGATATCGAATTCACTCTGGCTCATGCATTATCCTAGCGTTACTGTTCTACCACGCACAACGCGCGTGGACTCGGCCTTTGCTCTCATCTTACAACTTGAAGCCAGCTACCGAACCCTTCAAATCTGCGGCCAAGTTCGCAAGCTGGCCGATAGACACCGCCGTACGCTTGGTACCATCCGTTGTTTGGTTGGTAATGCTCTGAATGTCCTGCATATTCTGCGCAACCTTTTTAGCCACATCGGTTTGTGCTTGCGTCGTCTGCGAAATACTTTGAATCAAGCCGGCCAATTCTTGTGACACGCGCCCGATTTCGGACAAAGCCTGACCCGCCGCGTCGGAAAGCTTCGCACCTTCCACCACACCTTGCGTACTCTTTTCCATTGCGGCCACTGCATCGTGCGTATCCGTTTGAATCGTCTTCACAATGGCGCCGATTTGCTTGGTCGCCTCGCCGGAACGTTCCGCAAGTCGCTGCACCTCTTCCGCCACCACCGTGAACCCACGGCCCGCTTCACCGGCTGAAGCCGCTTGAATCGCCGCATTCAAGGCCAGAATGTTGGTTTGCTCGGTAATATCTGAAATCAGTTCCACGATCTCGGAAATTTCCTGTGAAGACTCACCCAGTCGTTTAATGCGTTTTGCGGTTTCTTGAATTTGTTCGCGAATTTCATTCATACCGGAAATGGAATTTTGTACTGCGGACTGACCTTTTTCCGCGACATCCAAAGAAATTTGCGCCACGCGCGCCGACTCAAAAGCGGTCGCCGATACTTCGTTAATCGAATCGGCCATCTTCAACACCGATGCTGAGGTTTCTTCAATTTCTTTCGATTGGCGCTGCGCGGCATCCAACAGTTGCGCGGAAATGGATTGCGCTTGTTGGGAAGCGGTCGTTACCTGATCCGTTGCTTTATTAATTTCCGCAACCAAGATGCGCAATTCATCAATGGTGTAATTGATCGAGTCCGCAATTGCACCGGTAATGTCTTCTGTCACCGATGCTTTTACGGTCAAATCGCCTTCCGCCAGATCGCCCATTTCGTTCAAGAGCCGTAAAATAGCCTCTTGATTTCGTTTATTTTCTTCTTCACTGCGCACCGCGCGTTGACGCGCATCGTTAATAAACGACCACGCCAGAAAAAACGCGCTAATCAGGGCCAGCATCCCGAACACCACCGCAAACCAACCGCTGAAAGTACCCAGACCCTCGTAAATGCGGCTGAGGGTCTGTGTATCTTTCAAAATTGGGTCGGACTCCTCAAAAATATCGCGTCCCGCCTGTTTGGCGTTCACCAAACTTTGCATGTTTTCCAGAATACCTTTAACGCTGTGATCAAAGTCTTTAAATACAAGACTTAATTCCTGCAATTTCTCTTTAATGTCAGCATCTTTGACGGCGCTCAAACGCAAATCTTCGTTACCCACCAGCAAACCATTCAGGGTGTCTCGGAACGCTGTCGCGTCTTTACCTAACAAGAAGGCCACTTCGGGATCAATCACATCTGAAGACAACAAGTTATTAGCGTTTTTCGCCATGCGCTGCGTCAACATCACTTGATCCGAGGCAATCGATACGTCGCGTTGCGGCGTACCGGCCTGCACCATCAGCGATACAGCTTGTTGCGATAACTCCAGCATATTGACGTTGGCCGCGTTAATTGCTGCCACGCTCTTATTTAAGACTTCCAAACTTGCTTGCTGGTTAAGAATATTGGCGGTGTTCGCCCCCATTGTTTTCCACCGCTTATTGAGCCCCGTTAAGGTCTGCTCGGCAGAAGAAGGGGATTCGCCCGTCAGCCGTTTTAAATTGAAATCGAACTGTTTTTTACTGCTTTTGAGTTGTTCAAACGCATCTTTATTCCCCAGCACGGCCAACTGTGCGCCCTTCGCGATACGCTGCGATAACATCTGCATCTCGGTTGCCGTACCAACAAAATCGGCTTTGCGACTGACTTGATAGTTGCTGTACCCGAGTAGCGCGCCGGTCAACAGCACAAAAAATGCCGTTGCCAAGGCCGTGTAAGCAATTTGTTTTTCCGGCGGTAATTTGCCGATGATCGGAATTTGCGCGCCTTCTTTGCCGGAAAACTTGCGCAAACCCTGCATGATCAACGTGGTATGTAATACGCCGGTATTCCCGTTATTTTTTTGTTTTTTCTCTTTTTTGGGAAGCTTGAACAATGCCATTTTCTGCTCCGTTCCTGGCCGATTAAAGGCCGGTTGTACGGTTAAATAAAAAGAGCGCCATTAAACGCCCACATTCAAAAAATCGGGATGACCTATCAATCCCGGCATCGATAATTCCTTCCAAATTTCGCCATTACTATCCGAGTACTCGGCTGCGACCCACGGCGGCAGGTTATCTGTCGCACCCACTTCCAGTTGATCCGGGTTTTTCAAACCCAGCATATGGTGCACAATGATTCCGGCATTCAGGTGAAATTTAGTGTTCGCCACCAGCAAACGGCTATCGATATTCGTTTGCGTCAGCTCGCCGCCGAGAAAACGAGAAAAATCGATTGCGGTATAAAGCACACCACGCACATTGGCCACACCCGCAAACCAAGGCTGGGTTAAGGGCACCGCTAACAGGTGCGGCAAGGGCACAACTTCACTGACATCGGGCAGGTTCACCAACCATTTTTCACGCCCCACCTGCACACCCATTTTTGAAGCCGACTGTGCGACAACGCCCGATTGCACCTCTTTGAGTCGGGCAACGAGACCTTCCTGGAACTGCCGTAGGCTGACTTTTTTCGCCATTGCGTTTGGATTTTAACCCAGGGCTGTAATTTTTTTTAATAACTCATCAATGTTAACAGGCTTTACCACGTAATCGCGGGCACCTTGGCGCATTCCCCACACTTTGTCTGTTTCTTGACCCTTTGAAGTACACATGATGACCGGAATATCCTTGGTCTCTGCTTCTTTGGTAATCGCGCGTGTTGCTTGAAATCCATTCAAGCCAGGCATTACCACATCCATCAAAATCAAATCCGGTTTAAGCTGCTTGGCTTTACTCAGAGCCTCTTCGCCGCTTTCCGCCATAACGACTTGGTAGCCTTGCTTGGTTAATAATTCACCCAAAAAATGACGCTCAGTCGGAGAATCATCAACAACCAAAATTTTACTGATCGGCATTTCTTATTCTCGCTTTCCGTTAAGCTGCTTTACGGCTTAAGACATATTTTTTCACAGCTTGCAGCAAACTGTCTTTGGTAAATGGTTTCGTCAAATATTCGTCCGAACCCACCATGCGCCCGCGTACACGGTCAAATAAGCCGTCTTTACTGGATAACATAATGACCGGCGTATCGCGAAAGCGCTGATTTTTCTTGATGAGCATACAGGTTTGATAACCATCTAAACGCGGCATCATGATATCGACAAAAATCACATTCGGCTGGTGATCCGCGATCTTCGACATAGCATCAAAACCGTCTTCCGCTAAAATAACCTCGCAGCCCGACTGCACTAAAAAAATTTCGGCGCTACGACGAATGGTGTTGCTGTCGTCGATCACCATCACTTTAATACCCGCTAGATTACTTTGATCTGTCACGTTACCCCCCAACACACCCGCAAGGCCAGTTTTAAGCAGCCTGCCTTTTGAGTATTGTATAATAAAATCAACTAAGGTAAAGGGTGTTTCTCATGAATTGCCCGAAGTTTAAAGGCTAACTGCTTGGCGCATACACCCTGTACGGGAATACATGCAACATTTATGCCAAAATACGAAATTTAAATGACCCCTAAAATTACAACTTGAAAGGGCTTTATCGGCAATTCCGAAAAACACTTGATGGGGAAATTAATACCAGGCTTGATATTTTTCGACACAAACGTCGAAACTTCAACTTCGGGTAACACCATTATTATATTTCGATAAGCTCAAAATCATTTTTTCTGGCACCGCAATCGGGGCAGGTCCAATTGGGCGGGACATCCTCCCAACGTGTGCCCGGAGGAATCCCTTCCGCTGGAATTCCTTTTTCTTCTTCGTAAATAAAGCCGCAAATCAAGCACATATAGTTTTTCATGGGAAGCACTTTTAGATTAGGTTAAAATTTAATTTTACCTGCGAATAGTGCGTTGACGCTAATTCTTCGCCCTAAACCAATTTTCCTCAATGGCTAACACCCCTCCGATTGTCCTAACTTTTGCCGCCAGTGACCCGACGAGCGGTGCCGGCATTCAAGCCGATTTGTTGACCTTGGCAGCTATGGGCTGCCATCCTCTAACCGTTATCACAGCCATTACCGTCCAAGACAGCTTAGGGGTAACCGATGTGTTTGTACTGGATGCGGAGTGGATTGCCGATCAAGCGCGTTCCGTGCTGGAAGACATGCCTGTGGCTGTTTTTAAGATCGGGATGCTGGGGAGCGTTGAAATTATCGCAGCTATTGCGGAGATTGTAGGGGATTATCCTGACATCCCGCTCATTCTGGATCCGGTATTAAGCTCCGGGCGGGGAGACGAGCTGGCTTCTGAAGACATGATCGCCGCACTGTGTAACATGCTGATTCCACAAACAACGTTGATCACACCCAACAGCATGGAGGCGCGACGATTAACGGTTGACGAAGATAGCGACGACAACCCCTCGCTCGACGAATGTGCCGCGCGCCTAATTGGCCTTGGGTGTGAGTATGCCTTGATTACCGGCACGCATGAAAATACACCACAGGTGATCAACACTCTGTACGGCGAGGAGGGCCGGCTGGCGAGTAACTCCTGGCAACGTTTATCCGGCAGCTTTCACGGCTCCGGCTGCACCTTGGCTTCGGCCATTGCCGCCGCCGTAGCCCAAGGCATGGATATACGCGATGCCACCAAGGACGCGCAGGACTTTACTTGGCGCGCTTTGAAAGCCGGTTTTCGGCCCGGTATGGGGCAATACATTCCCGATCGTTTATTCTGGGCGCGTGATGTCGGTGCTGAGCATGATTAAAGGCCTCTACGCAATTACGCCGGAGTGCGCCGATACCGCCGCGCTCCTGGAGAAAGTAAAACAAGCGTTGCGTGGTGGTGCCGCCTTGGTGCAATACCGCTCCAAGTCGAACAATGTCGCGCTCAAGCACGAGCAAGCGACGGAGCTGTTAAAACTCTGTCAGTCGTTCGGCGTACCGCTGATTATTAATGACGACATGCGTCTAGCCGTACTCATCGAGGCCGATGGAGTACATCTGGGCGAAACCGATCTCACACTTAAAGAAGCGCGCTTTAATTTGGGCCCGACTAGCATCATCGGCGTTTCCTGCTATCAAGACCTGGATCGCGCGGTACAACTAGCCGGGCAAGGTGCAGATTATGTCGCCTTCGGAAGCTTTTATCCTTCGCCCACTAAGCCCGATGCCAAGCCTTGCCCGTTAAGCGTGTTGACACAGGCTCGAGCAAAACTGCCAACGCCGATTGTCGTCATCGGCGGGATCACGCCGAAAAATGCCCCGGCACTCATTCAAGCGGGTGCGGATGCCGTCGCTGTTATTTCGGCATTGTTTGAAACTGCCGATATTGAATTAACCGCAAATCTATTTACCAGTTTTTTTGCCGTCAAACATTAACCGAAAGCCTTTCATGCACTCGCGTAACGCCAGTTTATTTCAACGTTCACAACAAAGTATCCCCGGTGGCGTCAACTCGCCCGTACGTGCCTTCCGCTCGGTCGGTGGTGACCCACGCTTTTTAAAACGCGGGCTCGGACCGTATGTGTGGGATGAAGACGACCGACGCTATGTCGATTATGTCGGCTCCTGGGGTCCACTGATCGCTGGCCATGCGCACCCCGACGTAGTGCGTGCGGTTCAGGAGGCCGCGGCGTTCGGCTTGTCTTTCGGCGCACCTACGGTGGGCGAATTAGAAATGGCCGAGCGGCTCATCCAGCTTGTGCCCAGTATGGAAGAAGTGCGCTTAGTTTCTTCCGGCACCGAAGCCACCATGAGCGCGATCCGCTTAGCTCGCGGCTACACCGGTCGCCATAAAATCCTAAAATTTGAAGGTTGCTACCACGGCCACGCCGATTCACTACTGGTCAAAGCCGGCTCCGGTGCGCTGACCTTCGGCCAACCCAGTTCGGCCGGCGTACCGCCGGAAATTGCGGCGCATACACTGACCTTGCCCTACAACGATATCACGGCCGCCGAAGCACTGTTCGCGCAAATCGGGGCCGAGATTGCTTGTATTATCGTTGAGCCGGTCGCGGGTAATATGAATTTGATTACTCCCGCGCCCGGCTTTTTACAGACCTTGCGCCAATTGTGTACACGCTATGGGGCGCTGTTAATTTTTGATGAAGTGATGACCGGATTCCGTGTCGGCCTTAGCGGTGCGCAAGGCTTGTACAACATCGACCCCGACCTCACCACCTTAGGCAAAGTCATCGGCGGCGGCATGCCCGTCGGCGCGTTTGGCGGCAAGCGCGCGATCATGGAAAAACTTGCCCCTAATGGCCCGGTGTATCAAGCCGGCACGCTTTCCGGTAACCCCGTTGCCGTTGCCGCTGGCATGGCTACACTAAAAATTGTGCAAATGCCCGGATTCTACGAGCAGTTAACGGCGCGCACGCAAACGTTTGCTAACGCTTTAACTGCACTCGCCCAAGCGCAAGGGGTAAACTTCTGCGCGCAAGCGGTGGGCGGCATGTTTGGTCTGTATTTCAGCACTAAGCCGCCGACAAGTTATGCGGAAGTAATGCGGTGCGACAAGGCGGCTTTCAATCACTTCTTCCACGCCATGTTGGACGCGGGGGTGTATTTGGCACCATCTGCTTACGAAGCCGGTTTCGTTTCCGCCGCGCATACGGATGCGGATATTCAATTCACGCTCGACGCGGCAAAGCGCGTGTTTGCGCAGATACCCGCGCAATAAAAAAGGGAGGCTAAGCCTCCCTTGACGACTCTTTAAGTTGCGTCCTAATTACTTTAGACCCGACACATAATTGGCCACGGCCTGCATTTCCTGGTCGGACATTTTGTTCGCAATGGTGCGCATCACATTGACCGCATCGTTGCTGCGCTCACCGGAACGAAAAGCTTTCAGTTGCGCCAGGATATAGTCGGCATGCTGGCCACCTAAACGCGGATATTGTGAAGGCAAGCCTGCACCAGATGGCCCGTGGCAAGCGGCACAAGCCGGTAAGCCGGTACTGGCGTTACCGCCGCGATACACTTTCTGACCCGCCGCATAAGGCGCTTTTGCAGTACCCGATTTGATGGTTTTGGAAGCGTAATACGCACCTAAATTCAACATATCTTCCGCAGATAAATTAGCCACCATCGCACCCATCACTGGGCTTTTACGCACACCCGCCTTATTTGGATCTTGCGTACCCGCTTTAAAGTTTTGCAGTTGCTTGGTGATATACTCAGCCGGCTGTCCCGCGAGCTTTGGGTTAGCCGGTGCGACACTATTGCCATCAGCAGCATGACACGCGGCACAAACTTGATTCGCGATGGCCTGTGCTTTGGTGCCGTCGCCTTTAGCGGGGGTGGCTTCTGCTTGAACGCTAATGGCAGCGCCCGCTAGCAATACCAACGCTAAAATTGATTTCATAAAAAACTCCTTAAGCTGTCTTTTTAGTATTTCCAAGTGGATCGAAAATTATTAGTAGCCATCAGATCAACTAACAAAATTAGTAACTCCTTATTCTACCTAACTATTCATCTTCCCGCCAAGCCAAAAATGGATATACATGTCGCTCTTTAGTCAGCTCACGTTTGAAACATCCGTGCACGACCTTATTACTTTGCCACTCAGTACACGGGAAGTGGCTTTTGCCGGTCGCTCCAATGCGGGCAAATCCAGCGCAATCAACACACTGGCACGGCATAAATTAGCTTTTGTAAGCAAAACCCCAGGGCGTACACAGCTACTGAACTTTTTCCGTATCAGCCCCGGTCATTATTTAGTCGATTTACCCGGGTATGGTTATGCCGAGGTTCCACAAAGTGTCAAACAGCAATGGCAAGCCACCTTGGCGCGTTATCTGGAAACACGCCAAGAATTGGTTGGTCTGGTCATGATTATGGATGTGCGACACCCGCTCAAACCGCTGGACCGTAAAATGCTGGATTGGTTTTCCCCCGGCGGTCGACCGATTCATATTCTTCTTACCAAATCCGATAAATTATCGAAAAACCCGGCGGCGGCAACCCTAATGCAAGTGCGCGCTGCATTACAAACCAGCTATCCACAATGCACGGTACAATTGTTTTCCAGTTTGAAAAAAACGGGGATTGAGGAAGCGGAAGCCATTATCAACGACTGGTTGCGTGAAACCGCTGCACCATAAAAAACCCCTGGCTAAAGGGGAACAAAAGCCAGGGGCGCAAATGCCTTAATGGGGATTAAGGCCCCGCTCAGGGAGGAGAAGCGGGCGACGATAT
>JAYVZN010000002.1:0-44321 GCA_043783305.1 Betaproteobacteria bacterium
ACTTCCCGTTTGGCCCAATAGCCGCATTGATGAACTGTTGCCGTTGCGGCTTAGCCGCTAACGCGCAAAGTGGGTAGGTGGGGCGGTTGGACGCTTACAATCAGCGTGATACGAAGAACGCACCATCGGCCCGCAAGCAGCACTGATAAATTCCATCTCCAAAGCCGCTTGTTCAAACACCTTGAATTCATCCAGGGTAACGAAACGTTTCAGGGGCAAGTGATGTTGGGGTGGCTGTAAATATTGGCCGATGGTCAGCATGTCTGTGCGTGCGTAGGTCGCGCATCACGTCCAAAATCTCTGCGTCGGTCTCGTCCAGCCCTACCATCAATCCGGATTTGGTGGGTACTGCCGGATGCTTGGTTTTAAACGCTTGCAAGAGCTGTAAGGAATTTGTGTAATCCGCGCCGGGTCGCGCCGCTTTGTACAAGCGCGGCACAGTTTCAAGGTTGTGGTTCATCACATCGGGTGGGGCTTGACCTAAAATTTCCAAGGCGACATCCAAGCGCCTACGGAAATCCGGCACTTGTAGTGGTGTCTCCGTCTCTGGGTATCTCATTTGGAGTAATCGCAATATTGACAATATGCACCCATCTGGATACAGCTTGCCGTGCTTGAAATTCGCAAAACCGAAACATATGCTTGCTGGATCGACAGCCGTAGTTAGCTATCATTTTGGCCATCCCAAGAAAAGCTCGACATCCACGGGAAAAGTATATACCGTTATATATACTATCCAATATCAACCATAGCCGGGAGAGCCATGATGACTGAGACACGTGTTGCGAAGCTGTTCAAGAATGGGGCCAGTCAGGCGGTACGCCTTCCGGTTGAATTCCGTTTCGGAGGGTGGCGAAGTGTATGTCACGCGAGACGATGCGACGGGTGATGTTGTACTGTCAAATCGACCGGGCGCTAAAACCTGGGATGAATTCTTCGAGCTGTTGCATGCGGTCGATGCGCCCGCCGACTTCATGGCCGAGCGCCCGCTGAATGTGTTGCCGCAAGAGCGCGGCATCTTTGATGACGAGATTCAGAGCAAGGTAGATCGCTAACGATGCTGCACATGCTGGATACCGACACGGCGAGCTACCTCATTAAGGGAAAGTCGTCCGCGATAGAAACCAAACTGGCAGCACTCGTGCCATCGATGGTTTGCATCTCGGTGATGACTCGGGCGGAGTTGCAATACGGGCTGAAACGCTTGCCCGCCGAGCATCGGCTGCACCTAGCGGTGCGCCAGTTTCTCAAAATCGTCCGCATCTTACTGTGGGATGCAGAAGCCGCGGATTGGTACGCCGAAATCTGCCACCAACTTGCCAGCACAGGGCAACCGATCAGTGAAATGAATATGATGATCGCTGCACACTCACTGTCGGCGGGTGCGGTACTGGTCACCAACAACAGCCGCCACTACGAGCGAATCGAAGCGCCCCTGATCTTGGCGAACTGGGTGTAGCGTTGCCCAACGGGAAATTCCCCAACAGGAAACTCAAGGAATCGTAGGATGACCATCCAAGACAAAAGCCTAAGTCGGTTTTCCGTTCTACTGCGCCTCAACCCTCAAAATTTGGCGCAACTCCGTGATTTATTGTTTACCCTATAAACAGCAGTTGGTCCACGAAAAGCACGAAAGACACGAAATAAATCAACATTTTAAATGGGTCAAATTACACCCTTTGGGTGATCATCTGCTACTTGATATTGCTTTGAATTTTTCGTGTTTTTCGTGTCTTTCGTGGACCAACTGTTTTTTTAAGGTTTAATTAATATTCAGTACTACTTTAAGGTTTTCCTCATTAACTACTGGTTGTTAACAGTGACCATAGCCTCCTGCGCCTGCAAATCCGCGTGATACGAGGAACGCACCATCGGCCCGCAAGCGGCATTGATAAATTCCATCTCCAAAGCCGCTTGTTCAAACACCTTAAATTCATCCGGGGTAACAAAACGTTTTAGCGGCAAGTGATGTTGTGAAGGCTGTAAATATTGGCCGATGGTCAGCATGTCTACGTTGTGCGTGCGTAGGTCGCGCATCACGTCCAAAATCTCTGCGTCGGTCTCACCCAGCCCCACCATCAAACCGGACTTGGTGGGCACTGCCGGATGCTTGGCTTTAAACGCCTGCAAGAGCTGCAAGGAGTTTGTGTAATCCGCGCCGGGTCGCGCCGCTTTATACAGGCGCGGCACGGTTTCGAGGTTGTGGTTCATTACATCGGGTGGGGCTTGACCTAAAATTTCCAAGGCGACATCCAAGCGCCCACGAAAATCCGGCACTAAAATCTCAATCTTGGTGTGCGGCGAATGCTGCCGCACTGCGCGAATGCAATCGACAAAATGTTGTGCGCCGCCATCGCGCAAGTCATCGCGGTCGACGCTCGTAATCACGACATATTGCAGCTTCATCGCGGCTATGGTTTTGGCTAAGTTTTCAGGTTCGTGACTATCCGGTGCTTGCGGCTTGCCATGCGCCACGTCGCAAAACGGGCAACGGCGGGTACAGACATCGCCCAAAATCATAAACGTCGCAGTCCCGTGCGAAAAACATTCGCCGATATTCGGGCAGGAAGCTTCTTCGCACACGGTGTGCAATTTGTGTTCGCGCAGAATTTGCTTGATCTCAAAAAACCGCGGGCTATTCGGCGACTTCGCGCGAATCCAGCTAGGTTTGCGCAGCAGCGCTTCCGGCACGATTTTGATCGGAATGCGGTCGGTTTTGGCTTTACCTTTTTGGCGGGTATCGGTGGTCATCTTTATACTTCAAACAGAATACGGTTTTAGATGATAGGGTAAGCCGTCATTGCGCGCAAACCACGTCTTACGGCTTTCAGGTAAAATCACTGGTTACGTGTTAATAAAACCTTTGGCTACCAACCCCATGACAAAATTGAAAAACGACACCTTTCTCCGCGCATTGCTCAAACAGCCGGTGCCTTACACACCCATTTGGATCATGCGTCAAGCCGGGCGCTATCTCCCGGAATACAACAAAACCCGTGAACGCGCCGGTAACTTTCTCAATCTGTGTAAAAACCCGGACTATGCCACTGAAGTCACCTTGCAACCGCTGGCGCGCTTTAGTCTGGATGCGGCAATTCTATTTTCCGACATTCTCACCATTCCCGATGCGATGGGATTGGGCTTATATTTTGCGGAGGGCGAAGGCCCTAAATTCGAGCGCCCCTTGCGCGAAGAATGGGCCATTCGCGATTTAACTGCGCCGAATCCGGAAGAACACTTGGGCTATGTACTCAACGCGGTTCGGCAAATTCGTAAGGCCTTAGATAATTCCGTGCCGCTAATCGGCTTTTCCGGTTCGCCCTTCACACTTGCTTGTTACATGATCGAGGGAGGTGGTAGCACCGATTTCCGTACCACTAAAACCATGCTCTATCAACGCCCGGATTTATTGCACCACATCCTGCAAGTCAATGCCAAAGCCGTTACCGACTATCTCAATGCGCAAATTTTGGCCGGGGCGCAGGCCGTGCAAATATTCGATACCTGGGGCGGCATGCTCTCCAGCAGCGCTTACGAAGAGTTTTCGCTGGCCTATCTACGCCAAGTGGTGCAAGGCTTAATCCGCGAGCACGACGGCCAGCGCATTCCCTCCATTGTTTTCACCAAGGGCGGGGGCGTTTGGCTGGACAAAATCGCCGCCATCGGCTGCGATGCCGTGGGCCTGGATTGGATGTGCGGCATCGGCCAGGCGCGTGGCCGTGTCGGCGACCAAGTCGCGCTGCAAGGCAATATGGACCCTATGGTGCTATTTTCAGACCCGAAAACCATCCGCCAGGAAGTGCGTAAAATTCTCGAAAGCTACGGCCAAGGCAGCGGCCACGTCTTCAACCTCGGCCACGGCATCTCGCAATTCACCCCGCCCGAGAACGTCGCAGCGCTGGTGGATGCGGTTCACGAGTTATCCACCGGACTCCATTAGTTTAATTGGGGTCAGAGTCAGTTTAATTTGATAAACTGGGGCTATTCCCAATCCCACTTTAATTTATGGCTCGCCTTCCACGCCTTATTGTCCCCGATCAGCCGCATCATGTAATACAGCGCGGTACTGATCGCCAGGCTATTTTTCGCGATGCTGGCGACTACGGTATTTTTCTCGGCTGGCTACGCGAAGCGTCAAAACAGTTCAGCGTAGCCATTCACGCTTATGTACTCATGTCCAACCATCTGCATTTATTGGCCTCGCCCAGTGACCAAATCGGCTTAGGGCGCATGATGCAATGGATCGGGCGCCACTATGTTCCTTATTTCAACTACAAATACCAGCGTAGCGGCACCTTGTGGCAGGGGCGATATAAGACCGCTGTTATCGATTCTGAGCGCTATTTTTTAACCTGCAGCCGCTATATTGAACTCAACCCCGTGCGCGCCAGCATGGTGCTAGCGCCTATTGACTATCAATGGTCTAGTTACCAACATCATATTGGTGCGCGCACTGATGCTTTAGTTACAGACCATCCCCTATATTGGGCTTTAGGCAACACGCCTTTTGAACGCGAAGCGGCCTATCAGGCATTGACGGAGCAAGCACTCACACCCGAAGAACTTTACACGATGCGTAAGTCAGCCCTTAAAGGCTGGGCCGTTGGTTCTGAAGAATTCAAAGCTGCTTTAGAAAAGCATTCTTTACGTCGAGTCAGCCCGGGCAGACCCGGACGACCCTACAAACACGAAACCACGAACAAAGCGGGCTCTGATTAAACAAGTTAATATCACTCTGTCCCCAAATATAAGAATCGCACCACGCCTAAAAACTTAATTCGACTCTGACCCCAATTGTTTGGGTTGAAGTATCGCTTTCGCTGCTCTATCCTTGATTTCCAAAAATAAAATATGTAGCGGAGTATGGCGATGCGCGCGCAAGGTTTGTACGATCCAGCCAATGAGCACGATGCCTGTGGCGTCGGTTTTGTGGCTCATATTAAGGGTAGTAAAAGTCATTCGATCATTGATCAAGGTTTGCAGATTCTGAAAAACCTTGCGCATCGCGGTGCTGTGGGTGCGGATAAGTTGATGGGCGATGGCGCAGGTATTTTGATTCAGCTACCGGATCAATTCTTGCGCGAAGAAATGGGTAAACAGGGTATCGCCCTGCCCCCGCCCGGCGAGTACGGCGTGGGTATGGTGTTTTTGCCTAAGGAAACTGCATCACGCATTGCTTGTGAACAAGAAATTGAACGCTCGGTGCGCGCCGAAGGCCAAGTAGTCTTGGGTTGGCGCGATGTGCCGGTCGATACCGAGATGCCGATGTCGCCTATCGTGCGCGAAAAAGAACCGGTGATTCGCCAAATTTTTATTGGCCGCGGTCCGGACATCATGGTGACCGACGCGCTTGAGCGTAAATTATATGTGATTCGCAAATCATCCGGACACGCCATTCATGCGCTGAACTTGCTGCACGGTAAAGAATTTTATGTGCCGTCGATGTCGGCGCGTACAGTAATCTATAAAGGCTTACTGTTGGCCGACCAAGTCGGCGTGTATTACAAAGACCTGCAAGACCCGCGTTGCGTTTCCGCTTTGGCTTTAGTGCATCAGCGTTTTTCGACCAATACTTTCCCCGAATGGCCGCTGTCCCACCCGTATCGGCTGATCGCGCACAACGGCGAAATCAATACCGTCAAAGGCAACTTCAACTGGATGCGCGCGCGTGAAGGCGTGATGCAATCAGCGGTACTCGGCGACGATTTGCAGAAATTATTCCCGCTGATCAATGACGGCCAGTCCGATACAGCATGTTTCGATAACGCGCTAGAGTTGTTGTTGATGGCTGGCTACCCACTAGCACAAGCGATGATGATGATGATTCCGGAGGCCTGGGAAAATCACACGCTGATGGACGACAATCGGCGCGCGTTTTACGAATACCACGCACCGATGATGGAGCCTTGGGACGGACCCGCCGCAATGGCCTTCACCGATGGCCGTTATATCGGCGGCACCTTGGATCGCAATGGCTTACGCCCCGCGCGCTATATCGTGACCGACGACGACCTAGTGGTAATGGCATCCGAATCCGGCGTATTGCCGATTCCGGAATCGAAGATTATTCAGAAGTGGCGCTTGCAGCCGGGCAAGATGTTTCTCATCGACTTGGAAGCCGGGCGCATTATCGACGACCAGGAACTCAAAACCACGTACGCCAACGCCAAGCCTTACAAAGCTTGGATTAACTCGGTGCGCATCAAGCTGGATGCGATCCAAACACCGCAAGCCGACCCGCAAAGCATGGTCGCTTTACTCGATCGGCAACAAGCCTTCGGCTATACGCAAGAAGATTTGAAATTCTTGATGGCGCCGATGGCTGCCGTGGGTGAAGAAGCGATTGGCTCCATGGGCAATGACTCGCCCTTGGCCGTCATGTCCAACAAGCTCAAGCCGCTGTACAACTATTTCAAACAGTTGTTCGCGCAAGTGACCAACCCGCCCATCGATCCGATCCGCGAAGCCTTGGTGATGTCCTTGGTGTCGTTCATCGGCCCCAAACCGAATCTACTCGACATCAATAACATCAATCCGCAAATGCGCTTGGAAATTGCACAGCCGATTCTGGATTTCGCCGACATGGCGCGCGTGCGACAGATCAGTGCGCACACTGGCGGTAAATTCAAGTCGCACGAATTAAATATTTGCTACCCGCTGGCTTGGGGCAAAGAAGGCATCGAAGCTTGCCTCGCGACGTTGTGCGCCGAAGCAGTAGACGCTGTGAAATCCGGACACAATATTTTGATCGTCTCGGATCGCATGATTGATGCCGCGCATGTGGCGATTCCCGCTTTGCTGGCGACCTCTGCTGTGCACCAACACTTAGTGAGCAAGGGTTTGCGCGCCTCTACCGGTTTGGTGGTCGAAACCGGTTCCGCACGCGAGACACATCACTTTGCCTTGCTCGCCGGTTACGGCGCCGAAGCGGTACACCCCTACCTCGCGTTGGAAACCTTGGCATCTATTGCGGCTAATTTGCCGGGCGATGTCTCCGCCGAAAAAGCGATGGCCAACTACACCAAGGCCGTCGGCAAGGGCTTGCTGAAAGTCATGTCGAAAATGGGCATTTCGACGTATATGTCGTACTGCGGTGCGCAAATTTTCGAAGCCATCGGCCTTAACCGCGCCTTGATGGACAAGTATTTCAAAGGCACGGCCTCAAACGTCGAAGGCATCGGCGTATTTGAAATCGCCGAAGAAGCGCTGCGTTTGCATCAACTGGCGTTCGGCAACGACCCAGTCCTCGCGCAAACTTTGGATGCGGGTGGTGAATACGCTTTCCGTGTGCGTGGCGAAGAGCATATGTGGACGCCGGATGCGATTGCCAAATTACAGCACGCCACGCGAGCCAAAGACGGCGGCAACTTCAGCACCTACAAAGAATACGCGCAGATCATCAACGATCAAAGCAAACGCCACATGACTTTGCGTGGCCTGTTTGAATTCAAACTCGATCCTTCGCTCGCGATTCCCTTGGATGAAGTCGAGCCAGCGAAAGAAATCGTTAAGCGCTTTACCACCGGCGCGATGTCGCTCGGTTCCATCAGCACTGAAGCGCATGCCACGCTAGCCATCGCCATGAATCGCATCGGCGGTAAATCCAATACCGGTGAAGGCGGCGAAGATCCGAATCGCTACATCAACGAATTAAAAGGCATTCCCATCAAAGATGGCGATACCTTGGCCTCGGTCATTGGCAAAGACCATATCGTGGTCGATATCCCCTTGCAAGCGGGCGACTCAGTGCGCTCCAGAATCAAGCAAGTGGCGGCCGGACGTTTCGGCGTCACCACCGCGTATTTGCTTTCTGCCGACCAAATCCAAATCAAAATGGCGCAGGGCGCGAAGCCGGGCGAAGGTGGTCAGCTCCCCGGTAGCAAAGTATCGGCGTATATCGCCAAGCTGCGTTTCTCAGTGCCGGGCGTGGGCTTGATTTCGCCGCCGCCGCACCACGACATTTACTCCATCGAAGATTTGGCGCAACTGATTCACGATCTGAAAAATGCCAATCCGAATGCGTCAATATCCGTCAAGCTGGTTTCCGAAATCGGCGTTGGTACGGTTGCCGCTGGCGTGACCAAAGCCAAGGCCGATCACCTCGTGATCTCGGGCTATGACGGCGGCACCGGTGCTTCGCCCCTGTCTTCGGTGAAACATGCTGGCGCACCCTGGGAATTAGGCTTGGCGGAAACCCAGCAAACCTTGGTATTGAACGGCTTGCGCAGCCGCATTCGCGTGCAGTCCGACGGCCAAATGAAAACCGGTCGCGATGTCGTAATCGCCGCTATGCTCGGCGCTGACGAAGTGGGTTTCGCCACCGCGCCGCTCGTGGTCGAAGGTTGCATCATGATGCGCAAGTGCCACCTCAACACCTGCCCGGTCGGTGTGGCCACGCAAGATCCCATGCTGCGCGCCAAGTTCTCCGGTAAGCCGGAATACGTGGTGAATTATTTCTTCTTCGTCGCCGAAGAAGCGCGGCAACTGATGGCACAGCTTGGCATCCGTACGTTCGATGAACTCATCGGCCGCGTCGATTTGCTCGACAAATCCAAAGCAGTTTCGCACTGGAAAGCGCGCGGCCTGGATTTCTCCAAGATTTTCTATCAGCCGGAAGTTGGCCCCGAGGTCGCCGTGCATCATACCGACGTACAAGACCACGGTCTGGAAAAAGCACTGGATCATAAATTGATCGCGCACGCCAAAAGCGCATTGGAAAAAGGCGAACGCGTATCTTTCATTTCGCCGATTTCGAATGTCAACCGCACCGTCGGCACACTGCTTTCCAGCGCCGTTGCCAGCAAATACGGTCACACCGGTCTGCCAGACGACACCATCCACATTCAACTGCAAGGCACCGCAGGTCAATCCGCAGGTGCTTTCCTAGCTTACGGCATCACCCTGGATTTGGTAGGCGAAGGCAACGACTATGTCGGTAAAGGTTTGTCCGGTGGACGCATTATCGTGCGGCCGAATACCGAGTTTCGTGGTCGCGCCATCGACAACATCATCATCGGCAATACCGTGCTGTACGGCGCGATTGCCGGTGAAGCCTTCTTCAACGGCGTGGCCGGCGAGCGCTTCGCCGTGCGCAATTCCGGCGCAGTCACGGTGGTAGAAGGCACGGGCGACCACGGTTGCGAATACATGACGGGCGGTACTGTCGTTGTGCTTGGAGCAACTGGTCGCAATTTTGCTGCCGGTATGTCGGGCGGTATTGCCTATGTGTACGACCCGGAGCAAAATTTCGCCAAAAAATGCAATTTGGCGATGGTGAATTTGGAATCGGTACTAGGCAGTGCTGACCAAGAGACCAAAATTGATCGTGCCGCCTGGCATAGCGCGGTACGTGGCGAACCCAGTGAAACCGACGAAGCCATTCTCAAGCACTTGATCGAACGTCACTTCAAATATACCGGCAGTACGCGTGCACGGCATTTATTGGACGACTGGACGCATAGTCGCGCTAAGTTTGTGAAGGTGTTCCCGGTTGAATATCAACGCGCCTTACGCGAATTAAATACTGCGCAAGCCGCCCAAGAAGCCGCGTGAATCCGCAACGACAAAAAGATAAAGGTTAGTCATGGGCAAGATTACTGGTTTTATGGAATTTCAGCGGCAGCAAGAAACCTATTTGCCGCCCGAAAAACGCGTTAAAAACTATCACGAATTTGTGCAAGCCTTAAGTGACGAGCAAGCCAAAACCGAAGGTGCGCGCTGTATGGATTGCGGCATTCCGTTTTGCAATACCGGTTGCCCGGTCAACAACATCATTCCGGATTGGAACGACTTGGTGTATCGCGGTAACTATCGCGCCGCGCTCGACACCTTGCATTCGACCAATAACTTCCCCGAATTCACCGGCCGCGTTTGCCCTGCACCGTGCGAGACGGCTTGTACCTTAGGTTTGATTCGCGACCCGGTGGGCATTAAATCCATCGAACACTTCATCGTCGACAAAGGCTGGGAAAACGGCTGGATTACGCCGCAACCAGCCCGCGTTAAAACGGGCAAGAAAGTCGCCGTGGTCGGTTCCGGACCGGCAGGTTTAGCTGCGGCACAACAACTCGCGCGTGTCGGCCATGCCGTAACCGTATTTGAAAAAAATGATCGTATCGGCGGCTTGCTGCGCTACGGTATTCCCGATTTTAAAATGGAAAAATCGCATATCGACCGCCGCATCGCGCAAATGCAAGCGGAAGGTGTGGAATTTCGCGCTAGTGTTTTGGTCGGTAAAGACTTCCCGGCACACGTCACCAATTGGTCGCAGCAAACCCTATCTCCCGCCGAACTCGAGCAAAGCTTCGACGCGATTGTGTTAAGCGGCGGCGCGGAACATCCGCGCGATCTCCCCGTGCCTGGCCGTGAGCTACAGGGCGTACATTTCGCTATGGAATTTCTCGCCCCGCAAAATAAAATCGATGCCGGCGACAGCTTCGACCATCAAATCATGGCCAGCGGCAAGCATGTAGTCGTCATTGGTGGTGGCGATACCGGCTCCGACTGCGTCGGCACCTCCAACCGTCACGGTGCCGCCAGCGTGGCCCAATTTGAACTCATGCCGCAACCGCCGGAACATGAAAACCAGCCCCTGGTTTGGCCTTATTGGCCGATCAAACTGCGCACCTCTTCTTCGCACGAAGAAGGCTGCGAACGCGACTGGTCGGTCGCCACCAAGCGCTTGGAAGGCAAGGATGGCAAAGTAACAAAACTGATCGCCGCACGCGTCGAATGGAAAGACGGCAAGATGCAAGAAGTGTTGAATTCCGAATTCGAGATGCCCGCCGACCTGGTGTTGCTGGCTATGGGTTTTGTGTCGCCGGTAACACAAGTCCTGGATGCCTTCGACGTGGAAAAAGATACACGCGGTAATGCCAAGGCCACGACCGATGGTGAGGGTTGCTATCAAACCTCCGTCGCTAAAGTGTTTACGGCCGGCGACATGCGCCGCGGCCAATCCCTGGTGGTATGGGCCATTCGCGAAGGCCGTCAATGTGCACGTGCGGTGGATGAATTTTTGATGGGCTGTTCAGTTTTACCACGTTAATTTTTGATGTCTTGCCCTGTACCTCTATTTTTACGATACCAAAATCAGCCCGGCAACGCTAATAAACACGGATAAATACAAGCACCCGGTAAGTTGCTTTTTAGCACTACTTATGCACACTTTCACCCGGTTGTATAAAACCATAAAAAAAATCAATGAATTACCGATGAATTTTAATACCCAATTGATTTTGTTGCATTTTTAAAAATCAATAACTTTATTATGTTTTCTGGTCTTGACACCAAACGAACTTTGTTGATATCTAAAAAATAGTATGCACAAAGTTATCCACAGGCCGAAAATACCTAAAAATAGGCTTTTTTAAAGGCTATCTCCGGCACGTCCTATGAAAATCGCACGCGTCGCCATCGATGTACCGCTCAACACCTATTTTGACTATAGCGCCGAGGATTTAAGTGCGGATGATATTGGTCGCCGCGCGCTCCTTTCATTCGGTCGCAGGCTAGTCGTCGGTGTGATTATGGAGATCGTGGACCCGCTCCCCGATAGTGAAAGCCCGAAATATCAACTTAAGCCAATTAAAGAAATCTTGCGCGATGCGCCGCGTCTTCCCGAAGAAATTCTAAAACTCGCCCATTTTTGCAGTCACTACTACCATCATCCCTTCGGCCAAGTGTTAGCCCTGATTTTACCGCAGCGCTTACGCCGTACTAAAGCGACCCGCACACTCGCGGAGCCTTGCTACACCTTAACGGATATTGGGCGAGCATCGGCCTTATGCGATTTACCGCAGCGCGCAACGGTCAAACATAAATTGCTCGCCGCCTTGCAAGTACAGGACCGTCTCCCGCGTAGCGATCTTCTACGGATATCTCCCAATGCAGGTACGGTGGTGCGCGCCCTACTAAAAACTGGATGGATACAGCAATCCGACATGGCGCTGAGCACAACGCGCACCCGTTCTTCACTGCCGGTACAGGTAAGAGCACCCGACCTTAATCTGGAGCAACAAGCGGCGGTTGATGCCATTCTCGGTGCGCCGCCCGGGTTTACGCCGTGGTTGCTGCATGGCGTAACCGGTAGCGGTAAAACCGAAGTGTATTTACAGGCCATCGCCGCCACGCTGGCGCAGGACGGGCAAGTACTGGTATTAGTGCCGGAGATCAACCTCACGCCGCAATTGGAGGCGCGCTTCCAGGCACGTTTCCCCGATGCCGGCATTGTCAGTCTGCACAGTCATCTGAACGATAGCGAGCGCCTCAAGCATTGGCTGATGGCGCAAGGAACACCCGAGCAAGGAACCGCACAAATTGTGCTCGGCACGCGCTTGGCGGTGTTCACGCCGTTTGCCAATTTGCAATTAATTATCGTTGATGAAGAGCACGACAGCTCGTTCAAACAGCAAGATGGTATGCGCTACTCAGCACGCGATGTAGCGGTGTTTCGTGCTAAAGATGCCGCTATCCCGATCATTCTCGGTTCCGCCACCCCAGCCTTGGAGAGTTATCAAAATGCATTGCAGGGCCGCTATCGGCTACTGGAATTAAAAACCCGTGCGGTACGCGATGCGGCACCGCCCACGGTACGCTACCTCGATCTGCGACGCGAAAAATTGCTGGAAGGTTTCAGCGCACCACTCATCACGGCCATCAAACAACGTATCAAACGCGGTGAGCAAAGCCTACTATTCATCAACCGACGCGGCTTCGCACCCGTATTGCTGTGCGGTGAATGCGGTTGGCTTTCCGGTTGTGCACGCTGTAGCAGCCGCTTAGTTGTACATTTAAAAGAAAAAAAACTGCGCTGCCATCACTGCGGCCACGAAGAATGCATTCCGCATCAATGTCCAAGCTGCGGTAATTTGGATTTAGCGCCGGTCGGCCAGGGCACGCAGCGTTTAGAATCCACACTGCAAAAACTATTGCCGGAAGCACGTATTCTGCGCGTGGATCGCGACAGCACGCAGCGTAAAAATGCCTTGTCCGCAATGCTAGAAAAAATTCACGCACAGGAAATCGACATCCTGGTCGGCACGCAAATGCTGGCTAAAGGTCACGACTTTCCCAAACTCACCTTGGTCGGCGTTCTGAATGCCGATGGTGGTTTGTACAGCGCCGATTTTCACGCCTCCGAACACATGTTTGCGCAATTACTACAAGTCGCCGGACGGGCTGGACGTGCCGCCGACAGCGGGGAAGTCCTCGTGCAAACCGCCTTTCCAGAACATCCTTTGTTCACGGCGTTACAACATGGCGACTATGCGCAATTCGCCCGAGCAGCCTTGGCCGAGCGCGCGCAGGCCCGGCTACCGCCCTACTCCTTCCAAGCCTTACTGCGCGCGGAAGCCGCAACGCTTGACAGTGCGCTGCGCTTTCTACATGTTGCCGCCACGCTCGCCCCCGAGGCCGCGAACATTCAGGTGTATGACCCGGTTCCGGCATTAATGACACGACTAGCCGGATATGAACGTGCGCAACTGTTAATCGAAGCAAACTCACGCGGTGCCTTACAAAAATTCTTGGATGCCTGGATGAAAACATTACAGGTGCGCAAATCGCATCATGTCCGCTGGGCTCTGGATGTGGATCCAATCAGTAGTTAACCCGGGCGAAGTTTGTGGAATAATCCAGCCACTTAAATCGCCTTTTAAACCATGAGATCAACGACGGAGAGCACCATCCTCGTTCCACTATTTCATCATCGTGTACTAAAAAGCCGTATTGCTGACACACGACCACGCCTCTATCGCATTGCCTATGCTTGGTGTCACGATACCAGTTTGGCCGACGATTTGGCGCAGCAGGCCATGATTAAAGGATTGAAATCAGTGCATCAGTTAAAAGATGAAGCATTGTTAGAAGCTTGGTTGTTCAGCATCCTCAATAATTGCTGGCGCGATCATTTCCGCCGCCGACATCCGCAGGTAGATATCGAGGAGATTATGGAGCTACCTACTGACGACCCCACACCGGAGCAACATCATGCCGAGAATGAGCTAGTAAACCGTGTGCGACGGGCGGTAGCCGCTTTGCCCTTGGGTCAGCGCCAAGTCGTAACGCTCGTGGATTTAGAAGAAATGTCTTACAGTGCAGCCGCACAAGTTTTAAGTATTCCCGTCGGAACAGTGATGAGCCGCCTCAGCCGGGGGCGCGTAACATTACGCAATTTACTGCACGAGGCACCCGCTTCAGTACACCTTCTAACACCCAAAATCAGGAGCGGGCAATGAATACGCCGGGCATCTCTGAAGAAGAATTAAATGCCTTCGTCGACAACCAACTGAACGGTGCCGACCGTTCCCGCGTACTTGAAGCGCTCGAACACGATGAGGTATTGCAAAAACAGGTGGCTGAAATCCAACAAACACACCATTTGCTGCGTCATGCTTACGCTCAAGTACCGCTCCCACCACGCGCCGCCACGCTTGCAGCGCCCTGGCAAAAACAGGCCATTGCCGCCTCGGTGCTGGCCATGCTTGGTTTCATGAGTGGATGGTTTTTTCACACGCTGTCTGTTAGCAGTATCAAACCGGCTGTGCAAGTCGCCAGCAAACCAAAAGGCATCGTAATCCAGGTGAGTGAAGCCGATCCAGCCAAGTGGGAGATGGCCTTGATTAATGCACGCAATGTCCGTAAAGCCTATGCCGACAAGGGGATTGGTGTAGAAATCGTTGCCTACGGCCCGGGATTAAAAATGCTGCGCAGCGATTCTTCCGTAATGGCCGACTTAGAAGAAGCAAATAATAATGGTGTAAAACTAGTCGCCTGCGGCAACACCATGCGTATGACTCACACTACGCACGCGCAGCTAAATCACGCGGTGGTCGTCGTACCGGCCGGTGTTGTGGAAATTATGGAACGGCAGCAGGATGGTTATGCCTACGTGCGGCCATAATCTTTTAATGTGGTGTTTTGTATTGCTCCCAATCGGGGCTTAGACCGCTGAAACACGCTTGATACGTTGGCGTTGAAGTGGCATTTGCATCGATATCGCGGCTATCCAGTGCAATACGCACCGGTTTTCCTGCTAACCGGCCTTCGCAGAACTCGTATCCGACCTCACCATAAAAATCATACTGTCGGAAGCTGTGCAGTTGATCGTTATAATGATGCAGGTTAATAAAGGTGCGCGTGGGATGTAGTGGTGCCCAAGGCAAGGTCAACGAGCCGAAGTCACGCACCAGTCGGCCATTTTCATAAATATTCACTTCAACAATATGCACATACTCCGGCATGGCTGCATCGCGCCGCACATGTGAGAGCAATCGACCACTATCGATATCGTAATAACGTGTATCTAAATAAGCGTAACGTGCGGCGGCGGCACCTTCGTAGGGGCCTTGCTCTATTTCGGTTTTAACCTTGTACTGAGCCGTTTGCCGTTCGTGCAACGCGTAGACGGCTTGGTGAAATTCCTCTGGGCTGGAGGCCGCAAAACTTGGTAGAACAACCATAGCGAGCATGACGATGCTTAATTTCATGGCGCTAGCTCCGCGTCCGATTGCGCGATAAGGCGCTCGATCCTATCTTGCGAGACGCGACCAACATACTCGTTGAAAGGGTGTGTTTGACCTTGCGGATCATGCAGGATGACATCCGGGCTCGCGGCAAACACGGATGATGCCTGTGCGCAAGCCAACACCAGCGTGGTGGCTAATACAAAAATTTTTTTCATTTTTGTTGTCCCGTTTTTGTAGGTACCCCGATGGCGCTACGCTCAGTCCAGTTATCTTCCGGTAAAAATTCCGCTTGGTCGGATATTTTCTGCGCTTCCGCACCACGCCCGAGTTCCTGCAGGATGGCCGCTTTGAGCAGCAACGAGCTGCGGTTGTTTTGATCCAGTGAAAGTCCCGCGTCGACGATCTCCAGCGCGGTATCGTAATGCCCGCCCATGTGAAAACAAATGGCTAAGTTGTGATACGCCTTCTGATAACTAGGATCAAGCTTAATCGCAGCCGAAAAATGTTGTGCCGCGACCCGTAGATCGCGCTGTTTGGCATACACAACACCCAAATCATCGTGCGCTTCCGCATTCTTGGGATCTAACTCAACGGCGCGCGTCAGATCGTGCTCGGCTTCCGGCCAATTACCACGCCAGATATGGCGCACACCACGCTTGGTATACGCCATTGAATCATTCGGGTGACGCTGGATAAAAACGCTCAAATCCGCAATCCCTTCGTCGATCTGCCCCAAGCGTCCATACGCCATGCCGCGGCCAAAATACGCCGTATCTTGCGTGTCATCCAACTTGAGCGCCGCGCTATAATCCGCCACCGCACGCGTCATATCGTTCATTAAATAATAAATATCACCCCGCAGCACATGCAGCGTTGCATTAGCGGGTTCCGTGCGAATTGCTTGATTTTTTTTCTCCAGCGCAGACGACACATCTTCCTGCGCTTGAAAGATCGTTGCCGTACTCGCACTTGAAATTGCAATTACGATCACGCCCAAAGCGAGTCGAAACAACCTGTTCATAATTTTTTCCTTGAATCCTTAAAGAACAAACAAAAAGACGTAAGTGGTTCCATTTCTATTCCATCCTTTAGAAAAGAATCGATACCCGTACGCAACCCTCCCATCCCAAGTTTCCCAGCGCATTGGCTGCGTTCGGAAAATCTGCGACCAAGGTGTGGCCGAATGGAAATTCTCACGGATCCACGCCATCGAATTAGCACTCGATGCCGGGCTAACCGTTTTACGGCGTTAGCATATATACAGGGTTTTACTGTTGGCTTTGATTAATTTCAATTAATATTTCTCGCCAAACAACTTGCAGTCTAGCGCCACGCGGTAATATAAATTCTTTAAACATAAGGGGTCGTACCATGCAGGAACCGCAAAATAAACTTTTTTCACCCTTTACATTGAGCGGTTATACCTTAAAAAATCGTATCGGTATTGCACCAATGACGCGCATGTCTTCCGTGGGCGATAGCATTCCACGCCAAGATGTTCTGGATTTTTTAGTGCGACGAGCGCAGCACGATGTTTCGCTAATTTATACCGAAGCCATCATCACCGATAATGAAAGCGCACAAGGTTATCCAAATCAATCCCGTTTACTTACTGAGTCACAAATTAACGCCTGGAAACCGGTAACTTCCGCTATTCGTGCGGCCGGTGCCGTGTCGATCGCGCAAATTTTCCATTGCGGGCGCATGTCATGGCCGGAAATTAATCCCGCGCATCGGGTAATAGCACCCAGCGCCAGCGCACCGAAACAAAATAACCCCCTCACCGGCCTAGCCTATCCAACACCCGAAATAATGTCGCCAATCGACATTGCGCACGTTATTGACGGTTTTGTTAAAACAGCCCAGGGCGCTATTGCCGCTGGATTTGATGGCGTTGAAATTCATGGTGCGCATGGCTACCTCATTTCAGCATTTCTTTCCGGCTATAGCAACCAGCGCGACGATGGCTATGGTGGTTCGATAGAAAATCGTTATCGCTTTGCCCATGAAGTTATCCAAGCCGTACACAACGTATTACCTCCGAATAAAATCTTAATCTTCCGTATTTCCAACTGGGGGGTCGCGGATATGGATGTCTCCTTATTTGCGGATAAAGATGAATGGCAGAAAATTATTCGACTGCTGTCGCTAGAACCCTTAAATGCCATTTCGGTTTCTGCCTACGATTTCAGCGCCAAAGCTTTTGGCACCGAATTCAATATGGCGCAACTCAGCCGCCAGGCGACGCAACTTCCGCTCATCATTTGTGGGAAAATTTATGACGGCAATAGTGCTGAAGCGGCGTTGAAGGATGCGGACATCGTGCTGAGCGCAAAGTCGTTGCTGCTGAACCCCGATTGGGTGCAGGACATTGTCAAGAACAAACCCTTAACGTCTTACCCTTCCGAAGCCGCTAACATTGCTTACGGGCCTACGCCGCTCCCCTAATCCCACGCTTTCCCTTAAATTTTCCCATGAATAGCCATGATCTTAACCATATTTTTGCGCGCGCTGTAACCGCCACGACGCATACTACTGATAGCCTTGGCACCGATGAATTATGTGTAGCTCATGGACGATATTAGTCGCGACTGATATTCTCTCGATTGCGATAAAATAAAATTGCTCAACTCACTCGCACCACTGACGCAAATCCATCTACAAAAGGGAAATGAAATGCATAAAATGCTGTCCGCACTGCTCTTACTCGTCAGCACCTCCTTTGCGCATGCGGCAACCAACGAAACCCTAACGCTCGGAGTGCGTGAAGGCGTCTCAGAGCAAATGAGTCCAAGTAACCTGCACGACCGCTATAAAGGATTTGCCGAATTTATCGCCCGCGCTATGGGTAAGCCGATCCTAGTGGATGCTTCACAGGAAGCAAAATTTTCGCTGGAAAGCATGCAGCCGGGTAAGTACGCCTTGATGTTTGTACGTCCAGTTGGTTTGGCGGGCCGCGCCATTCGCGAAAACAATTTCACCTTAGTGGCGCAAGCCACAGATGAATTATACGCCGCCGTAATTGTCCCTAAGGATTCACCGCTACAGCGGGTGGAAGATTTGGTGGGTAAGCGTGTCACCATGCCGGAACAATCCACCTTCATCACTAAAGTGGGGCTTACTGCGCTGCACGATGCAAACATCGACCCTTCCAAAATCGTAATCAAATACACCCGCTTCCAAGATTCCGCAGCTTACACCGTCGACGCTAAATTGGCGGATGCCGCCCTCGTCTCTTCCGCCGTGGCCAGGGAATGGGAAAAGAAACGTCAGCGTATATTATTTCGCAGCCGTAATATTCCCTCCTGGGCGGTGATCGCTTCGTCCAAAATATCGCCAACTGAAGTTATCAAGCTACGCCAAGCGCTAATAACGCTGAGCAGCACGGAACAAGGACGCAAGGTGTTGCGGCAGATTAATGTCAGTGGATTCAAACAAGGTAATTCGGATGAATACCTTGCGCTGCTAAAGTGGGTTCGTTTTTAAAAATTGCACACGCCCCGCAGCTACTTAATGCACCCGCTTAATCCGAGCCCCCAGTTGAGACAATTTTTCTTCGATGCATTCGTAGCCACGATCCAGATGATAAATACGGTCAATCAAAGTTTCGCCCTCGGCGACCAAACCGGCAATTACCAAGCTGGCGGAGGCACGTAAATCGGTGGCCATGACATTCGCGCCGGTAAGTTTGGGAACACCTTCGATGACTGCCTGATTGCCATCGATTTTGATGTTCGCACCCAGGCGCTGCAATTCGACCGCGTGCATAAAGCGATTTTCAAAAATCGTTTCACGGATAATGGCGGTACCGCCCGCCACCGCGTTAATGGCCATAAACTGTGCCTGCATGTCGGTAGGAAAGGCCGGATAAGGCGAGGTGCGAATTGATACGGCGTTGAGTTTTTTGGGTGCGCGCAAAATAATTGCATCGTGGTTGGGTGATTTTTCACTCTGGATATTACAGCCGGCATCCATGAGTTTATCGATCACTGCATCCAGGTAGGCCGCCGAGGTATTGAGCAGCCGAATTTCACCACCGGTTACAGCGGCGGCGCAGAGATAGGTACCGGTTTCGATGCGATCCGGCATAATTCGGTGGTGAGCACCGTGCAACTGCTTTACACCGCGAATACGAATAACATCGGTACCGGCACCGGATATTAGTGCGCCCATACTCACCAAGCATTGCGCAAGATCAACCACCTCGGGTTCGCGCGCGGCATTCTCAATCATGGTTTCGCCATCGGCTAAGCAAGCGGCCATCATTAGATTTTCGGTACCGGTAACCGACACTAAGTCCATAAAAATACGCGCGCCCTTTAACCGCTGAGCGTTGGCGACGATGTATCCATGATCGATCTCGATCTGTGCGCCCATCGCTTGCAGGCCTTTGATGTGTAAATCAACCGGGCGTGAGCCGATGGCACATCCGCCGGGCAACGACACGCGCGCCTCGCCGAAACGCGCCAACAAGGGGCCCAACACCAAAATCGATGCGCGCATGGTTTTAACCATTTCGTAGGGCGCTTCGCGCTTGTCGATGTCGGCACCCTTCAAGGCCACACCCATTTTCTCACTTACGTTGACCTGTAAACCCATCTGCCCCAGCAATGTCAGCATAGTGGTAATGTCACGCAAGTGCGGTACATTATGCAGTGTCAGGGTATCGGCGCTTAGCAGGCTGGCGCACAGAATCGGCAAGGCCGCATTTTTTGCGCCGGAGATACGCACTTCGCCGGACAGCGTAACGCCGCCTTGAATGAGAAGCTTATCCATGAGTGTTTTGTGTGGGTTCGACTGAAAGGCTAGCATGCCTACAGACTACCCATCTCCTTCCATTAAAGGCTGGCAAGCCGGTGATGCTTTGTGGCAAAAATCTAGCGCTTCGCCCAATCCGCCGGTGCGCATGTTTGCATCGACAAGGCGTGAATTTCCGCATGCATACGTGCGCCCAACGCTTGGTACACGCGCTGATGCTGTTGTAGTCTGTTTTTACCGCTAAATTCCGTACTCACGATAATCGCTTCAAAATGCTGCCCATCGCCGCTGACTTCGATATGCTCGCAAGGGAGACCTTCCTCAATGTAGCGCTGAACTTGTTCGGGTGTAATCATGGGGTCATCCTTTAGAAGGTATTGATGGCCGGAAATCGAATTAACCACAGAACTGGTTTGCTTTATCGGGCGACCCGACATTGGCAGGCACAATACAGAAATTTACTGCGGGATTAAATCCGTCACGCCATATAACTCGGCTAGGCTTTTAAGCGCCGCCGGTAAATTGGTAAAGCGCAGTGTCGATCCGTTAGCTTGACGCCGCCATTCCAACAACAGGCTAACCGCCGCAGAATCAATTTCTGTTACCTCGGCTAAATCCACGATATTTACAGTACTTAGCATGCCATTGCTTTGATTGAGCAGGCCTGCCGCGCTAGCGATATTCATAGGACCAGCGACTTTTAGTATGTCACCATCACGCGTTAACATCATTAGTTTTTCTTAGCTTCCAACGATCCGCCGCTGTTTTTCGCTTGCAGCGTGCTAATTAATTTAGGGATGCCGCCTTGCTGAATTTCTTGTGCGAATGTCGAACGGTAGTTCACCACTAAGCTCACCCCATCCACTGCGATGTCATATACTTTCCAGCCCACCGGGGTTTTAATCACGGTGTAGTCGATAGGGATACCGCGCCCGCTCGATTGCTGGATGGTGGTTTTAACCACGACATCGGTGTCTGTCGGGCTCATCTTTAGCGGCTTGTACTCAATTTTCTGGTCTCTATAGGAATTCAGCGAAGCCGAGTAGGTGCGCACCAAGAGTGAACGAAATTCGTTAGTCAGTTCTTGTTGTTGCATCGGCGTTGCCTGACTCCAGAAACGACCCAGCGCAAGCCGCGTCATCCGGGTGAAATCAAACTGTGGCAATATTTTAGTCTCGATCAGATCTTTGACTTTTTGCTTATCACCCGCCTGAATATCCTTGTCTTTCCTAATAATATCCAAGACTTCACCAGCGGTGCGCTTAATCATTTCATCGGGAGCAATGAGCTCCGTCGCGAAGCTAACTGTACAGAAAAGAAATAACGTTAAGCCTAAGATTCGCTGCATATTCATTGCTTGTTTTCCCTGTTAATAAAGAACCCTTCGCTTAAAAAGCGATGGCCATTATTTTTTAACATCACTTTCGGATGCCTTGTTATATAAAAATGAACTGATTAAGCTTTCCAGCACGATCGCCGATTGTGTTTTGGCAATCAGATCGCCGCCTTTTAAGCTTTGCTCGTCACCACCCGGGTCTA
Organism: Betaproteobacteria bacterium; assembly: GCA_043783305.1. Taxonomy (GTDB): domain Bacteria; phylum Pseudomonadota; class Gammaproteobacteria; order Burkholderiales; family Thiobacteraceae; genus RBG-16-58-11. The sequence goes on from JAYVZN010000002.1 coordinate 21,765, forward strand.
AGCCAACGTATTGCTCCCCCAACAAGCCCGCCGTCAGTATTTTAGCAAACGTATCTTTCGGGAACTGATAGCGCTGATCCACTACCATCGAAACGTGCGCGCGAAAAGATTTATTATCGAACGTAATCGCCGTCACTCGCCCTACCACCACACCAGCGCTCTTAACCGGTGACCGTGGTTTAAGACCACCGATATTATCGAACTCCGCTTGCAAAGTGTAGGACTCAGACATATTAAAGGTGCTTAAGTTTCCGACTTTAATCGCTAACACGAGTACAGCCGCCAAACCCGCCACCACAAATAAGCCAACCCACAAATCTAACGTTGTGCGCTCCATAAGGTCAAATCCCCCGAAACATAAAAGCCGTCAATAAAAAATCCAACGCCAAAACCGCCAACGAGGAAGTCACCACAGTACGCGTCGTAGCGTGTGAAACACCCTCTGCCGTCGGTGGCGCGTCATAACCTTCAAACAAAGCAATCGCAGTGACTGCAACGCCGAACACGCAACTCTTAATTATTCCATTTAGCACATCGTGCCGAAAATCGACCGAGGATTGCATTTGCGACCAAAACTGCCCTTCATCCACACCGATCCAAACGACCCCGACCAAATAGCCACCGAAGACACCAACAGCGGAAAACATCGCGGCCAATAAAGGCATCGAGATAACGCCCGCCCAAAATCGCGGTGCAACCACGCGCGCAATCGGGTCAATCGCCATCATTTCCATTGCATTGATCTGCTCTGTGGCTTTCATCAAACCAATTTCGGCGGTGATAGCGGAACCGGCACGACTTGCAAACAGCAAAGCCGCCAGTACCGGACCCAGTTCACGCACTAAGGACAAGGCAACCAAGGAACCCAGAGCGGCTTCGGAGCCGTATTTTTGCAGCGTTTCGTAGCCCTGTAGGCCCAGCACCAAGCCGACGAATAAGCCCGATACCAAAATAATAATCAGCGACATTACGCCGCTAAAATAAATTTCTTTAATAATCAAACGAAAGCGGCGAAAACTCATTCCGGAATGCGTCAACACCGCAAAAAAGAAGCGGAAGGCGAAGCCGAGACGCCACACTCCGTCGACCACGCGACTACCGGTCGCGCGAATAGCCGTCATCGCACGCTCAAACATGAGCCGCCTCCAACGCCAGATCCGCCGCATAACTAGCGCCGGGATAATGGAAGGGCATCGGACCGTCGATTTCGCCATGCACGAATTGATGCACAAAACCGCTATCCAGCGCCCGAATCTCATCCGGCGATCCTTGCGCGATCACTTTTCCGCTCGACATAAAGTAAATGTAGTCCACAATTTTCATGGATTCCTGCACATCGTGCGTCACCACAATGGAAGTGGCCCCCAGTGCATCGTTCAGATGGCGAATTAAATTGCCGATTACGCCCAAGGAGATGGTGTCCAAACCGGCGAAGGGCTCATCGTACAACATCAGCGTCGGATCCAGGGCGATGGCGCGGGCTAGCGCCACACGCCGCGCCATGCCACCGGAAAGCGCAGTCGGCATTAAATCGTGCGCGCCGCGTAAACCAACAGCCTCCAGTTTTAACAACACGAGCGTACGAATTAAACGCTCCGGTAAATCGGTATGTTCGCGCATCTGGAAAGCCACATTGTCGAATACCGACATATCTGTAAATAAAGCGCCGAACTGGAACAGCATACCCATACGCCGACGCATTGCATAAAGACGATCCGGATCCATATCTTGAATAACCTGGCCGTCAACCTTCAGCAACCCTTGGCTTGGTTTCAGTTGCCCACCGATTAGCCGCAATAATGTGGTTTTACCACACCCCGAAAGCCCCATAATCGCCACAACTTTACCGCGCGGAATTTCCATGTTGATACCTTGCAGCACGGGGCGCACATCATAGGCAAAATTCAGATCGCGGATTTCGACGAAATTATCGGCAGGCATATCCATAAGAGATTTTTTTAGAACGGCGCATTCTAACCCGAACCCAAGACGAATAAAACCGGGAGCTTAATAACCCATTACTTCCAACAGGGTTTGTACTTGCTCCAACTGCGTAAAATCGCCGCTCGTCGACAAAAGGTAAATGGGGCTCGCCTGCTCAAGCGCTTGCAACGACTGCGCAAGATGCTTTAACGGCGTGTCTCGATCAAACCAGAGGAGTGTCGGGCCACGCTGATATGCCAACAATGCTTTTTCGCCCAAAGCGGCAATCAGCGCGGTATCGGTGTTAGGGCTAGGTGGCGGCTCCAATAAAAACCGAAATTGATCTAAGGTGGTGTGATGCCATTCTTGCAGCGTTTCCAGCGGTGTAGCGTGCCAAGCGGCGTAAGGCAAATACACGCACTCGAACTGGGTGCTGTAATAATTTAAGCGCCAGTCCACCGGTAAATCTTCCGGATAAAATACACCGTTCCAGGCGGCATAATCCCAACCAATTGCACCGAGTCGGCAGTAATGAAAATTTGGCGTGATTGGCATGGGCTGGCATTATCCTATTATTTAGCTTGGATTGCGCATGCGCTTTGATTTGTTCTATGAACTCTCCATGCCGCCGCAGGGTGCCGTTAGTGAAGTGCAGGCAGTACGTGATTGGCTGGATAGCATAGCGCTCGCCGATCAAATCGGCTTCGGTTGCGCTTGGTTGGTTGAGCATCACTTTACGCGCGGCTATTCTCATAGCTCCAAACCGGAAATTTTATTGGGTGCCGCCGCGCAGCGTACGCAGCGGCTACGCTTGGGTTTAGGTGTGATTCCGGCACCGTATCATCACCCTATCCACACGGCCGAGCGGGTAGCGATGCTGGATGTGCTGTCGGAGGGCCGTTTGGAAATCGGCCTCGGACGCGGTTTTTCACCGCAGGAATACGAGGTCTTTCGTGTTGACATGGCGCATAGCCGCGCACTAACTCAGGAAACTTTAGACATTTTACGTTTAAGTTTTAACCGTAAACCAATTAGCTATACAGGCCGGCAAGTGCAATTCAAAAATTTGGATATCCTACCGCACGTGGTGCAGCAACCGCATCCGCCACTGTGGAGCGCAGCGGTGAGTCCCGAATCCTTCGATTGGAGTGCGCGCCAGGGCTTGGGTGTGCTCGCCGGACCGTTTAAACCGTGGTTTATGACACGTGCCGATATTCAGCGCTATCAAAAAATTTGGCGCGAATCAGCACCGATACTCGTGCCACCGCGCGTCGGCATGACGCTCGGCATCCTGTGTTTACCCGATGGGCAACGTGCCAAACGGATCGCTAAACCAGCCTTCGAATGGTTTTATCGCGCCTTGTTTCAAACCGTACGCCCGGTGCTGGAAAAAATGTATCCAAGCTACGAACACTTTCGTGAATTGGGTCGCTTCCGCCATTTGTTGGCGCGCGGCATTAAGGCCGACTGGCTGCAAACCTTCGGCATGGCCTTCGCCGGATCGCCCGCAGAATGTATCGAGTACTTGACTAAATATCGCGAGCAGGGCGTAACACACCTACTCCTGGCGATAGGTGCCGGTGCAGTGCCTGCCGAAGTGGCGCGTGAATCGATGCACTGCATCGCCGAAGAAGTGATGCCCGCGCTACAGGCAGAACGCTAAGATGCGCATCTTTCTTAGCGGTGCCGCATCCCATTTAGCGCAAGCACTCCTGCCCAAACTCTGCACGCAATCTGAAATCAGCACCGTGATCGGCGTTGATTGGAAAACGGTAAACTTCACGCACCCCAAATTCATACATCACATCGCCGATATTCGCAGTCCGGAAATAGCGCACTGGATGCAGGGTTGCGATGCACTGGTGCATCTCGCCTTTATCGTTCTGCGTGGCAAAATGGCAGCGACAACCATGCACGATATCAATGTGCAAGGTACTTGCGACTTATTTAACGTGGCACGCCAAGCGGGCATTACACGTTTTGTACATCTATCCAGCGCAGCCGTGTACGGTACCGGCGAAAATTTAAATGAACACGCTGCGCTGCGCCCCTTACCGGGCTTGCTCTATGCCCGGCACAAAGCACAAGTAGAAACTTGGATGGAGCATGAGTTTCCGCAGGCAGTGCGACTCCGCCCGCATATTATTCTTGGCCCGCACTGCCAACCTTTACTCAGCAAGTTACTGCGCCAACCCTGTTATGTCACGCTCGACGAACCGCAGCCGCCATTGCAGTGCGTACACGAAAACGATGTAGCGCAAGCCATTATCGCGAGTCTATTGCAGCCGTCCGGCGGGCCGATCAACCTAGCGGCACCCGGCAGCTACAGCTTCAAGCAAGCCATCGCCCAAAGACACGCACACCCCCTACCGATTAGCTTTAGTACAGCCAAAATAACGCTGAACTTGGCTTGGCGACTTACCGGCTTCGGTGGCGAACCGGCCTGGCTCGACGGCATACCGCATGCACTGACTTTGGATTGCAGTCGCGCCGCACAAGTCTTGGCATGGCAGCCAAAATTCGACACCTCAGCTACCTTGGCTTCGGTAAAATAACCGCGCCTGCTATGATGCCAACCGATCATGGATAACGCTAACCTAACCTCCGCACTGAACATACAGCAACTCGCCAAAAACTACGGCAAGTTACCGGTATTGTTGCCGCTAAACCTCGTAGTGCAGCGCGGCGAATGCTTCGGCTTAGTCGGTAAAAATGGTGCCGGCAAAACCACCTTGATTAAATGCTTGCTCAATTTTTGCGATATCGACGGCGGCAATATCTACCTTCTCGACATCCCCCACAGCGAAACCCGCGCACGCCGCCCGCTAGCCTATCTTCCGGAAAGCTTCATGCCACCACACGCCCTCACCGGGCGCGATTTTTTGCAGTACATGCTGGCCTTGCGCGAACTGCCTTATATCGAAGAACAAGCGCAAGCCATGTGCATTGCCCTGGATTTAGACCCGCAGGCCCTGACGCGGCAAGCGCGCGGCTACTCCAAAGGCATGACACAAAAATTGGGTTTAGCCGCCTGCTTCCTAAGCCAAGCCGAACTATTCATCCTGGACGAACCGATGAGCGGCCTCGACCCCAAAGCACGCGCGCTATTAAAGCGCCAGCTAGCGCTGTTAAAGCAAGTCGGTAAAACCGTTTTTTTTAGCTCGCATGTGCTCGCCGATGTCGAAGAAATTTGTGACCGAATGGCGATCTTGCATGAGGGAAAAATCGCATACCTCGGTACCGCTGCCGACTGCCGCACGCAATATCATGGCGCAACGTTGGAAGAGGCCTATTTAGTGGCCATTGACTAAGCACCTATATTCACCTCTAGTTGAAATTCGTTCAGGCTTTTAATGCAATGGCACTTCCGGGCCTCGTGAAAGTCGACAATCCCCTCTTTGCTTGATGCCGTCTTCGTGTCGGTGGAACAAACAGAAGGCTCTGCTCGACCTCATGGTGGATAACCAAAATAGACAAACACGATGTAATTTGGCTACCGCTTATTTAGCTATCCTTTTTGGCCACACCGACTTGATTCAACTGCTCGCGTATCTGCTCCGAGCTGCGCCCCATCGCTTCCAACAGCCCGGTGTAGTTACCGATAGCCGCACCCAGGTACTGGTGCTCATGTCCGGTTGTCATTTTGAAAGCTAAAAGGATTTCCAACTGTCGACGCATCAGCGGCTCGGCCTCGACCAGGCGATTGGTGGCATACAGCAGCTGCCCCAGGTTGTTCAGATGGATGGCGACACCGGGATGATCCGGGCCATAGCTTGCCTCGTCAATCGCCAGCGCCCGACGCATCAACCGCTCGGCCTCGACCAGGCGATTGGTGCCCTGCAGCAGCTGCGCCAGGTTAGTCAGACAGGTGGCGACATGGGGATCATTCGGGCCATAGCTTGCCTCGTCAATCGCCAGCGCCCGACGCATCAGCGGCTCGGCATCGGCCAAGCGATTGGTGACCTTCAGCAGTTGCCCCAGATTGTTTAGATCGCGGGCGACCCTGGGATGATCCGGGTCATAGCTTGCCTCGTCAATCGCCAGCGCCCGGCGTATCATCGGCTCGGCCTCGACCAGGCGATTGGTGGCATACAGCAGGGCCGCCAAGCAAATCAGACAGGTGGCGACCTCGGGATGATTCGGGTCATAGCTTGCCTCGTCAATCGCCAGCGCCCGGCGCATCAACGGCTCGGCCTCGACCAGGCGATTGGTGACCTTCAGCAGTTCCACCAAGTACATCAGATGGATGGCGACATGGGGATGATTCGGGCCATTGCTTGCCTCCTCAATCGCCAGCGCCCGACGCATCAACGGCTCGGCCTCGACCAGGCGATTGGTGGCCTGCAGCAGTTGCCCCAGATTGTTTAGATAGCGGGCGACATGGGGATGATCCGGGCCATAGGCGACTTCTCCCAAATACAGAGCCAAACGAAACCAGCGGGTAGCCAAACGATAGTCGCCCGCCTTATACGCTTCCTGTCCTTTTCGCCCCGCATTGTTGCACAGCGCAATCTGGTCTTGCCGCTGCGTAGGGCGTATCGCCTGAAACAAGTGTTCCCATGCGGGATTCGAAGACCCCGCGCCAAGGTCATCCGCTTTGGCCAGGGCTTTGACTTCATTCTCGATTAAAAGGTCGGCGGCGCTGCGGTTGCCCAGCGCCGCCGCCAGCAGCGCCATGGCCAAGCCTTGATTTTCTTCGCCATCGGGGTTGACCAGCAGGGCCAGTGCCAGATGCGCTGCGTGTTCGCCCAGGCGTTCACGCCAAACGGTGAGCCAATTGGCGAGCCCATCCTGGTAACGCCATGCCTCATCGGGTTGGGCCTTGTCGTGGGCCAGGATCAACTGCGGCAGGAGGGCCGCACGTTGGGCATTCAGTGTTTCATAGGTTTGTTGCAGACGTGCGTATACCTTTTGGAGTGTCTTCAATTCATCACGTAAGCCGTCGGTTGTTTGTAGCGCGTTTTGCACGTGGCGATGACGCAACCATCCGTAGCCATAAATAAGTCCGGTAACTATGAGGCTTAAAATGGCACCAAATACCAGCAGAACCCAGTCTTTAATGGAAATTTCCAGAAAATGGCCCATCATTTTTTGCCCCATGCGGCGAGCAGTGCGGACGGTGTGAGGGCGGATGGCTGCAGCCCGCGTCGCTGGCATTCCGCCTCAATCTGCGCGAGTTGGACGTGGAACCGGTATGCGCAGGCACCGCCATTGGCGCTGCCCAGCGCCGCCAGTTCTTGGCAGTGCAACAGACGCTCGTTGTCCAGCGGTTTTTGTGCGGCATCGAGCAAAATGTCGCATAGATCGTCAATATTAGGCTGTAGCGACTGAAACAGTTTTAGCGATTGTTCCAGGCACTTGGATTCATTGCGTTCTTCGCACTCTTTGTCGATCGCCCCGATCCGGTTTTCAATGGCGGATTCGAGTAGTTCTTTTTCCAATGCGCCGTTGCTCTGTTCGAGTGCGGCGTTTTGTTTTTGTGCCCGGGTGATCGCTGCTTCGAGTTTGGCATTTTCGCCGCGGGCGGCGGCCAGATCGTCATTCGATTTTTTGCGAATGCGATGAACCATCAAGGCGCACAGAGCCAAGATCGTGATGCCGATAAACGCCTGTAGGCCGGTCATAAAACCCCGCATGAACGCAGTGAAATCGAATGCGCCTACTATACCGGCTATCCCGAGTATTGGGCTGGGACGGCGGATAGAAAAGTCTTCATGGCAAGCAGTAAAAAATTACGAGGCGGTTTTTGCGGCTATGTGCACACTACCTCTAGTTGGGCCTCACGATCATCAACGAGCATGGCGGTCTGTTCGATGGTGACACCGGATTTCGCACCGCCGTGATTGCTTCGTTTCGTTACCTCTCATTTCAATCTGTTCAAGATCGTGAAAATTTCTTGAATTGCTTGTGTCAATTCTTTCAAAATATCCCCATCAAAAGTTTAAACGAGGAATCGTAGCAAAGGGGCTAAATTAAATTCGCCGTAGTACACGCTGTACGCAAAAAAACACAATACCCAATCCCTTCAGATAGGCTATATCGTGGCCACGGATGCGATTGGCGGCGCATTCGCTTTAACATCCACCATCTCTTCATGTTTAACAGCAAAGACACCCACCGCCACGACTATGGCAAAGTAATCCCCGACCGGCACGATATCGTATCCATAACACTCTAATCCGCAATAGCTTATCCATTCTTTCTCTGGCACAATGTCAATTCTTCGACACTTGCATAAAACGTACGTAGTGTCGTCAACGCTCGGGGGAAAACTATAAATGGCTTCAAGCTCAAACAAACCCAGCCTGTTGATTGTCGATGATGATCCTTTAATTACCGACACCTTGAGCTTTGTGCTCGAACGGCATTTTGAAGTGCAAGTCGCCGATTCGCGCGCGAAGGCGCAGACGGTGTTGTCCAAAATGGCGACCCCGCCGCAGTTGGCCTTGGTGGATTTAGGCCTACCGCCTTTGCCGCACTTGCCGGACGAAGGTTTTCGCTTGATTTCGGAACTACTGGCTTTTTCCCCATCGATTAAAATTTTAGTTTTATCAGGGCAGAACGACGAGACGAATGCACGTCATGCGCGCACCCTGGGCGCGATTGATTTCATCGCCAAGCCGTGCGACCCGGAGCGGTTACGGCAGCACCTGACGAACGCATTAAAGGCGCGCGATGCGGAGGTTGCCGCCTCGGAGGAAGCCGCGGCCGATACCAGTTGCGGCTTGGTGGGTCTGAGCCCGGCGGTGTTGAAGCTGCGTCAGCAGATCGCACAGTTCGCCGACTCACCCTTTCCTGTCTTGATCGAAGGCGAGTCCGGTAGCGGTAAAGAATTGGTGTCGAGTTGTTTGCATCGACTCAGCATGCGCGCTAAAAAACCATTCCTAGCGCTCAACTGCGCCGCTATCTCGCCGACGCTGGTTGAGCCGACGCTGTTTGGTTACAGCAAGGGCGCATTTACCGGTGCTGTTGCGGCGCGCTCCGGTTATTTCGAGGATGCGAACGACGGCACTTTATTTTTGGACGAAATTGGTGAACTGCCCTTTGAGTTGCAAGCCAAGCTGCTGCGGGTGTTGGAAAACGGTGAGTTTCAACGTGTGGGGGAAACACAAACGCGGCACAGCAATGCGCGTATTGTCGCTGCTACCAATCGCGACCTGCGCGCAGAAGTGCGCGCAAGCCGGTTCCGCGCCGATCTCTATCACCGCTTAAGCGTGTTTACCGTGAGTGTGCCGCCGCTACGTGATTTGAATGACGACAAGGTCGGTTTGTTGCAGCACTTCCGCGCGTTTTACGCTTTGCAAGTCAACACGAAACCCTTCGAGCTCAATGCGGATGCGCATGCCCGCTGGATGAGCTATCACTTCCCGGGCAACGTGCGCGAATTGCGCAATATCGTGATTCGCCTAACCACCAAGTATGGCGGCCAAAGCGTGACCCGGCAGCAGTTGGAAGATGAGCTGGATACTGAGCTGTATGCTCCGGCCGGCGCAGAGATGCCAAACGACAACAAATCCTTGGAAGAGCTGGCGAAGAAACATTTGCAAAGCCAAACCAATTTCAGTTTGGATCAAACTCTCAAACAGTGGGAGCAAAGCTATGTTGAAGCGGCACTTAAAATCACCCACGGCAACTTAAGCCAAGCCGCCAAACTACTCGGCGTGAACCGCACCACTCTTTATTCGCGTATGCAGGCGTATCAACCCAGCGCTGAAGAGTAAGCGTGTACAACGCGCATTACGGCCTGAGCCAATCCCCGTTTAAAATTACACCGAATACTGCGTTTTTTTTCCCGGGAGGTAATCGCGGGCCGATTCTGGACGCACTGGTGTACGCCATTACCCAAGGCGAAGGCATCGTTAAAGTTACCGGCGAAGTGGGCAGCGGCAAGACGATGTTGTGCCGTATGCTGGAATCGCATTTACCCGATACGGTCGAGACCGTATACCTTGCCAATCCAAGTGTTGCGCCGGGTGAAATCCTGCATGCCATCGCGTTCGATCTGCACTTGGAATTACCGCACGAGGGCAGCCGCTTGCAAATAATGCAATTGCTGCAAGCGTATCTGGTGCAACGTCATGCCGAGGGTCGGCAAGTGGTGATTTTTGTCGAAGAAGCGCAGGCCACGCCAATCGCTACGCTAGAAGAAATTCGCTTTCTTTCCAATCTCGAAACCCAACACCACAAGCTACTGCAAATTGTTTTGTTTGGTCAGCCGGAGCTGGATGAAACCTTGGCCGAACCAAATATTCGCCAGTTAAAAGAGCGCATCACACATAGCTTTCGCTTGGATCCGTTAAACACTACCGACATCCGCGCGTACCTGAATTTTCGTATGCGCCAAGCGGGCTACAAAGGGCCGGATGTGTTTAGCATCGGCGCGGTACGTGAAATTGCCCGCGTATCCCTGGGTTTGACGCGACGCATCAATATCATTGCCGACAAAGCCTTGCTCGCCGCTTTTTCTGAACAAACCCACGAAATCACTCCGCGTCACGTGCTGGCGGCAGCGATAGATGCCGAATTTGCCGATATCGAGCCACGTCGTTTATGGGGTATCGGCTTAGGCGCATTCGGATTGCTGGCCTTGGGTGTCGGTATCGGTATGGCAGTTTCAACTTGGCGCAATACAGCGCCGAGTATTCAAGTGCCCAAAACCACACCGCCGGTATCGACCGTTCTCGCCACCCCATCGCCACCGGTGGTCGTTAAACCCCAGTCGCTTGACATTGTGCAGGCTCGTCTCGCCGCAACCAAGCAATGGTTGGATAGCGCCGATCCAGGAACGGTGGGTATCCATATCCAATTACTGGGCGCACTCGATAACAAACGTCTGGAAAACTACTTGCAGGAACTCAGCAAAGTCGTTGATATTGGGCAAGTTTTTGTGTACCGTACAAAAGCCGGTGGTAAGCTGGCGTTTAGCGTGATTTACGGAAGCTATCCTGACCGCACGCAAGCCAATGCTGCCTTGGAAAAATTACCCGCCCAGTTACGCGCACAACGGCCTTACTTCCGAACCGTTCAAGGCATGCGTGCCGAAATTGGCGCAAACAGTAAACGTTGAGGATACCGTTGAAGCCAAATTTTTTTACCCCCCTTATTGCGTTACGTCTGACGCTGGTGGTGGCGCTACTCGCCTTATCCGGTTGCGCCAGCGACATCGTGCGTTTTCCGCCTTCCGCAGGCCATATCAGTGAGCCGTCGAAGAGTGAGGTCGCAAACAATATTCCCGCGCCGGTGCAAGTACCGTTGCAATTACCGCCCCCCAAAACAGCGGTAAAGCCGCTAACGTATAACGTGGTCGTAACGGAAGTGCCGGTTAAAGAGCTTTTGTTCTCTTTAGCACGCGACACTAAACTCAATATCGATGTACACCCGAATATTCAAGGCGTGGTCACGCTGAACGCGATCAACGAGACGCTGACAGCGATCCTGGATCGCATCGCCTATCAAGTGAATATCCGTTACAAACTGGACGGCAATACCTTGATCGTGACACCGGATACGCCTTTTTTGAAATCGTATACAGTGAACTACGTTAATTTGTCGCGTAAAACCAGCAGCAGTATTTCCGTTGCGACTCAAGTGGCAACCACGGGTTCGACCGCCACTGCAGGTGGTGCGGCGGCTGGGGCGGCCGGCAACAACAGTTCCAGCACCACGGTTACCGGTGCTTCCAGCAACGATTTCTGGGAAGTGATGAGCGCTAATATCCGCGACATTTTAAAATCCACACGTAGCGCCGCGCAGTCGTCGGAAGATAAAAACGCGCGTGTTGAAGCCGCCCGTGCCTCACGTGAAGAACGCTTGCAGCAAGCCAGTGCCGTTGCCCGGGCAGGCCAAGCGGCACCGCAACTATTCAGCGCCGTGTTCGGCCAAGCGGGACAAAACGCACAGAACGAATTTAAAGACGATGTGATCGTTAATCCAGTTTCAGGCACGGTACTGGTGATGGCCACGGAGGCCCAGCACAAGGTCGTACACCGATATATTGAGAGCGTGACCAACGCGGCGGCGCGTCAAGTTTTGATCGAAGCAACCATCGTTGAAGTCACTCTCAAAGATCAGTTTCGCGCCGGCATTGATTGGTCGCGCTTAGTTGCGTTAGGTGCGACGCAAACCGGTTTTAGTTTCAGTACCGCACCGAACTTGGCGGGCGGATTGCCAGCTTTTCTCACGCTCAATTATCAAAATAACAACGACAATTTTAAAAGCGCCGTTCAATTGCTAGAGTCCTTTGGCAATGCGCGCGTTTTATCGAGTCCGAAATTATTGGTGCTGAACAATCAAACCTCCATCTTAAAGGTAGTGGATAACCTCGTGTATTTTACGATTGATGTACAGCAAGGCACACTCTCCGCGACCGGTTTGGTGACACAACCCACTTTTACCACCACGGTCAACACCGTACCCGTTGGTGTCGTGATGAGCGTAACACCGCAGGTCAACGAAAATGGGCGCGTAACGCTGGTCGTGCGCCCCACGATTTCACGCCAAAATGGTTTTGTGTCCGACCCGAATCCGGCATTGGGCAGCGGTGTCAACCGCATTCGTAATGATGTCCCCGTAATCCAAGTGCGTGAGATGGAGTCGGTGTTGCAAATCACCAGCGGTGAGACGGCAATTCTAGGTGGCTTGATGCAGGATGATGTCTCGAAAAATCGCGATGGCCTACCGGGTCTGACCGACAATCCTATTACAAATATTTTGGCTGGCACGCGTGATCGCAAGGCCACGCAGACCGAGTTAGTGATCTTCCTACGCCCGACGGTTATCACTAATCCCAGTTTGTCCAGCGATGAGTTGTCGTTCTATAAACGCTTTTTGCCGCACCCCGATGCCCAGCCATGAGCTTATTGCTGAAAGCATTGCAGCAAGCTGATCGTGGATCGAACCTCAGTTTGGAGCCCCTGCAGGAACATGTCATAACAACGCCGCCGGAATCCCCAGCCTCGACACCACCCGCTTCGGCCAAGGCCGCAGCGGCTTTGATGTTGCAAAAACAAGCAAATGCCGAGAAGCGGCGGTTGATGTTTTTGCTTAGTGCCTTGGTGTTGGTCGTAGTGGGGATGGCGATTTATTTTTATCTGGCTGTTTTCGCACCCTGGGTGTTTATACCGAAGTCGCCACCCGCCGCCGCACCGATACCAACAGTGGCCGCAGTCGACCCATCTCAAAACAACAGCACCGCGCCACCCACCGCCGTATTCGTACCCACCGTACCATTGCCGCGCACGGAACCCGTTATCGAACAACCATCGGTGCTGCATTCGCTTGAAACCGTTAAACCGATACAGCAATCACGTAGTTCAGGCGTTAGCGCCGCCAACGATCCCGGCATTCGGATTGGAGCCGCTAGCGTCGACTCCAATGCCGCGCTGAGTGCCGGTGGCATCAATAACGCCTATCAGTTATTGCAGGAAGGGCGTTTAGAGGATGCGCGCCGCGCCTACGAAAAGCTGCGTTTCTCGGAACCCGGCAATGTCGATATTTTATTGGGTCTGGGATTGATCGCGCAACGCCAAGGTCGCACCGAAGAAGCGATGCAGTTGTATCTGAAAACCTTGGGTACCGACCCGCATAATATGTTTGCGCATGCCAGCCTCACCAGCATCATTGCACACGCCGATCCGGCTGCCGCTGAATCTAAATTAAAAGCACTCATTGCGCAGCAGCCCGGTGCATTTTTATATTTTAGTTTAGGCAATGTGTACGCCGCACAAGGGCGCTGGAACGAAGCACAAAAAGCTTATTTCGAAGCGCAACGATTAGCGCCGGATTCCCCGGACTACGCTTTCAATCTGGCGGTTAGTCTGGAGCGCATCCGCCAACCACGCGTAGCGCTGGATTACTATCAACGCGCACTCAAGCTTTCGCAGACCAAAACAGCGACATTCGACCTAGCGCAGCTTAAATCGCGTATTCAGCAGTTGAGCATTACTCCTTAATCGGTGTTAATCCACGCTCATCCGGGGTTAAAAAGGTTTTTTCAAAATGGCTGAACAACGCAAAAAACAACGCTTAGGCGACCTGTTGGTGCAGCAGGGCTTGATTACGCAGGATCAATTGCGCATCGCCTTGATCGAACAAGTGCAAAGCGGCTTGCCCCTGGGGCAACAACTGGTGTTGCTCGGGTTTATCACCGAAGCCGTGATTCGCGACATCGTGGCGCACACCATCGGCCAAGAGAGTGTGGACATGGCCAGTGTGGCACCCGATGCGGAAGCCATGCGCCTCGTGCCGGAAGAATTTGCGCGGCGCCATAATTTGCTGCCCATCGCGATGGATACCGAAAAACAATTATTGGTGGTTGCGATGTCAGACATGTTCAACGTCGTAGCACTAGATCAATTGCGTGCCATGATCAATGCGCACATCGAAATTAAAACCGTGCTCGCCGGCTTGGCGCAATTACAGGAATACATCGACCGCTTCTACGGCTATGAACTTTCCGTAGACGGTATTCTGCGCGAAATTGAAACCGGCGAAATTGATTACCAAAGCCTGCAATCCGCCAGCGGTGAAATGGAATACACGCAGCCGGTGGTGCGGCTGGTAAATTCCTTGTTGGTGGATGCGGTCAAACACGGTGCTTCCGATATTCACTTCGAGCCGGAATTTGCTTTTTTACGCATTCGCTATCGCATCGACGGTGTGCTGGAACAAGTGCGCAGTTTGCACAAAACCTATTGGCCCAGCATCGTCGTGCGGCTAAAAATCATGAGCGGCATCAACATCGCCGAAACACGCGCCGCGCAAGACGGACGCTTCTCGCTTAATCTATCCGGACGCCCGATTGATTTTCGGGTTTCTACCCAGCCGACGGTGCACGGTGAGAATATCGTATTGCGAATTTTAGATCGCGAGCGCTCCATCATTCCACTCGATCGCATGAGTTTAGAGCCCGAAACGTTAGCCACCTTACGTCTAATGATGGCGCGGCCCGAAGGTATTTTAATTGTCACCGGCCCTACCGGCTCCGGCAAAACCACGACCCTGTATTCACTGCTCACCCACCTGAATAATGAAACCATCAACATCATGACGCTGGAAGATCCGGTGGAATACCCGGTGACTTTGATGCGCCAAACCTCGGTCAACGAGACCGTGAAGATGGATTTTGTAAACGGCATTCGTTCCATCATGCGCCAAGATCCGGATGTAATTTTGGTCGGCGAGGTGCGCGATAAAGATACGGCGGTTATGGCCTTCCGCGCGGCCATGACCGGGCATCAAGTGTTCACCACCTTGCACACCAATTCCGCGCTCGGCACGATTCCACGCTTGCTGGATATTGGAATCTCTACCGAAATCATGTCCGGCAATATCATCGGCGTGGTTGCGCAACGTCTGGCGCGCGTGCTGTGCCCGCATTGCAAAGAAGCGTATCAGCCGGTACCGGAAGAGTTGCAATTGCTGGGGCATGCGACTGAGAATACAACCGCCGCCCCGACTATTTATCGCGCAACGGGTTGCCCGCATTGTCACCATAAAGGCTATCGCGGACGCATCGCGCTTATGGAGCTACTGTTCATCGACAGCGATTTGGATGAATTGATTGCGCGTCATGCCACGCTGCGCGAGCTGCGCGAAACGGCATTCCGCAAAGGTTTTAAAACCTTGGCGGAAGATGGCATTCGACGCGTCCTGGAAGGTCGCACGAGCTTAGCGGAGGTATCACGAGTGGTCGATTTAACGGGGCGCTTGCGTTAAACCTCATGGCTGCATTTCAATATTTTGCCATCGATCATAAAGGTAGCCATGTGCGCGGGCGGATGGATGCGGCGAATGAAAACGACTTAGAGCAACGCTTACGGCGCATGGGCTTGGATTTAGTCACCAGCCGCCTGAAGTCGAGCGCACCGCTGTTCTCGCTGGCGAAGAAAATTTCGCGCCAAGATTTAATTAATTTTTGTTTTCACTTAGAACAAATTGCACGTAGCGGTATTCCCTTGCTCGACGGTTTGGCCGATCTGGCGGACAGCACCGACAATAAGCGTTTTCGCGAAGTCATTTCCGCGATGCACGAAGATATGGAAGGCGGAAAATTACTGTCGGAAGCCATGACACAGCACCCCGCCGTGTTCGATCATTTATTCACCAGCTTAATCCGCACCGGGGAACAAACCGGGAACATGCAGGAAGTATTGCGCGACCTCGCAACCACACAGCGCTGGCAAGACGAGTTGATCGGTAAAACCAAATTACTGCTGCTGTATCCCAGCATGGTGTTCGTCGTTGTCACGGGGGTCGTTTTTTTTCTGATGTTGTACTTGGTGCCCAAACTGGTGAGCTTCATCGCCACCATGAATCAGACACTACCCTTGCAGACCAAGATACTGATCGGTATCTCGAATATTTTTTCCGTCTATTGGCCGCTGCTGCTGGGTTTGCCGTTGCTATTACTATTCGCGCTGATAACCGCCGTGCAAAAAAATGCCCAAGCGCGCTTGTATTGGGATTACTTTAAGCTCAACATTCCCTTACTTGGCCCGGCTTTGCAGCAACTGCTGATGGCGCGCTTCGCCAATTATTTTGCACTCCTGTATCGCTCCGGCATTACGATTCTCGACGCGCTGGCGGCCTGCGAAGGTGTCGTGGCGAATCGCTATGTGGCCAATGCCTTGCAGCGTGCCGCGCAACAAGTGAGCGCGGGCGAAAGCCTAACCGAAAGCTTGCGTAATCTGGGACTATTTCCACCGCTTGTGATTCGCATGATGCGCATCGGCGAAACTACCGGTGCGTTAGAAGAAGCCTTATTAAACGTCGGGCACTTCTATCGACGGAGTGTAGAGGATTGGATCGAACGCGCCTTAAAGATTTTACAAGTCGGATTAACGCTGTTTCTCGCGTCGATTTTGGCGTTTATCATCTACGCCGTTCTGTCCCCCATCTATGATATTTTGGGTAAATTGACTTACTAATCCGCATCATGGCCGCTAAAATCCTCGTTAGCCTCACCGCACGCAGCGCTCGCTTTGCCTTGTTCGAGCGCGGCAACTTGTCGCAACTTTCCGGTTACGCGAATGGCGAGGCGGCCTGGGCGGCTTTCGATACGCTGTTGCAGGCGCATCCTGCAACCCCGGTCTACTTAATGTTAGACACAGTCGAAGAAGAATACCGTACCGAAGTGTTGCCGCATGTGCGGGGTGGTGCGCGGCGCGAAATGCTCAAGCGTAAGCTGGGGCAGTTGCTGCGCACCGCGCCCTACCGCGCGACTTGGCGACAAGGACGCGAACAAGTTAACGGTAAGCGCCGGGATGATCTGTATTTATTTCTCGCACTGAGTTCCGGCGAGGTGTTGCGCCCTTATCTCGCTCACGTACTGCGCCGCCGCACGCCCTTAGCCGGTATTTATCTGCTACCGCAAGTCAGCCAAGCCTTAGCGCAGCGGCTGAAATGCGCGACGCCCGGTGCTTTGCTTGTATCCTGCCAGCAAGGCGGTTTGCGCCAAAGTTTTTTCCTAAATGGGCGTTTGCGTATTGGACGTTTAACGCCCTTCGAACCGCAAGACGAGATGGCCACGGCGCAGCACTACGCCGAAGAAATTGAGAAAAGCCGATTGTTTCTTTACAACAGCCGGTTGCTGCCACGCGATGCACATCTGACGGTGCAAGCGTTGGATTTTGACGGCCGCCTAGCGCAACTCTCTACACAATTATCACCGGAGGCGAATTTAAGTTGCCAGTGCATCAGCTTCGAACAAATTTGCACCGCGCTCGGTGTCACCGCCGGTGCACTTCCTCGCGATGTCGAAGCCCTGCACCTGTATTTACTGGGGAAATACCCCCCGGAAGTTAGTCTTGCCGCACCGCAATTAACCGGTGATTTCACCGTACACAAATTGCGCTGGGGAGGGTATGCGGCCAGCGCCGGGCTTGCGGTCGCAGCATTGTTATGGAGCGGGTATAACATCTATCGCGGCTACGCCAATCAAAGTGCCATTAAAGAGATCATGACCGATAGCGCACGTTACCGTGCACAGTACGAAGAGGCTGTGCGGCATTTCCCAGCAACCCCGGTTTCCGCCGATAAATTGCAACATGCGGTTGAAGCCGCAGGACAAATCAAAAAACTTATACGTTCACCAGAACTGTTCATGCAAACGATTGCGCTGGGCTTAAATGATTTCCCACAAATTCAATTAAACCATCTCGTCTGGCATTATGGCGTGATCGGTTCCGGCCCCGCTACGGCACCCCACCAGCCTCTTCAGAATGGTGAAATTAGTTGGCGGCAGCAGGGAGAAATTGAAGCGGAAATTCGGCCTTTTACCGGTGATTACCGCACCGCACTCGCCTTGATTGAGCGTTTTGCCGCCGTACTGCGCCGCCAAGCCGCCGTGGCCGACGTAAAAATATCCAAGCTTCCCGTCGATCTCGATCCTGCCAGCGCCCTACACGGCAGCACTCAGGATAATGCCGAAACCAAGCCTGGGGCGGCGCAGTTTAAACTGAATATCGTACTGAAGCGCCAAACATGAAACTCCGCCACTTGCATTGGTCCGTTTTGCGCGCGCCTTTACTCTTGTTAGGGGTTGTCGGCGCGGTAATGTTTACGCTGGTGTACTACACCCATCAATGGAGCGCTGCGAGCGGCGTGCAATTGACGCGTGAAACGGCATCCTTAAACAGCATCCGCCAAAAAACCGCGCAATCGGATCAAGAAAAACAAATCATCGCACGCTATCGCGCCGCGTACGAAAATCTAAGTCGCAACGGCACCATTGGCCCGGAGCAACGGGTCAATTGGCTTGATGCGCTCCGCGCGGCGAACCAAGCTGCGCATACGCTGGGGGTGGATTATCAATTGAGCCAACAAACAACATCGCCCATCACGCTTGATATTGCCGGGTATAAGCTGCAACAGACAACGATGAAAATAAACATCAAGCTACTGCACGAAGAAGACTTGCAGAATTTTCTACAAGCACTTGAATCCCAGCAGGCCGGTCTATACTTACTGCAAAGCTGTAGCCTGAGCCGCAGTACTAATAATGCGTTCAGCGTGCGCTTCGAACCCAAACTAAACGCGGAATGTGAATTGGCTTGGCTCTCCTTGGTAGAAAACGCAACGGATAAAACAAGCCTGCCATGAAGCAAATTTTAATATTATTCAGTTGCACCCTGACGCTCATTGCGCAAGCGGAACCACTGGGCCGCTTATTCCATACACCGGAACAGCGCGCCCTGTTGGATACGGCGCGGAAGACCATGCCTATGAATACCGGGAATACCGGCGGCGAAACGGAAGCACCCAGCGCACCGGATTTTTCACTCAACGGCATCGTCACCCGCAGTGACGGCAAACGCAGTGTTTGGGTCAACCATCACGTGGAACAAGATGCCGCACAGCCGGGCGCACAGCATCGTAACCAAATACAAGTGCAATTACCCGGTGGCGCAATCAAATTAAAAGTTGGCCAACGCATTGACCCTGCGACCGGGCAAGTCACGGAAAGCTTCCACCGCGCGCCGCCCGTACCACCCATCGTAAAACCCACGGCCCCTAAAGCGCCCACGCCGCCCGATGTCCGCAAAACACCTGCACCCAAGGCCCGCGATGAAGATGCCGATTTCGACAAACCCACCGCCCAGTAGCCCGCGCCAACGCGGCGCGGCTTTACTGATTGCGATGTTGATCGTGGTGTTGGGGCTAGTGACACTGTTAACGCTTCGTGGTGATCGTAAAGCGCCGGAGATGGAGGCGCAGCGTAAAACGGCGCTGGCCTTGGCTCAGGCGAAGGAAGCGATTATTGGGCGGGCTGTGATTAACGGCATCCCGACAAATAGTAAGCAAAATCCTGGTGCCTTATCTTGCCCGGATCGAGACAACGATGGTGATATCGACACCAGCGCCTCAATTTGTTCGGGCGGCCCACCAGTCACTGTTTTGCCTGGAAATACCGGACGCTTCCCCTGGAAATCTTTGGGCATGGCCGACTTGCGCGATCTTGCGGGCGAACGATTGTGGTACATCATCGCGCCGGAATTTGTCGATAAGGGTACTGCGATTAACAGCACGGCCATGCCATCCCTGCAGGTTGTGGAAAATGGCGTGGCGCGCAATGTGGCGGCCATCGTGATCACACCGGGACGACCGCTCGCAGGACAGGATCGTTTAGCGCCGAACACCCTGACCAACTACATCGAAGGTTACAACGACACGACCAAGACGTTCACCGTGATGCCGGTCTCGGCAATCTACAACGACCAGATCATTACAATTACCGCCAAAGAATTATTTTCTGTGGTTACGCAGCGCATGGCGCGGGAATTATCACTCACCGCATATACCGGAACGATAGGTACCACAATTGCATTAATTACCATGAAACCTCCCGTTTGGACGAGTAACAACTGGAACAATGCCGTAGATACTAGCACGGACGCTTTGGGAGTTGTCGCTTCGGGAATTTCAGATCCAAATCCCGGTATCACCCCCAAGGTTATTAAGCTCAAGTTTTCAAACTGTAACGTTACTTATACGATTACCGGGCCGGGAAATGTTACCCGGGATAAGAGTTCCTGTTAACGCGGTGGGCTTGGGTGCGAATACCTTCGATGAAGCGGCCATCCAGGTCATATTGCGGGCGGTGCAAGGCAATCTGCGGCTGTGCCGTAATCTGTGTTATGCAAGTCTTGTGGCCGCTTGCCTCGATCATCAACGCATCTGCCGGGTGTCGCACAACTCACCACTCACGCAACCGCACTGGCGATCGCACGAGGCTTTACTCAAGCAGCAGGTGAAACCGCAGGGGGTGGCACCATGATGATGCGCGTGAACCAGATCACCACGCACCTGCGGCTGGAAGATGCGTACACCATCGTTGAGTTTTTGGATCAGTTGCGTGCGATGTTGATGCAGACCTATGGCGATAAAATCGTGGCGCTGTTGCAGGAAGCGTCGCAGCCAGGCCCGACCCTGAGGGAGTGGCGTGCGCAGGACGAGCCGTTTTAGCGGATAGCCGAAATCGTCGTATCGTTCAGGGGGCGGTATGCCCCCTTTTTAGGCGCCGTCGTTATGATGGCAATTTGGCGCACGTTAAGATTTAAGCAAGGCCGGGGACGCGAAATCTTATAACCGGAATGTGGAAAACTCAGCTAAATCCTGCAGAAATCGTGCGCTGGCAATTTGGCAAGAAATACGATGGGAGCGAGGTACGCCACAAAACCTGTCAAGAGGCGTTTTGAAGAAATCCGTTGACGCGATAATATACGTTCTTGGTATACTCTGGCAAGCCGATGAACGAATCGGCCTTAACATGGGTGCGTTATCTTCAAGAAGTACGCACCCCATGACTAAACGGAAGACAGAAGTGATTGAGAGCTTTGGCGAACGATTCGCGCAATTACGTAAGGCCGCCGGTTATACACAGGTGGAATTTGCTGCCGAGATAGGCATCACGCAGCGCATGGTCGCCTACTACGAAGTACCCGGCGCGCAGCCGCCCGCCCATTTGTTGCCGCAGATGTCGCAGGCGCTGGGGGTGAGCGTGGATGTACTACTGGGCTTGGTGCATCCGCGCCGCCCAAAAAAGATCGCCACCAACCGGCTTGAGCGCAGGCTATTGGCAATCGAGAAGCTCGACCCCAAAGCCAAACGCCAGATCACGCAATTGCTCGATACCTTCATCGAGCGCGAGAAACTCAAGCAGCGCGTCAACGCGCAGGAGGCTTAGCCATGACACGAATTCAAATCGATTTACCCGATGCGACCGCGCAGGCGGCGCAGGATGCGGGCCTATTAACGCCGGAGGCGCTATCCAGACTGTTGAACGATGCGCTACGCCGCAGGCAGGCGGCGGATGCGCTGTTGTCGATTGCCGACCGTGTGGCAGCGGCGGGTATCCCGCCGATGTCGATGGAAGAAATCAACGCGGAGGTGAAAGCCGCGCGCGCGGAACGGCATAAGCGTGCGGGCGATCATTGATACGAATGTGCTGTTGTCTGGGTTCTTGTGGCGTAGCACGCCGCACGCCTTGCTGGAGCAGGTTCGAAGCGGGGAACTTACGCTCGTCATCAGCCCGGCGCTCTTAGCTGAATTGGCCGATGTCATCAGCCGGTCTAAGTTCGATACTATTCTCACGCGCTCCAATACGTCGCGTAGCCGCACGCTTGATGAGTTGCGGCGGCTGGCGGAAGTGGTCGAATCGCCGCCCTTGCCGCAGCCAGTGTGCCGCGACCCAGACGATGATGCAGTACTCGCCGCCGCCATCGCCGGCCAGGTCGATCTCATCGTCTCCGGCGATAACGATTTGCTTTGCCTCAAGCAGTATCAAAGCATCCCCATCCTCTCACCGAGGGAAGCGCTGGAATTTATTGAGGCCAACAAGTAGCGGTCAACAGTAGAAACTGCCACGCCCGCGACAGCGGGCGTGGGGTGAGGTTTTTTTATTCTTTAAATCATCCGGCGTAATTCAAATAACACCATAACCAAAGCACGACCCCGTCATTGCGCACCTGTGTCACTTTTTAATTCGACTCTGACCCTCATGGCACTCGGTTAAGCCCCTGAAGCCCCAAAAATAGGCGGGCTGAACACTTCTGGTGGTAGGCTTTTGTTGCGAAACGAAAGTCACCCAACTCAGGAGGTCAGCCCAAATGAAGGATAGCAAAGTTGAGCGAATCA
>JAYVZN010000003.1:0-44230 GCA_043783305.1 Betaproteobacteria bacterium
GCCATTAGAGTTCCTTCTTAATGGCTTCGAGCAGTTCGGCGTGGGCCTTGGCATCAATTTCGCGGCGCAGGATTTTTTCAGCGCCGGCAACCGCCAACGCTGCAACTTGTTCGCGCAAGGTTTCGCGCGCACGGGTCGCTTCCTGGTCGATTTCGGCTTTGGCACCTGCGATCATGCGATCACCTTCCGCTTTCGCGGTGCCTTTGGCTTCTTCGACGATTTGCGCAGCGCGTTTTTCCGCTTGCGCAATCACTTCCGCCGCTTGCCCTTTAGCTTCGCGCAAATTTTCAGCAGCGCGCTTGGAAGCCAGTTCCAATTCGTGCTTGCCGCGCTCGCCAGCGGCGAGACCGTCGGCGATGAGCTGTTTGCGTTCGGCCAGAGCATTCATGATGGGCGGCCACACAAGCTTCATGCAGAACCAAATGAACACCAAGAAGGTGAGCGTTTGGCCGATGAGAGTGGCAGTTATATTCATGGTTTTACTTTCGAGATGTCGGTCTTATTTCACAACGGCGAACAAGACGTACATGGCAATACCGACGGCGATCATCGGTACCGCATCCACCAGACCCATCACGATAAAGAACTGGGTGCGCAGCATGGGGATCAATTCCGGTTGACGCGCAGCGCCTTCCAAAAAGCGGCCACCGAGGATGCCGATGCCGACCGCAGCGCCCAAAGCGCCTAAGCCCATCATCAAAGCGCCAGCGATATACAGCAGTGCGTTTCCCATTTCCATTTGAAAATCTCCTTGAGTTTGTCGATACTTAAATAATTAAAATGAAATCTTAGTGATGCTCTTGATGCGCCATATCCATGTACACAATGGTCAGCGTCATGAAAATAAACGCTTGCAGGGTAATAATTAAAATGTGAAATACCGCCCACGCCCACTGCAACACACCAGCAAACAAGCCGAAGCCAATACCCGCGCCATACATGATCGCGATCAAAATAAAGATCATCTCGCCGGCGTACATATTGCCGAATAGCCGCAAGGCCAGTGAAATCGGCTTGGCAATCAGATTTACGCCTTCGAGCAAGAGATTGGCGGGCATGCCCCATTTGCCAAATGGCTGAAACGCCAACTCGCTCAAGAAGCCACCGAGGCCTTTGACTTTAATACTGTAAAAGATAATCAAGAAAAACACGGCGAATGCCATGCCGAACGTAATATTGGGGTCGGTCGTCGGCACCACTTTAAAGAACGGTAGGCCCAGTGATTTAGCCACGTCCGGCACATGGTCCACCGCCAGTAAATCCATGAGGTTCATCAAGAATATCCAGACAAAGACCGACAACGCCATCGGTGCGACCAGCGGGTTCTTACCGCTAAACGAGCCGCGCACGCTGGTATCGATGAACTCAATAATCCACTCAACAAAATTTTGCCAGCCGCCCGGGACACCCGCGCTGGCGCGCTTCGCAACCAGCCGGAACGACCATAGAAACAATACGCCGAGCAAGATAGAAACCCCCATCGAGTCAACATTGACCGACCAAAATCCCATGTCTTTGGCTTCTTGCACAGTGTGTGCCAGACCCCATTGACCATCCGGTTTTTGGCCGTAGGTGAGGTTCTGTAGGTGATGCTTAATGTATTCCGAAGAGGTATGAACTTCGTGTGTTTCAGCAGACATAGCTAAGTTTCTTTAATCGTTAAGGGCGCTAAAATCCAAATCAGCTGCCCCAAAATAAACCCACCTAATAAACTAAGCGGCAATAACTTCAGACTCCCCAAACCGAGCGCCAGCAACACGCCTACCGTCAGGTAGCGTTCTAGCCAAGAGCGGATAAACTCTTTTAGGTTTGCCGGTTTGCCCAACATTTTGTTGTTCGGGCGCATGCGCCAAGCGATCAAAAGCGTATTGATGGTAGAAATAGACATCCCAAACCACACCGCTTTTGCCGCCGCCCCTCCCCACGCAGCGTACACGGTCAAACCAGCCATAAGTAGAGAAGCGAGCTGCAGGCTTAACACCCGCCGGACGAGTCGATCCATCGGCTTCATTCCTATCTGGGTAAACCCACCGCACCCCAAACGCAGGCGCTAAATTTACCTAGCACCAGCTTCTCGAAAGGCCCGGCATTATAGCCGCGATTGCCCATTAGCGTCAAACCCAGGCTGCCCCGACAAGACGGCAAATCTGGGCTAAACCCCTTGATCCGGGCTTATTACCGCTCGGTAAAGATATCCGGCAGGGGCTCGGCTTATTTGGTGGACCGAATGAGGATCGAACTCACGACCTCCGCATTGCGAACGCGGCGCTCTCCCAGCTGAGCTATCGGCCCATATGCACGGCATTTTACGGGCAAGTAGGCTCAGGGTAAACCCGGCCTAGCGCCGTGCTCCGGCACCCTAAATTTAGCAAAATTTAACGTGGCGCGCGCCCTTAAAACAACAACTCCAGCATTGTTTTCTAAATTCCCAGGGTCTATGATCTTCATGTACGGCAATATGTTAGTCTAAAAAGACCATTGACGACGCTGTCCTCACTCTTGAAAGGAATTCCCCTATGCGTTTTACCTCAACTTTATTTCTTGCATTTCTAATGGTTTTTACTTCGGGTTGTGCGATGCAACCGCCACGACCGGATAAAGCCAGTTTTGTAATTCAAGTCAGTGACAACGATCCGGCTAAATGGAATCTAGCACTCAGCAATGCCAAAAACGTGCAGCAAGACCTAGGCAAGGACAAGACGGATATTGAAATTGTGGCCTATGGCCCCGGTCTTAACATGCTCAAGCTTGAATCACCGGTTAGTACGCGCATTCAAGAAGCGCAAGCATCCGGCGTGAAGATCGTCGCCTGCGGCAACACGATGAAAACGCAGAAAGTCACCAAGGAAGACTTGGTGCAAGGCTTGACGGTGGTTCCGGCGGGAGTAATCGAGATCGGCGCGAAACAACAGCTAGGTTGGAGTTACATTCGCCCCTAGTTTGTCGGTGCCTTTATGCAAAGCCGGGACAAGCACCCGGCTTTTTTATTTTGTGCGCGTGAACAGGTAAAACATCAACCCGCCCACCAACATCATGGGCAGGCTGTACCACTGGCCGAGACTTAAACCGAGTAAAAGAAAACCGTTATCCGGCTCACGCGTGAACTCAACCAGAAAGCGAAACACGCCGTAACCCATCAGAAAAACACTCGACACGGCTCCCGTGGGCCGAGGTTTACTGGAATACAGCCAAACAATGGTGAACAAAGCGAGGCCTTCCAAAGCAAATTCGTACAACTGTGAAGGATGGCGCGTTAAATTATCCACTTTGGGGAAAATCATGCCCCAGGGAACATTCGTTGTACGCCCCCACAATTCGCCGTTGATAAAATTGCCGATGCGGCCAAAGCCGAGCCCAAGTGGCGTTAGGGGGGCAATAAAATCGGTAACCATCAACCACGAAATGCGCACACGACGTGCATACAGCCACATCGCCATTAATACGCCCAGCAGGCCGCCGTGAAACGACATGCCACCCTCCCACACGTACAAGACATGCAACGGATTCGCTAGGTAATAGTCCGGCTGGTAAAACAGAACATGCCCGAGCCGTCCGCCCAGCACCACGCCCAGCACCCCGAAAAACAGCACATCGTCCAGCATCTGGTTATTCCAACCGGAGTGGGGTCGAGTTTTAATCCGATACCGGCCCAAGACGATGACCGTAATAAAAGCTAATAAATACATCAAGCCATACCAACGCACCGCGAGCGGGCCAAGTTGGAGTGCGACAGGATTAAATTCCGGATGAACAAGCATGGGGGAAACAATAGAATGAGTTAAAATAAGCTGCTCATTATACATACGTGTTCTCTGTTCTTTGGCCGCGTCTGTGATATTAATTCGAGGAAAATCATGCCCCGCTATCGCTCCCACACTACAACCCAAGGCCGCAATATGGCTGGCGCACGTGCTTTGTGGCGCGCCACGGGTATGACTAATGCTGATTTTGACAAGCCGATTATCGCCATTTCAAATTCGTTTACACAATTCGTACCCGGTCATGTGCATTTGAAAGACATGGGGCAATTGGTAGCGCGCGAGATTGAAAAAGCCGGCGGTGTAGCAAAAGAATTTAACACCATCGCCGTGGATGACGGTATCGCAATGGGGCACGGCGGTATGCTGTATTCGCTACCCTCGCGCGAGCTGATCGCGGACAGCGTGGAATACATGGTAAACGCACACTGCGCCGATGCGCTGGTATGTATTTCCAATTGCGACAAAATCACGCCCGGCATGTTGATGGCCGCGATGCGCCTAAACATCCCCACCGTGTTTGTCTCCGGCGGGCCGATGGAAGCGGGAAAAGCCGTTATCAACGGCAAAGTCGTGCACCTGGATTTGGTCGACGCGATGGTTTCCGCCGCCGACGCGAAAGTTTCCGATGCTGATGTACAGGAAATGGAAGTTAGCGCCTGCCCGACTTGCGGCTCTTGCTCCGGTATGTTTACGGCCAATTCCATGAATTGCCTAACCGAGGCACTTGGCTTGTCCTTACCCGGCAATGGCTCGACGCTGGCAACACATTCCGACCGCAAACGCCTTTTTTTGGAAGCGGGGCATCTGATTGTCGCGCTCGCCAAATCGCATTACGAGCGTGACGACTACACCGTATTGCCGCGTAATATTGCCACCTTCGACGCGTTCGAAAACGCTATCGCGCTCGACATTGCTATGGGCGGCTCCACCAATACCGTGCTGCATTTGCTTGCCGCCGCGCACGAGGGCGGCATCGATTTTACGATGAAAGATATTGACCGCATGTCGCGTAAAGTACCCAACTTATCCAAAGTCGCGCCCGCTTCGCAGGATTACCATATGGAAGACGTACACCGCGCAGGTGGTGTAATGGCGATTTTAGGTGAGTTGGATCGCGCCGGTATTTTGCATCGCGACGTGCATACCATCCACAGCCCGACAATGGCGCACGCTTTGGAGCACTGGGACATCATGCGCACCCAAGATGCGAAAGTGTTGGAATTTTTCCGTGCCGCACCCGGCAATGTGCCAACGCAAACCGCTTTCTCGCAAAGCAAGCGTTACGACACGCTAGATACCGATCGCGCCAACGGTTGCCTCCGCGACAAAGCCCACGCCTATTCGCAAGACGGCGGCTTGGCCGTGCTCTACGGCAATATCGCGCCAGATGGTTGTATCGTTAAAACCGCCGGTGTTGACGCGAGCAATCTCCAATTCGCTGGCCCCGCACGCATCTTTGAAAGCCAGGACGAGGCCGTAGATGCCATCCTGGGTGACAAAATTCAAGCTGGTGACGTAGTCATCATTCGGTACGAAGGTCCCAAAGGCGGTCCCGGGATGCAGGAAATGCTGTATCCCACCAGCTATTTAAAATCCAAAGGCCTAGGGAAAGCTTGCGCCTTGATTACCGACGGTCGCTTCTCCGGCGGCACTTCCGGATTATCCATCGGCCATGTTTCGCCGGAAGCCGCCGAAGGCGGCAATATCGGGTTGGTGGAAGAAGGCGATACCATCGAAATCGACATTCCGAATCGCGGTATTCATCTAAAAGTAAGCGACAGTGATCTGTCGCAGCGGCGCACGAACATGCACGCCAAAGGCAAAAAAAGCTGGCAACCCGTAGCGCGTAATCGCATCGTGTCGCAGGCACTGCGAGCTTATGCCGCACTCACCACCAGCGCGGCAACAGGTGCCGTGCGCGATGTTAGCCAAGTAGAAAAGTAAGTCTCTCGCTCACCACGGGTACCGGCGCGACGCATCGCGCACCCCGAACATCGCTCGCCATAAACTCCGATGTGGCATGAATAAACCCGAGCTCGCTTCAGAAATTCCACCCACCGCCGATATTTATCCACTTAAAGCAATCTTTATTTAAAGTATTCCTATTGAAAGCCACTCTATTTATTCTACTTTTCAGCGCTACGCTATGGTGTATGGGGCAGACTATGCCCGCCAAAATCCCCGTGCTGATTCTCAATGACCCGAATGACGCGCCTTTTACCCGAGCAGACGGCAGCGGCTTTCTGGATATTGTGGTCGGGGAGGCGTTTCGTCGTGCGCATGTCAAACTGCACTTAGTAAAACTACCGGCAGAACGCGCATTATTGAACGCCAATGCGGGTATTGAGGATGGCGATCTAAGCCGCATAGTCGGTCTCGAAAGCCAGTATCCGAATTTAATTCGAGTACCGGAAAAACTGGTAAATTGGGAATTCGTCGCCTTCAGCATGGACCGCACAATATCCGCTAAGCTGGGCCCGCTACGGGCGCATTCTGTCGCCTATATTAAGGGCTGGAAAATCTACGAGCAGATGATGGCCGGCGCACCCGCTGTCGCAACCGCCGAAGATTCTGCGCAATTATTTCGTCTACTGGAATTAAAGCGCGTTGAAGCCGTGCTGTATGTACGCTGGATGGGGCTAAACAAAATTCACGAACAAGGTTTGCAAGGCATTGTCGTGCTTGAGCCGCCATTAGCTACGCGCGAGATGTATATTTACCTGCATAAAAAACACATTAAGCTGGTCCCTAAAATTGCTGCGGCCTTGCGCGAAATCAAGAAAGAGGGGCTTTACGATCGCCTGTATCGTGAAAAAATTCTGCAATCCGTTGAACCTCGAAAAAAATGATATCTTTGTTTCAATTTTCGCCTAAATTTCGCTCGCCGTTAGCGCGCCGCCTGATCGTGGCGATTGTCTTATTCAGCGCCTGCATTACCCTGCTGACAACCGCGCTACAGCTATTTCAAGATTACCAGCGTGGCCGCGACGGAATTAATGCTCAATTTAAACAAATCGGCGAAGTACATCTGCGCGCACTCACGCAATCGGTTTGGGCCACCAACACCAAAGAGATTCGAGCCCAGATCGAGGGCATCCGCAAGTTGCCGAATATTGCTTATGTCGCCTTGCACGAGGGTGAAAAACTCAGCGCCGCAAGCGGGTTTCATCCGAAACACCGCGTGCTGGAACGTGCCTTTCCCTTGTACTACTCTCATCGTGGCGAAGCGCGTTTAATTGGCACGCTGACCGTGGTCGCCACCCTGGAAAATTTGTACCAACAGTTGGTGCAGGATGCATTCCACGTGCTGCTGGGAAATATGTTCCGTACTTTTCTCGTTGCGCTATTTATTTTTACCCTGTTTCACCGCTTAATCACGCGTCATCTAGGGGATATTTCAAGCCATCTCCGTACGCTGGATCCTGGCGTTGCCAATCCCCCGCTGGTCTTAGCGCGCGAGCGTCCTGTTTCAAACGATGAATTGGATTTACTCGTCTCCGCTACAAACACCATGCAAGAAAATATTCACCAGGCACTCACCGCTCTGCGTTTTAGCGAAGCCCGCGTGCGGCTATTGCTGGAATCCACCACCGAAGCCATCTACGGTATCGACCAAAAAGGCTTATGCACCTTTGCGAATCCCGCCTGCCTACGGATGCTGGGCTATGCCGGCGAAGCGGATTTGGTCGGTAAACCCGTGCACCGCCTGATACACCACACCTATCCGGATGGACGGCCCTACCCGGACGACGATTGTGCGGTCAACATCGCTACGCTGGAAGGCCGGCCCTGTCATCACGACGACGAGGTTCATTGGCGCGCCGATGGCACCAGTTTTCCGGTTGAATACTGGTCGCACCCGATGTACCAAAATGGCGAATTGATGGGCTCGGTGGTCATTTTTATGGATATCAGCGAGCGCAAAGCGGCCGCGCAAGAGTTGTTGCGTTTTCGAGCCGCTCTCGATAGTTCGGTGGATGCGATCTATATTATCGACAGAGAATCCATGCGTTATGTCGATGCCAACCGCGCGGGCTGGGACACTCTAGGTTTTTCCCAAACAGAGTTGATGGCCCTCGGCCCACACGACGCTAAACCGGAATTCACGCGCACGTCTCTCGCTAAAGAATATGCACGTATCCTCGCGGAACCGCCGCACCACGGAGTCATCAAGACCAACCACCGGCGCCGCGACGGCTCAACCTTCCCGGTAGAGGTATTTATCCAGCCCTTGGTCAGCGCACACGAGGATAACAACCGTGACCGATATATCGTTGCCGTGGCGCGCGATGTAACCGCGAACCAGCAGGCCGAGATTGAGTTACACCGCCTCGCCTACTACGACAATCTCTCCGGCTTACCCAACCGCATGCTGTTTAATGACCGCTTACGTCAAGCCATGGTCGATGCCAAACGACGCGGAACTTATGTGGCCATGATGCTGATGGACCTGGATCGCTTCAAAGTTGTAAACGACACGATGGGACACGAAGCCGGTGATCAATTATTACGGGAAGTCGCCGGACGTTTAAAGCAAGGTGTGCGGGAAGGCGATACCGTTGCACGCCTGGGCGGTGATGAATTTGCCCTTATTTTTTCCGATATCCCAGACAGTAAGAGCGTGGCCAATTTAGCAGAAAATACGCTGATGCGGCTGAATGCGCCGATTGAAATCAATGGCCGCGAAGTGTTCGCCTCCGGTAGCCTCGGCATTGCCTTGTATCCGACGGATAGCGAAGAAATCGATGCCCTGATGAAATTCGCCGACTCCGCCATGTACCATGCCAAAGAAGGTGGCCGCAATAATTACCAGTTCTATTCACAAGAGATGACTGCAAGCGCCCAAGCGCGTCTACGGCTCGAAACCGACCTGCGGCGCGCCCTGGAACGGGGAGAGTTTTATTTGCATTATCAACCGCAAGTCGATGTCGCCAGCGGGCACATCACCGGGGTAGAGGCTCTGCTGCGTTGGCAGGATGCGCAAGGAAATCCTATTTCTCCCGCGACGTTTATCCCGCTCGCGGAAGAAACTGGTTTAATTGTTCCCATCGGCCGATGGGTGCTGGAAACAGCCGCCAAGCAACTCAAAATTTGGCACGATGCCGGATATAGTAACCTGAGCATGGCGGTGAATGTCGCCACACGCCAGTTTCGCGATGTGCAGTTTCGCGAGTTCGTTGAACAAATTATCGCAGGCACCGGGATACCTCCGCAGTCCCTGGAACTTGAAATCACGGAAGGGGTGTTGCTCGAAAACAGCGAGCACGCGCGCGACATAATGAATCAACTGCGAGCAATGCAGGTTCATTTGGCTATTGACGATTTTGGTACCGGCTATTCTTCGCTTAGCTACCTCAAACGTTTTCCGATTGACCGCGTCAAAATCGATCAATCTTTTGTACGTGATATCAGCGTCGATAGCGATGACCTAGCTATTGTGCGTGCCATTATCGCACTGGCACGTGCCTTAAAATTGCGTGTCGTCGCCGAGGGCGTGGAAACACGCGAACAATTAGCTTTATTACGCGCAGAAGGCTGCGATGAATACCAGGGCTTCTTCTTCGCGCGGCCGATGACGGCCGATGATGTTACCGCGTGGCTCGCTTCCAGCCTTACGTCTACACTGGTAAAAAAGGCGGGCGTATACTCCGGTTAATGATTCGAGCGCTTTTTACAGTAATAGGTCTTGCACTGTTTTCCGGCCCGGTGTATTCCGCCGCGGTGGCGGTGGTAACCAACCCGGAAACCGAGCTTAAATCCTGGAAAATCGTCGACCGCGGCTTTAGTTTAGAGTTGGTGCAGTTGCTGCCGGAATTCGTACAGGCAACGCTCTCCTCGCGCGATCTACCTCCTACTTTGTATCAAAGTCTGCACGGTTATTGCGTTTTCGGCACCGTCACGCGCAACGAAACTGACGCAGCCCTGTCCTACCGCGTGACTGATTGGCGCTATGTGACTCACGACGGCAAAAAACATCCCTTGCGCACTAAGTCGGAATGGATTGCTATATGGAAAAAACTGGGTGCCGATTTTGGCTATTCAATCTTACCGGATGACATCGTCTTTGACATTGGTGACTGGGCGCAGGGTTTTACCACGCCCCAAATCGCTCCCGACGCGCACTTCGACCTCACTTATGTTTGGAGCCAACATGGTAAAACTTTCACCGGACAGATTAAAAACTTGGCTTGCCCCAACGCTTCGGGCCTGCGTTAGCCTGATCTTGCTGCTGCCCGCTTTTAGTGTGGCGCAAACCAAGCTACCCGATCTTACGCACCACCTCACACCGGTCATGCCACGTCTGGCCGCACCGGATTTTGTACTTAACGATTTAGACGGTAAAGCGCAGCGTTTGTCCGCCTACAAAGATAAAATCGTGCTGGTTAATTTTTGGGCGACTTGGTGCCCGCCCTGTCGACGTGAAATGCCGTCAATGGAACGCCTGTACCAAAAATTGAAAGGCGAATCTTTCATGATTCTAGCCGTCGATCAAAATGAAAGCTTTGATTTAGTATTCGCTTTTACCGGCCAGCTCGATCCAGCGCCAAGCTTCCCACTTTTATTAGACGAAAAAGGCATGGTACCGCCGTCGTGGGGAGTGCAGGGTCTACCCACCAGCTTCATCGTCGACAAGCAAGGGCGCATCGCCTATCGCGCTGTTGGTGGGCGCGAATTCGATCACCCGAACATCGAAGCCTTGATCCGCAAACTCATACACGAATAAATAGACTTAGCCTGTAACGAACACCGCATTATTAATATACAAAGGAGAATCGCTATGAATACCGCAACTGAAACTCGCCCACCACTGCCGCCCTACACACGCGAAACGGCAATCCAAAAAGTACGCATGGCCGAGGATGGCTGGAATAGCCGTGACCCGCAACGGGTGTCATTGGTTTATACGCTCGACAGCCAATGGCGAAATCGCGCAGAGTTTCCTCGTGGTCGCGCACAAATTGTAGAATTTTTGACCCGCAAATGGGCGCGTGAGTTGGATTATCGGCTTATTAAGGAGTTGTGGGCGTTTGATGGGAACCGCATTGCGGTGCGCTTTGCCTACGAGTGGCACGATGATTCTGGGCATTGGTATCGTTCGTATGGTAATGAAAATTGGCAATTTGATGCCAGTGGTTTGATGGAGCTGCGCTACGCCAGCATCAACGACTTGCCGATTAAAGAAAATGAGCGTAAGTTTTTTTGGCTGCTCGGTCGTCGCCCCGACGATCATCCTAGTTTGAGTGACCTGGGTTTGTAAGCCATTTCCAAGTTGCGCCTATGGTCTCATTCCATATTAAATACCGGGCCCAAGGAAAAACTCAAGAATAGTCGGGTGGATTTTTCTTTGGAATAATCCCCTGCCTGCCTTACATACGGCGCACCTTTAAGCGTCGTAAAACCATTTTTTCTGCTTCGACGGCAATAAACTTAAGCAGGCCAAGTGTCACGATGACCAGCCAAGAAGCCACATCCAGTGCCACGGAGTGGAACACTTGTTGCATCGGTGGCGCGTAGGTGAATAAAAGCTGAAGCCCGATCAACAGCAAACTCATCCACAGCGCCACCGGATTGCCGGTGAGGATGTCACGTGTGAAAGCTGGCGCGTGAAAGTAGCGCACGTTGAACAGGTAGACCAATTCACCCACCACCAGCATGTTCACCGCTGCGGTACGCGCCATTGCCAGACTGCCGCCGCGCGCCAGCTCCCATTCAAATACCGTGAAAGTCACCGTGATCATCAGCAGGCTGACATAGGCGATGCGCACCGC
This sequence comes from Betaproteobacteria bacterium, assembly GCA_043783305.1. GTDB lineage: Bacteria > Pseudomonadota > Gammaproteobacteria > Burkholderiales > Thiobacteraceae > RBG-16-58-11. The sequence continues at coordinate 11,531 of JAYVZN010000003.1, forward strand.
CAGCGCGCGCGTGATCAAGGGCTCGCTAGGCCGTCGTGGTGGGCGGCGCATGACACCCGGTTCGGCTGGCTCGAACGCCAAGGCCAGTGCCAACGTTACCGCTGTCACCATATTTACCCAGAGTATTTGCCCAGCCGTGACCGGCAGCGCCAGCCCAGCGAACACCGCCAGCAGAATCACGCCCGCCTCGCCGCCACTGGTGGGCAACATAAACAATAGGGATTTTTTAATGTTGTCGAACACCACGCGGCCCTCACGCACGGCGCGAGCAATAGTGGCAAAGTTGTTATCGGTCAACACTAGGTCGGCCGCCTCACGCGCGGCATCGGTTCCCTTGTTGCCCATAGCCACGCCGATGTCGGCAGCTTTCAGCGCCGGCGCATCGTTGACCCCGTCGCCGGTCATGGCAACCAGCTCGCCTAGCGCCTGCAAGGCGAGTACTAGGCGCAACTTGTGCTCGGGATTGGCACGCGCAAATATGTCGGTGTCGCGCACGATGTTGCGTAACGCCGCATCATCCAGCGTCTCGATGCTTTTACCCGTCAATACGCGGTCGACTGACAGACCTAGTTGTCGCCCGATGGCCACCGCTGTGACGGCGTGGTCACCGGTAATCATCTTTACGCGCAAACCGGCACGCTGACATTCGGCCACGGCTGCGATCGCCTCCTCGCGCGGCGGGTCAATCAGCCCGAGCAGTCCCAGCAAAGTAAAACGCGGTGTGATGTCCGTCATGGACAGCGCGCTTGTGCCCTGCGGCAGGTCGCAGCGCGCGAGTGCCAGCAGGCGTTGCCCAGCACCGGCGGCGGCTTCCATCCGCTTGTCCCATGCGTCGCGGTCAATCGCGCGACCGGCGCTATCTTCTAGGCACAGATCAAGCACGCGTTCCGGCGCACCTTTGAGCAGCACAAAGGCGTGCCCGGCGTGATCGTGATGCAACGTGGCCATGAAGCTGTGTTCCGATTCGAATGGAATTTCATCGATGCGCGGAGTGGCGCTAGACTCACCCGACGGATCAAAGCCAGCCTTGCGCGCAAAACTCAGTAAAGCGCCCTCGGTGGGATCGCCCACCAACAGCCAGTTGCCTGTTGCATCCTGCTTAAGCTGAGCATCGTTGCACAGCAAAGCGCACTGCGCTAAATCTTGCATTGATGCCGCATCCACCGCCATACCATCGCGGAAAAATCCGCCCTCGGGGGCATAACCCGCACCGCTCACGTCCACCGTCTCGTCGGGCAGCATGACTTGCACCACGGTCATTTCATTCTTGGTTAAGGTGCCGGTCTTGTCGGTGCAGATGATGGTGACCGAGCCCAAGGTCTCCACCGCCGGTAGCCGACGCACGACGCTTTTATTGCGCGCCATGACGCGGGTGCCGATGGCCAACACAATGGTCATGATCGCTGGCAAACCCTCAGGAATAGCCGCCACCACCAGCCCCACCACCGCCAGAAAAATTTCCAGCATCGGCATTTCGCGCACGTAGTAGCCGAACAAAAAAGTCAGTACGCCCACGGCCAAAATAACTAGCGTGATCTGGCGCGCGAATTGGTCCAAGCGGCGCGTGAGCGGTGTAGCCAGAGTCTGCACCTCGCCCACCATCTTGCCGATGCGACCGATCTCGGTGCCTTGGCCGGTGCCGACGACCAAACCGAGCGCCTGACCGAAGCTGACCACGGTACCGGAATAGGCCATAGAGCGGCGGTCGCCAATCGGTGCGTCGACGGCCACCGCATCCACGCTTTTCTCCGTCGGCACTGATTCGCCGGTGAGTGCGGCCTCGTTGACACGCAGATTTTTTACCCGCAATAACCGCAAGTCCGCCGGCACTCTCGCACCGGATTCCAGCAGCACAATATCGCCCGGCACCAGCAAAGCGGCATCGATTTCGTGGCGCTCGCCGCCGCGCAATACGTTCGCTCGACTCGCCAGCATGGCGCGTACCGCCTCTAACGCGTTTTCCGCCTTACCTTCTTGAATAAATCCAATCAAGGCATTGATGAGTACTACGAAGGCAATCACGCCTGCATCCACGTAATCATTCAACGCGAAAGTAAGCGCACCAGCACCTAGCAATACATAGATCAGGGGGTTGTGAAATTGCAATGCAAAGCGCAGCCAAGGACCACGGCGCTTGGGCTGCGGCAGGCTGTTGCGGCCATATTGATCCAGGCGCTGCGCGCCCTCTTGCTGGCTCAAACCGCTATTACTCGTAACAGCTAGCTGGCGTAAAACCGCATCCTGGGGCAGGGCATGCCAATCTTGTGCGGTATTAATAAATGGCGAGGAAGGCATCTATACAAAATACCTGTTCTTTGTATCGCTATCAACTTAACCGGGTACGGCTGAAATTAAATCGACAGCATGCGTTATTTGTAAGAAGCGGCCTACGCAAGCCATCCACCATACAAGCTGTTTTGATTAGTATATTAGGGTATTATTTATAAGATTATGTCCAACCGCCTCTCCCAAGAAACCAGCCCATACCTCCTACAACACGCCAATAATCCCGTAGATTGGCTCCCTTGGGGAGAGGAAGCGCTCACCTTAGCACACCAGCAAGACAAGCCTATTTTGCTCTCTATCGGTTATTCATCTTGCCATTGGTGCCATGTGATGGCGCATGAGTCGTTTGAAGATGCGGAAGTAGCGACGGTTATGAACCAGCATTTCGTCAATATTAAGGTCGACCGCGAAGAGCGCCCAGACCTGGATCAAATTTACCAACTCGCGCATCAGATGTTGGCGCAGCGCGGAGGCGGATGGCCCTTGACCATGTTTCTGACACCGACCCAGGTTCCGTTTTTCAGCGGGACGTATTTCCCCAAGCAACCACGCTACCAAATACCGGGATTTCTGGATTTATTGCCGCGCGTGGCTGAGTTTTATCTCAGCCACAAAGCCGAAATCGGCGAGCAAAACGCGCAAATATTTAATGCATTCAAGGCTACAGGCCCACAAGCGCTCAGCGGCATCCAGTTAACACTCGATCCGTTGCAAGATGCTGTGCGTGATCTGGGCACGCAATTTGACCGGGTATGGGGCGGTTTTGGGCGCGCCCCTAAATTTCCGCGCCCGACGGAATTGGAGTTTGCACTACGCTTTTCGGCCAGTAGTGGTAAGCAAAGTGTCGCCGATATGGCATTGTTTACACTGGATAAAATGCAACAAGGTGGGATTTATGACCAGCTTGGCGGGGGCTTTTGCCGCTATTCCGTCGATGAACGCTGGGCGATACCGCATTTCGAGAAAATGCTTTATGACAATGGCCCCCTGCTCGGCCTATTTGCAGATGCCTACGCGCTCACCAGCAATCCACGTTTTGGACAAGTGTGCGCGGAAACCATCGGCTGGTTGGTACGGGAAATGCGCGCGCCCGAAGGCGGATTTTATTCGGCGCTGGATGCAGACTCCGAACACGAAGAAGGCAAGTTCTATGTTTGGACACCCAATCAGGTTAAGCAGCCGCTTACACCGGAAGAATATGCCGTGCTGGCACCGCACTATGGCTTAGATCAGGCACCTAATTTTGAAGGTAAGCACTGGAACTTCATTCTCGCTCAGCCCTTGGCTGAGGGACAAGAACTGATGCTGGCCCAAGCTAAAGCCAAGCTCTTCGCTGAGCGCGAAAAGCGCGTGCGCCCGGGTCGTGACGATAAGGTGCTGGTGAGCTGGAATGCGCTAATGATCAAAGGCTTGGCGCGAGCAGGTCGAGTATTTGAGCGCCCAGAATGGGTCTTGCTAGCGCAGCAAGCTGTGGATTTTATCCATGCCAGGATGTGGCAAGAAGACCACCTTTTAGCCAGTTTTAAAGAGGATCAGGCTAAGCTCAATGCCTACTTAGATGACTACGCGTTCTTACTCGATGCCCTGTTAGAGCTGATCCAAACCGAGTTTAGGGCGCAGGACTTAGCGTTTGCGCAAGCGCTCGCTGATTGCTTATTGGCGCAGTTCGAAGACCCCGAACAGGGTGGGTTTTTCTTTACCAGCCACGACCACGAGCAACTAATTCACCGCCCTAAGCCAGGTCCAGACCAAGCAACACCATCCGGTAATGGTGTTGCGGTCATCGCCTTGCAACGCTTGGGGCATTTGCTCGGCAATACACGCTATCTAACTGCCGCCGAGCGGACACTTACCTTATTTTACCCATCGATTTCAGGCCAACCCGCCGCCTACGCCAGCTTAATGATCGGGCTTCAAGAATGCCTTCAGCCACCCGATATAATTGTGGTGCGGGGTCCGGCAGAGGGCATTGCTGTATGGCGCGCAAGTTTAGCCAGCGCCTTTCTACCGAACGCCCTAGTGATTTTTCTGTCAAACGCAGTGACTACGCTTCCGGGTGTGTTGGCGAAACCAATTACGCTGGATGTCAACGCATGGGTTTGTAAAGGCGTTAATTGCCTACCTGCTGTTACAACACTAGATGCGCTGATTTCGCTTTGCAAAGTGCGGCGTGACGATTAAGATGCACGCGTTAAAAATTATTAACCCCTCTAAATTTATTACGGAGATTTTATGAAACTAGTAACAATCGCACTGACTGCTGCCAGCTTATTCATTGCTACCCAAGCTATGGCTGGCATCGAATTAGCACAAAAGAATGCCTGCACGGCATGCCACTCTGTTGACAAAAAAATAGTCGGCCCGGCATTTAAAGATGTTGCCGCTAAATACAAAGGTGACAAGACGGCGGAAGCTAAACTGGTCAAAAAAGTAAAAGAAGGTGGTAAGGGCGTTTGGGGCGAAATTCCAATGCCGCCTAACGCACAAGTCAAAGACGAAGACATCAAAGCCATCGTGCATTGGGTACTTTCTCTGAAATAAGTACAATTTGTTGTGTAAAAAGGCCCGTATAAAAACGGGCCTTTTTATTTTTTAAGCCTTATACGCCCGGTAACCATCCTAAAAGATTAAGGAAAACCAGCAGGATCGCGCTAGGTGTTACGAAACGCGTAACAAAACGCCACAGCCGATAGTAACCATCACTCAGGCCAATCTCTTCTTTTACATACCGCGCATGCATAACCCAAACCGCAAAAATCGCCATCAAAAAACCACCCAGGGGCAACATGATATTAGTGGTGAGCTTATCCAATAGGTCAAATATACTCAGGCCCCACCATTTAAATTCGGCCCAGACGTTGAAGGAGAGCAATACGACGATGCCGATCAACCAAGTGACGATACCAATACCCAGGGTGGCGCGTACTCGACTCATTTTAAATCGTTCAACCAGCCATGCAACGGCCGGTTCTACCAGTGAGATTGAGGAGGTCCAGGCTGCAAATCCGACTAATATAAAAAATAAGACCGCAAAAAACTGTCCCCCCGGCATGCGTCCAAAAGCAATCGGCAGCGTTTGGAAAATCAAACCGGGGCCGGCTGCGGGTTGCAACTGATTGGCAAACACCAGGGAAAAAATTGCGATTCCTGCAACCAATCCGATCACGGTATCGGCTAGTACCACATAGAAAGTGGCGCGCACGATAGAGATATGCCGCTGCAAATAGGAACCGTAAACCATCACCGCGCCCATGCCCAGGCTCAAAGTAAAAAATGCATGGCCCATCGCAGCAAGAATGGCGGTCGACGTAATTTTGGAAAAATCGGCTTGGAACATGAAAGCGAACGAGCGCCGAGCATCGCCGACCGCCATGCTGTATCCCAGTAAAACCAATAGGATCGCCACTAAGGCCGGCATCATAATTTTATTGGCTCGTTCTAAACCGGAAGTCACGCCATGCGCTACCACAAGCATAGTTAAAAATAGAAAGATGGAGTGCCACAGTAGGAGCTCTTGTGGTTTTCCAATCATGTCTAAAAATTGTGTTTGCGCTTGTTGCGCCGTGATCATCGCAAAGTTGCCACTTGCGGCGCGCACCATGTAATCAAGAACCCAACCGGCAACCACGCTATAGAACGAAAGAATAAGTATCCCTGCCGCTATGCCTAGGTATCCCACGCCTTTCCACCATTTTGAAGCACTCGATTCCTGCGCCAGAAAGGCCATACCGTCGACCGGATTGCGCTGGGCATGTCGACCCAACATGATTTCCGTTATCATCAAGGGCGCTCCGATCACAGCAACGCACAGTAGATAGACCAACACGAAAGCGCTCCCGCCGTTAACGCCGGTCATATAAGGAAATTTCCAAATATTCCCTAACCCCACGGCGGATCCGGCCGTGGCCATTACAAAAGCCCAACGATTACTCCAGTGACTTCGCATATCGCGCCCTTTTATTTTTTGAAATAGCGATCCGTTTCTTGTTTAACTGTCTTGGACAACAGTAGTAGCGCAATCAAATTGGGTAACGCCATCATGCCGTTCATTAGATCAGAAAAATTCCACACGAACTCCAGTTTCATCATGGCACCAACAACAATCATGGCCACGAACACTACTCGGTAAATACGAATTGAGCGCTCGCCGAATAAGTATTCAATGGCTTTTTCACCATAGTAGCTCCAGCCAATCAGAGTAGAGTAGGCGAAAAGTGCGGTCGAAATCGCTACAATTATTTCGCCACTATGACCTAACGTCTCAGCAAAACTAAGGCTGGTGAGCTGCGTGGCGCTAACTCCTTTTTGCCACGGTGTCGCGGTTAAAATAACCAAAGCTGTCATGCTACACACTACGAGGGTATCGATAAATGTTTGAGTCATGCTAACCAAAGCTTGCTTAACCGGGTCATTCGTCCGGGCTGCCGCTGCGGCAATTGGTCCTGAACCGAGGCCGGATTCGTTGGAAAATACGCCACGCGCTACGCCGAAACGAATCGCCGCCGCCACTGCTGCACCGGCAAACCCACCGCTCGCCGCGGCAGGATTAAAGGCATGGTAAAAAATTAGCCCGAATGCGTGGGGAATTTCACTCGCGTTAAGCGCCAGAACGATTAATCCGGCTCCGACATAAGCCACAATCATGAACGGCACTAAAACGGAAGTGAAGCGCCCAATTGATCGTATACCCCCTAACAACACGAGGCCCGTCAACAACATTAAAACCACGCCGGTCAGCCACGGCTCAATCTGAAAAGTTGATTCAAAAATTCCGGCGACGGCGTTCGCCTGGGTCATATTGCCGATACCGAAAGTCGCTAGCGCGGTAAACAGTGCAAATAGCCAGCCTAGCGCTGGTAAATTAGCACCTTTGGCTAAGTAATACATAGGGCCGCCGCGCATGCCGTGTTGACCTTGTTCGCGATATTTCAGGGCCAGCACCGCTTCGGCGTATTTGGTTGCCATGCCCACCAAACCCGTCATCCACATCCAAAACACTGCGCCGGGTCCACCGAGGGTAATGGCGGTTGCTACCCCGACAATATTGCCGATCCCAACCGTTGCCGCGAGTGCGGTCATCAATGCGGCGAAGTGGCTAATGTCCCCGACATGTCCATGATCTTTTTGAAAGATGAGTTTAAAAGCATGGGGCAACGCACGAAATTGCATCCCCTTGAGGAGAATAGTGAGATAGAGGCCGGTACCCACCAGCAAGATTAACATCGGCGGCCCCCACACCCAGCTTGATAAAGTGGCGACCAAGGCTTCCAAGAACAGCATGTCTACTCTCCCTATTGATTTTATGGGGGAGTATAGCCGGAAAGTTCCATGCAACCACGATACCGCTGATTTATGTTGTGTCGTTATTGAGCAGGCTATTTGCCGGCCCAATAATCGACCGCGCGCTTTAAAGTTGCTTTAGTAGTGCCTTCGCCTGCTCTTGCTGCGGAAAGGCCTTGCCGGAGGAAAGTATGGCATCAAGCTGCTTGCGCGCTCCCGATTTATCACCGACTTTAGATAGTGCAACAGCATAGTGAAAGCCGATTTCGCCATTTTCCGGTGCGCTGGTCGCGGCTTTGCGCAGCACCTCAACACCCCGTGCGGCCTGCCCCTGCTCAACCAACATCCAACCGAACGTGTCCGCCACCGCCGCTAAATCCGGTTTAAGTTTAAAAGCGCGTTCGGCCATCGGTAGTGCGCGTGTATCTTTTTCTTGCTGGTACAACAGCGCTAAATTATTCAGCGTCATGACCTGCTCCGGGAGTAGCTTTTGTATTGCTTCATACTGCTCGATTGCGGCCTTGTTTTGCTTGCGGGTTTGATAGCTCTCCGCTAGATATAAACGCACCGCCATGTCTTTTGGATGGGCTTTAAGCCATTGCTGTAGCGTATTATCCGCTTCGACCGGGTACTTCTTGGAGGCTAATTGAACCTGGTGAATACGAATAGCAATCTGCCCGTTGGCTTGTATATTCTGCGCTTTATTCAGCGCTTCAATGGCCGCATCATAATTGAGTTGTTGCGCTAATGTATCGCCTTCAAGTACAAAACCTGATGCTAATTTGGGATTTTGCTGCTGAAATTCTTTGCTTATTTTGAGCGCATCTTCCGTACGGCCCTGCCGCACTTCCAGCGCGATGAGCGCAGCGGCGGCTTCGTAATAAGCGGGCTTAAGTTGCAACGCTTTACGCAGGGCGCTACGCGCACCTTCCATTCGATTTAGGGCGGCCTCTGCTAGGCCCAAACCATAATACGCAGCAGAGGACTGCGGATTTTGTTGCGCTAATTTTTGATAGCTTTGGAGGCCACTTTCCTTATCACCTGCAGCAAACTGTACCCGCGCCAGTAATTCCAATGTGCGGGCATCATCCGGTTTGGCTCTTTGTGCCTCTGCTGCCAAGCGCAACGCATCTTGTGGTCGTTTTTGTTTTAGATACAACTCCGCCAGCAGGGCGCGCGGCTCGAACGCATCAGGGTTCGCCGCAACCGCTTTGGTCAACCACTCGCCATACCCTGATTCATTCTTTTCCAGCACCGCAAGCTGCGCTAACCCGATCATTGCGCCCACATTATTTTTGTCTATCGCCAATACCGACTCGTAACGTTTACGTGCTGCGGGAATGTTCTTATCCTTTAAATCCAGTTGAACCAGATTTTGCACCGCCGGGAAAAAATCGCCGCGTTTACGCAAAGCTTGTTCAAAATTTACACGCGCAGCTTTGATGTCACCCTTGGCAAGATTAATTCCGCCACGTAAATTCATCGCAATCGGGCTGTCGGGTTGTTTCTTCTCCAGCACAGCAATTGCCGCTAACGCCTTGTCAAACGCCTTGTTCTGTATATGATTTAAGATCAACACCATATCGGCATCAACCTGTTTCGTATCCATTGCTGAGGCGGCCTCCAAATCAGCAATGGCGCGCGCGCTGTCGCCGCCGGCCAAGCGGGCTGTTCCCAATTGCCCACGAATCGTAGCGTTTTGGGGGCTGGCAATACGCGCTTTCTCAAACATGCTTGTGGCGCGCGCAGCCTCTCCTTTAGACAAAAGCGCCTGCCCGGCGATGGCTAACGCTCGAGCATCCGGTTTGTCTCCTTGCAACAGCGGAGCCAATGTCTCCAAAGTTAAATCAGCCTGCCCTTTTTGCAAGTAAGTTGAAGCAAGAAGCGTACGTGCAAAAGCGTTGTTTGGCATCGCACTAACAACCCGGTTCAAATTTTTTTCGGCTAACTCCGTCTCACCCAACGCCGACGAAATGGCACCGGATAATAATAAACTGGGCAAGTGTTCTGGTGCGCGACTCAGGACAGCCTGGATATGTACACGGGCTTCGCTGAATTTCTTTTGCTGAAACGCGTTACGCGCCAAAAGAAAACTTCCTTCCAAATTACCCGGCTCAACTTTTTGCCCGGCCTGTACCTGTTTAATAACTTCGTCCGGCTTATTTTGCGCAAGATATAAATTTGCCAGCCTGAAATGGGGTAATGCAAGGTTGGGCTTGAAGGCTATCGCCTCTTTGTAAATTGCTATGGCGGGCTCAATTTTATTTTGCGCCGCCAGCAAGTCGCCTTTAATTAATAAGCCTTCGACCGATCGGGGGGCTTTTTGTAAAGCGGCGTCGATTAGGCGCATGGCCTCAACAACATCATTGTTGACGACGGCAACGCGCGTCTGTCCAAGGTAACCGCCAAAATAGGTTGGGGCGGCCTGCACGGCCGTTGCGTAAGAGGTTTTTGCCGCCGCAAGCTGGCCCAAGGCAAGCTGGGAATCGCCGCGCAGCACCGAGACTTTAGCTAGGCCTTCACCCGTTAAGTCCGGGGTCAGTTTTGCTAGATCAAGGGCTTTTTGATATTGCCCTTGCCCAAACAATGCGCGTGCTAACTCAAAATTAGCCAATTTAGCGCTCATACCCAACTCCAGCGCTTTTTTCGCCTCTGTTTCAGCCGAAACAAAATCACTCATATCGTTGTAGACCGTCGCTGATAAAAGCCGCGATGGTCCGTGCTTAGGGTCTTTTTGCAAAGCCGCCTTCAACTGTATAACCGCCGCTTTTTGTTCGCCTTTTTGGTACCTAGCTGCTGCGTCGCGATATAAACTATCCGCTGACTTCAGCCGCTCGCAACCGCTGAATGCAATGACCCCGATCAGGGCCATCAGAATAAATAGGGAGCGCTGGATTAAGCTACGTCTACTCGACATGGTGTGTTCTCCAAAGAATGGGAAATATCGCCGTGATTTTTCAAGCGGTGTACGAACCGTACTACACCCGTCTTGTCGTTAACCTTTATTATTAGATTTTTTACGGAAATATCTCCGTTACGGCGTGTGCGACATCATCATACCACCGGTACTATGCGCGTAAAAATTCAGGCACCGTGCTAAGCGCACTAATTTCCGCGTTGAAGTTTTATTCAACTTCGTCTTTCGCTTGCAAGCCAAAGCGATTCATTAGATCGTAAAGTGTTGGGCGTGATATACCAAGCAGTTCCGCCGCGCGCGCCACATTGCCGCTGACGCGCGCGAGTGCCCGACCGACCGCTTCGCGCTCTGCAATTTCACGCGCTTGGCGCAAATTCAATAGGGACGATTCTGCGCTTCCCGGTGGCAGGCCCAAATCTACGGCACCAATTCGAGCTTCATCGCTCATGATGACGGCGCGCTTGACGCAATTTTCCACTTCACGAACATTACCCGGCCATGCGTGTGCTTTGATAGCCGCAATGGCATCCGGCGCGAAACTTTTGGTTGTCTTTTTATATTGCTTACTGAATCTTTCCAAAAAAACATGCGCCAATAAAATATTGTCGCCATCGCGCTCTTTGAGCGCGGGAATATTAATCGTGATCTCGCTAATGCGATAAAATAAATCTTCGCGAAAACGGCCGTCTTCAATGCGGCGGCGTAGGTCTTGGTGTGTTGCGCAAACCACACGCACATCGACCGGAATTTCGTTGCGCCCTCCCAGCCGCTCCACAACCCGTTCCTGCAAAAAACGTAGCAACTTGGCCTGTAAGGAAAAAGGTAGATCGCCGACTTCGTCCAGAAATAGTGTCCCTTGGTTGGCGTATTCTATTTTGCCTTTCGTTTGCTTCGCCGCGCCGGTGAAGGCCCCTTTTTCGTAACCAAATAGCTCACTTTCCAGTAAATTTTCCGGAATCGCAGCGCAATTGATCGCTACAAAACGCTCTTTTGCGCGCGGAGAAAGGTCGTGCAGCGCGCGTGCCAGCAACTCTTTACCCGTACCGGAATCGCCTAAAAGAAGAGCGGTAGCATCCACCGGTGCCACTTTTTCGATGGTGCGGCAAATTTTTTGCATCGATGCGCTACCCGTGATAACACCGCTCAATGCCCCACCCTGCGGTAACTGTAGGCGGTGATTTTCAATTTCAAGCTGGTGCAGGTGCATGGCCCGATTGACAATTAGACGCAATATTTCGAGCTCAATGGGCTTGTGATAAAAATCATACGCCCCGGCCGCGACCGCTTGCACCGCGTTAGCACGATCTTGGTTGCCGGATACGACGATCACCTTCGTCTTCGGTGCAAGCGCGAGGATTTGCTCTAGGGTCGCTAACCCTTCACTCGCGCCATCTGCATCCGGGGGTAGCCCCAAATCGAGCGTCACCACGGCGGGTTCATAACGCCGTACCGCCACTAAAGCAGCTTCGCGGTCACCCGCGATCACAACCTCAAGGTCGTCAAAACTCCACTTAAGTTGTTTTTGTATACCGACATCGTCTTCAACAATAAGCAAGGGGCCTCCACCCGGATATTTTTCTGCTTTAGCCACTATCTGCTCCTTGCCGTATTTAAATTTCGAGTTCGGGTTGCACCAATTTACGCAATGGTAAGCTGAGCGTAAATGTGCTGCCTTGGTTTTCAACACTGGTCACCCGCATATCACCTTTCAACTCCTGCACATATTCGCGACACTCGTAGACACCAATACCCATACCGCCGCTTTTGGTGGTCGCGAAGGGCCGAAACAATTTTTCACGGATAAAAATTTCGTCCATCCCTTTACCATTATCCATTACCTGAATGAGCGCACGCTCACCGTCCGCGTGTAGTGTGAGCCTCACGACACCATCGGTGGGCGTTGCTTCTATCGCATTCTGTACCAGATGCCCCAATACGCGCGCTAAGCGCTCTTTGTTAGCCACTACCCATAACGGATGATTCGGCTGAATCAGTTGCGGAACCGGGTTGCACTGTTTTTTTTCCTGCACGACACCCTGCAACAATTGCCGTAAATCAATGACCTCCTGCTGTTGCGCCGACTGGTACCCGGCGCGCAATTGTCCTAGGAGGCGCGTCATGCGCTGTGTCGCATTATCGATCGTGGCCAACATATCTTCTTGAAACTCCGGCTTGTGTTTATGTTTTTGTGCGTTCGCCAGTAGGAGTGATAATTGCGCTACGATGTTTTTAAGATCGTGCACGACATATGTCGATAAACGATTAAACGATTCAAATTGGCGGGACTCGACCAACGCCTCGTTGGCTTGAATTTGTGCGATATACACAGCAACTTGCCGTCCTGCCGTTTTTAGTAAATCGCTATCTTCCCAGTTAAAACCTCTTGGACTGCGCGCATCGGCCAGAACGATAAATCCCATTAGATGCTCATGTAAAATGAGCGGTACAATCAACCAAACTCTCGGCATTGCCGACAGCCATGCCGGCAACCGTAAGTCGCCATACGCATCCGGTTGGGCCTTGTGTTCTTTTAAGTCCACCACCCACTGTCGCGCATCTAAAAATGTACACAAGGATCCCTGCGGAACCTCAATTTCGTTAATAGCCGGCATGTTCCAGCGTGCTACTTGGTGAAAGCCATCAACCCGCTCCACCCAGAGTAGGGCACCCGGGCTATCAACCAACTCGGCGACGGCGCGGATTGAACGCTCGTATAAATCGACCCCAGGTTCGCTCGCGGATAACGTAAAAGTAAAACGCAACCACTCTTCGCGATAATCATACTTGTAACTGAAAAAATGTTTGCTGAGCAGCACCTTCAACCGTGCGCGCAAGGCCCCTGAAAATAGCAATAAGAATAAAAGGAGCACCGCGCCAAATAAAAAAGCAGCCTGTAATACGCCGCCCCAACTACCCCCAAAAATACGAATGTAATACCCGGCGGCGGCCATTGTCAGAAGATACAATCCTGCACCAAACAAAGTCGCCGTGTGAAACACTACGCCGCGCGATACGGAAATGTCTAAGGACCATTGCGGGTTGCGTGCGGCGGATACGGCAATCAGCGGCACAATCAGCGCGTTTACCACGCCGCGCGCGTTCCAAATCCCGATATCGATGGACTTGAACAGCATGGCATCGGAGTAAAGATAAAAATCAAAAGCAAACAAGCCTCCAAGCCCTAAGCAAATATGCTTGATTGCCCAGCGTTGCGACTCCGCGGCATTTCGATAAAGTTGCTCCACCAGCGCCATTCCGAGTAGCGCAAGTACGATACGCCCGATGATCGCTCCTCCCGGCCCCTCCATCACCGACGGCAATACCCGCGCGTGTAGCGCTAGACTGTAAAAAAACACCCCACTAAACACGCTGATACCGAAAATATAAATACGTCGCAATGCCCGACTTTGCTGCCCCTGGTTATAACACGAGCTTGACTCGAAAATTTTCCATAGCAATAGCAACCAAGCACCGTCACGCACGATTTCCAGCAGTGCAGGAAGCACTGGGGCGATATCGTGTGTTGCGGCATAGGCCATCATCGTGGCCCACACCCCGGTTAATCCCGCTGCTGACATGAGCGGCACACCGAGCGATTTATCCCGCTGGCTAACAGCCAGTAAGCCGGTTAGGATGGCGAATGCCAGCGCCGCCAGCGCATAGCTGATGGTGCCGATCGCTAGTCCCACGCTACCTTGCCCCTTTGCCGAACAGCACCACCTGTGCGGTTTGAAACATAATCAAAAGATCCAAGACAAGCGTGTGATTTTTTACATAGTACAAATCGAACTGTAGTTTCTCGATTGCGTCCTCGATCGAGGCCCCGTAGGGGTAACGCACTTGCGCCCAACCGGTGATGCCCGGTTTAACGCTATGACGTGCCGCGTAATAAGGCACTTGTTCGATTAATTGATCGACAAAGAACGGGCGCTCTGGGCGCGGGCCGACAAAACTCATGTCTCCGCGCAGCACATTAATGATTTGTGGTAACTCATCAATTCGTATTTTCCGTATGATGCTGCCCACCCTCGTCACGCGTGCGTCTCCGGCTTGCGCCCATTGTGGAGCCCCATTTTTTTCAGCATTCTGCACCATGCTGCGAAATTTACAGATAGTAAATAATTTACCACCCAAACCAACGCGCTCTTGTCGATACAAAATCGGGAAGCCCGACTCCACCGCAATCGCCAGCACTGCCAACACCATCAGCGGCAAAGTCAGTATCAGTAACGCGATGCTGGCCAAAACATCAAACAACCTCTTTCCAACATCGCGTAATACGCCTTGCTTAAATCCGTCCGACAGCACCATCCAGCTTGCGTTTAAAGACTCAAGCTGCACTTGGCCGCGCTCACGTTCAAAAAAGCTGGATAATTCGATTACGTGCACACCCTTAAGCTTGCATTCGAGCAATTCATTTACCGGCATGCCGCCACCGCGGCGCTCCCGCACCGCGATCACGATTTCATCAATCTGGTATTTGTCGACAATTTCCGTCAAGGTTCCTGGCTCAGTTAAGATCAGGCTGTGATCAACAAAATGATGCAGTCCCTGCAAAGGCAGAAAGCCGACAATGTGAATACGGCGACGTGTATCTGCCGCGTGTAATAATTCCATTGCTTTAGCAGCGCGGGTGCCGGTACCAAGAACGAGCATGCGGTGTTTAAGCGCATCCATATCAGACCAGTGAAACACGGTGGTACGTACCAACAATACCGCCCCTAGACCCACCAAGCACGCCGCACCTAGCGCCCCGCGCCCGAGATGTATGTCTGGGAACAAATAATATAGAGCGGCCATACCGAATAAAACCAGCGTAAAACTAGCGCCAACTCGAAATAACATGCTGCCGAGACCTTCGTCGAAATCGCGCCGATATAATCCGAACCCGCTCATCACGGCCAAGCCCAAGCCCAGGAATAGCGCGGCATTGCTGATGACAACTGTAGAAGACGGCATCCATTCCGAACCTTGGAAGCGCGCGTGAACGCCGACGGGAATAGCGGCCAGCAAGAGCATCGCCTCCAGCACCAGCAACAAGAACATACCCTTGGAAAGGTAAAAATTAAAAACCCGAATCATCAGTAGCTTGAACGCCTAAGTGGCACCTTTAAAATATTTGTTGTATAGCTGAAAACTTGAAGCATACTTCATGCCAAAATTTTACTCTCCCCCTGCATTACAAGTAGACTTGTATTACGTACGCGTACACTCTGAACCTGGGGTTTAAATCACGGTGCCCGTCTAACCAACAGCATTAATGACGATGTTTTGGCGCTGACCTTTACAGCCCAATCTAGACCTCCATGACGATTTTCACTTAAACGTTCGATCCTATTTCTGAAAACAGGCAAACGGTCTTTCCTACTTCACCCAGGCCCTCACCTCCTCTAGGCCGGACCCCGACAGCGCTCGGCCATCAATCGGACTTAAGGGCATGTGCCGAAAGTCAGCGGGAGCGAAAATCGCCAATTGCACATCGGCTCCGTCATACTGACTTAGCAGCAAAACAGGTGCCCGCCGTACACCATCGCTAAAACAAAACCGTTTTTCACCAACCGTGTATGCCCGCTTACGGTTTAGTAATGCTATTTCGACCTCTTTTTGACTATCCACAAAAAGCATTAAATCGATATTGGAATATGCTGTTGCGGTACCGCGATCAACTGAGCCGATGAGCAAAGGATTAAAATCCTCTAGTTCCTGCATAACCGGCAGTGCCTGTGAGCGTAATTTTCGGAGCACCTCAATGTGCACTTCCCCCTGATACAAGTCTTGATAGACGCGCAACGCCTGTTCAATTTCACGGTTATCCGGTAGATTCCGCGTGTCCGGTGCGCCAAGCTATCGTGCGGCCTTGCGCTTCGCCTGGGCAAAATCTTCTATGCCTTCCGCCATGAAGTGTGCCGCAAGTTGTGCGATGCTTTCGCGCAAATAAGTTTGTGCAGAATGACTACGGCGCGCCATTTAAATTCGGCATTTCTAGAATATTTCGTTTTTAACGTCTTCCTTACTACCCGCACCCTCGTTCAAACTGGGCCGCTCATCGGGCACGTTTTCGCGGTAAAAATATTCTGGCTTGCCATCCGCCGCACGCCTCCCACCGCCATCGATATTAATCACGACCAGCCCATCGGGTACTTCAACGGCCTTCTCCGGCACACCTTTTAAAACCTTACCCATGTACATCATCCACATGGGTAAAGCCGCCTGAGCGCCAGTTTCACTGCCCCCGAGTGAGCGCGGCTGATCGAATCCGATCCACGTTACCGCCACTAAACCGGGGTTGAATCCGCAAAACCATGCATCAACCTGGTCATTGGTCGTCCCGGTCTTACCCGCCAAATCGCCACGACCTAACTGCATGGCGCGCGCGGCAGTGCCAAAACGCACAACATCTCTCATCATTGATGTCATGATGAATGCGTTGCGGGGATCAATCGCACGCTCCGCATTTTCGCCGGCGCGGTCTGGATTTGCCTGTGCCAAAACCTTCCCCCGCGAATCCATTATGCGCTCGATGTAATAGGGATTTACGCGATAGCCGCCATTCGCAAAAACGCTATAAGCTGAGGCCATTTGAAAAGGTGTCACCGATCCCGCGCCCAGCGCCATTGTTAAGTACGCAGGATGTTGCTGCGGATTAAACCCGAAGCGCGTGATGTAGTCCTGTGCGTAACGCGGGCCGATGGTTTGCAGAATTCGGATCGAAACTAGATTTTTCGACTTGGTCAAGGCCGTGCGCATGCGAATCGGGCCGGAGTAGGTGCCGTCGTAATTTTTCGGCTCCCAAGATTTACTCCCGGTTTGATTGGCATTAAAGACTAAAGGCGCATCATTAATCACCGTTGCCGGGGTTAGACCCTTTTCCAGCGAAGCGGAGTAGATAAACGGTTTAAAGCTAGAGCCTGGTTGGCGCCAAGCCTGAATCACATGATTAAATTTATTGCGCGCAAAACTAAAACCGCCGACCAAGGCGCGTATTGCGCCATCTGCCGGGCTAACCGAAATCAAGGCGGCCTCTACATTGGGTAATTGCAATACTTGCCAATGCCCCTTCGCATCTTTATTTAAACGAACGACAATACCTGGTTTAAATTTTGATTTACCGCTTTTATCCGCCATCGCCTTTTGAACCATCAATAGTCCTTCGGCTCCGATGTCGATAAAACCCTCGTTTTTAGCAAATACCTTGATGTGTTTGGCATCCATCGATAGTACCAACGCCGGTATTAAATCGCCGACATCCTCGTAATCCTGTAACAAATCTTCTAGCTCTTCTTCTTTTTGTGTCGCGGCATTGGGCGGTAAGGCCAGCACCCCTTCCGGTCCGCGCCAGCCATGCCGCCGATCATAGTCCAGTACATTTTGATGCACCGCCATGTACGCGGCATCTTGATCCTGCTTGCGTACGGTCGTAACAATTTTAAAACCGTCGGTATATGTTGCATCGCCATAACGTTCGACCATAAATTGCCGCGCCATTTCTGCAATGTAGTCCCCGGGCACATTCGCGCTTGCCGACTCATGACGTGCACGCAACTTCTCGTTCAGCGCTTCGTTGTACTCTTGTAAGGAAATGTATTTAAGATCCCGCATTCGCCCCAGCACATAATGCTGGCGTTTGGTTGCCTGTACCGGATTCGCAACCGGGTTATTACGTGAAGGCGCTTTCGGTAAACCGGCCAACATGGCCGCCTCTGCCAATGTTATTTTGCCCAGGGGTTTACCGTAGTACGTTTGTGCAGCGGCGGCAAAACCATAAGCACGCTGCCCCAAATATATTTGATTAATGTAGAGTTCGAGGATCTGATTCTTGGAAAGATTATGCTCAATTTTATAGGTCATGAGCACTTCGTTAAATTTGCGGGTTAGGGTTTTTTCCGGAGAGAGAAAAAAATTACGCGCAACCTGCATGGTGATTGTACTTGCCCCCTCGTGCGCCCGCCCTCTTGTTGCATTGGCTAAGGCGGCGCGAACGATACCCATATAGTCGACACCACCGTGCTCAAAAAAACGATCATCTTCCGCCGCCAGCACGGCCAGCACGAGTTTTTTGGGTACTGCTGCGAATTTCACAACAAATCGCCGCTCCTCGCCGAACTCGCCCAGTAAAAAACCATCGGCAGTATAAATACGTAGCGGCAATTTTGGCTGGTAGTCGGTTAGGACGCTTAGTGACGGCAGTGAGGGGTAGGTTAATACACCCGCCAACACTACGATCAGCAGGCATAGGGCACCCAAAAAACTCAGTAATTTAACCGGCAATAGCCACCAACGGCGTGTCATATAGAATTTGCTTAGAATTTAGGTAACGCCTGCGAGTTTAAACTGAAGCGATGATTTAACGCTAACTTGGCTTCACTAAAAAGACCAATGTTAGGGTAAGCGAAAGGGATTAAATTTTATTTATTTGCGTACACCACTATCAAACTTAGACCATTATAGCCGCTATCGAATAGTCTGGTTATACAAAAAAACACTTTACAGGCTATACGCTTGTTGCTAGGATTTAAAGTAATTTATATTAAGTTCGGCTAACCCACCCAAATTGAAAGGGATTTTGACTTGCTAGCCAAACTCTTCCAAACTCAATCTCCGCCACTCATTGGCGTAGATATAAGCTCATCTGCCGTGAAAATGGTGGAAATTGAGCAAGCGGGAAAAAATCTACTGCGCGTTGAGCGTTATGTAATTGAAAGCCTGCCTAAAGATGCGGTTACTGATGGCAACATCATGAATCTAGAGGCTGTGGCTGAAACCGTGCGTCGCGCGTGGAAACGCTTAGGTACCCGCACCAAACACGTTGCCATGGCGCTGCCGGCGGCGGCCGTGATCACCAAAAAAATCATTGTTCCTGCTGGGTTACGCGAAGATGAGCTGGAAACGCAGGTAGAAACCGAAGCGAACCAATATATTCCCTTTGCGCTGGATGAGGTCAATCTGGATTTCCAGGCGTTAGGGCCCGCCGCGAGCGGCCCGGAAGACATAGAAGTCCTAATTGCCGCTTCACGTAAAGAAAAAGTCGAAGACCGCGTTGCCGCCGCCGAAAGCGCCGGGTTAAAAGCGTTTGTGATGGATGTTGAGTCCTTTGCGGCTCAAGCCGCATGCGAAATGGTGTCCCAGCAATTACCCAACAACGGGCGCGAACAAACGATTGCGGTGGTAGATATTGGTGCCTCTATGATGCACGTTAACGTGCTGCGAAATGGGCAATCCATCTATCTCCGCGAGCAAACTTTTGGCGGAAATCAGTTAACGCAAGAAATTCAGCGTCGCTATAGCCTCTCCACGGATGAAGCTGAAATCGCCAAGCGCCAGGGAGGGTTACCCGAAAACTATGAGGCCGAAGTCCTACAACCGTTCATGGACACCTTAGCCCTGGAAGTAGCGCGCGCCATTCAATTCTTCTTTTCTTCCAGCCAATTCACGCAGGTTGACCACATTTTACTGGCGGGTGGGTGCGCCATGATCCCTGGACTGGATGAAATCGTTGCAACACGCTCGCAATCCAGCACCATGATTGCCAACCCCTTTGCCAGCATGGCGTTATCTACCCGCATTAAACCCAAACAACTCACCCAAGATGCCCCGGCTTTATTGATCGCCTGCGGGCTGGCGATGCGGAGGTTTGATAAATGATTCGCATCAATCTTCTACCGCATCGTGAAGAAAAACGTCTAGCCCAAAAACGACAAATGGGTGTCATCGCGGGCGGCGTGGCCATCCTTGGCGTTCTTTCGGTACTCTTGGGCTATACCGTTATAGCCGGTTTTATTGAACATCAAAAAGGAAGTAACGATTATCTAAAAGGCGAAATTAGTAAGCTGGATAAAGAAATTTCAGAAATTAAAGCTTTAGATGAAAAACGTAAATCCCTACTGGATCGTAAAAAAGTGGTTGAGGATTTACAAACAGATCGCTCAAGCTCCGTTCATTTGTTGGATCAATTGGTACGGCAACTTCCAGAGGGGATTTATCTTAAATCCATCAAACAAAGCGGTAAAACAATTGAGCTGCAAGGCTACGCCCAGTCCAATGCCCGCGTTTCTACGCTCATGCGTAATTTAGAAGAGTCGCCGTGGTTAGAGTCGCCGAACCTTGTAGAAATCAAGGCCGTAAACTTAAGTAATTTACGCGTCAATGAATTCACCTTAACCGTTCAGCAGTCAGCTCCGCAGCAATCTTTACCGGCCAGTCCCGTAACGCCTAAGGACAAAAAATCATGAGCCTCGCCGATGACATCAACAATCTTTCTTTTAAAAATGTCGGGGTTTGGCCCATTCCGATCAAAATCGGCTCTATGTTGATTTTGTTTGCATTGCTCACGCTAGCTGGTTATTGGTTTTTGTGGAAGGATCAGCTTGCAGAGCTGGATCAGTCGCAGCAACAAGAAAAAAAATTACGCGCAGAGTTTCTCGATAAAAAGCAGCAGGCGGTTAATTTGGATGTCTATCGTCAGCAGGTAGTGGAAATTGAACAAGCCTTCGGCGCACTATTACGACAACTTCCAAACAAGTCGGAAATGGAAGCCCTGCTCACGGATATTAACCAGGCTGGGCTAGGCCGTGGTTTAGAGTTCGAACTATTTAAACCGGGGCAAGAGGCCGCCAAAGACTTTTATGTGCAACTTCCCATCACCATTAAAGTAACCGGCAGTTACCATGATCTGGGGCGCTTCGCCAGCGATACAGCCCAATTACCGCGTATCGTGACCCTGAATAATATCGGCATCACCCAAAGCCCAACCGGTAACTTAGTAATGGACGCAGTCGCAACAACTTACCGTTATCTGGACGAAGAAGAACTACTTAAAAATAGGAAAGCCGCCAAGGACAAGGGGGCCAAAAAATGAATAAGCTCGCCGTTCTGCCCGTATTTCTTATAGTTCTCTCCGCTTGCAGCAACGGCGATGACCCGCACAGTTTTGTCGCCAACGCCGGTAAAGATATGCGCGGCAAGGTTCAACCCCTGCCCGAGGTACGGCCCTATGAACCGTTTATTTATGCGGCTACCGATTTACCCGATCCATTCAAGCCGCGCAAACTAACGGCCCCAGCCGGTAGCGGTAATACAGGTGGCATACAGCCGCCGCGCGATCACGTGAAGCAAGCACTGGAAAACTATCCCCTGGAAGCGCTTAAAATGGTTGGCACCTTGCAGCAACATAAAATGGAACACGCCCTGATTAAAACGCCCGATAACAACCTGTATCGGGTTAAGCAGGGCAATTACATGGGCCAGAATTTTGGCATTATCACGCAAGTTAGCGACACGGAAGTTAAACTGACCGAAATTGTCCAGGATAGCGTTGGCGACTGGACGGAACGCAGTACAAGTCTTAGCTTGATCGACGAACCCCTCAAAAAGAAATAGCAGGAGCGCCCTTTATGAATAACTTTATGCGCCGTCATTCCGTACCTCACCTCATGCAACGGCTTATGCTGATGGCCGCTCTAGCGCACATGCCTTGGGCACAAGCCCAAGAAAGCGTCAATTCCGGCAACGAAATAACCGGTATTGATTATGCGGTTCAACAGGGCGGCAAAGTCGTTGTCAAAATCGGCCTTAAACAGGCGCTGCAAAATCCGCCCATCGGTTTTACTATTAACAATCCACCCCGTATTGCATTGGACTTTATCAACACCGTTAATCAGTGGGGGAAAAATAGCCTCAGTATTAATGAAGGTGCATTGCGCAGTATTAATATCGCCCAGGCCAGTGGACGAACTCGCTTAGTACTCAACTTATCGCGCACGTCCGCCTATGAAACACGGGTAGATGGCAACAACTATATTATTACGGTCCAAGGTGGGCCAGCCTCTGCCGTGATCGCCAACAACACCGAACAATTTGCCGAATCCAAGGACGCGGCTAACCATAGCTTGCGCGATGTAGATTTTCGTCGTGGTAAAAATGGGGAGGGGCGGGTTATCGTGGATCTATCCGACACGACAACGGGGATCGATATTCGTCAACAAGGTAAATTTTTAGCCATCGATTTCATTAATACGGCCGTACCGCGCAATCTGGAACGCCGCCTAGACGTTACCGATTATGGCACTCCGGTCCTAAATGTGGATACCTTCGCGCAAGGCTCAAACGCGCGCATATTAATTGAACCCAAAGGTGAGTGGGAGCACTCGGCTTACCAGAGCGATAAAAAATTCATCGTCGATATCAAACAAATTGTTGAAGACCCATCCAAAAACAACCGTGCCAAAAAATATAGCGGCGATAAACTTTCTCTAAATTTTCAAAATGTGGAAGTACGCGCCGTGCTACAGGTTATTGCTGATTTTACTGGGCTGAACATCATTACCAGTGATACGGTGACCGGCAACTTAACCTTGCGCTTAAAAGATGTGCCTTGGGATCAGGCCCTTGACATCATCCTGCAAACTAAGGGGCTGAGTCAGCGTAAAAATGGCACCGTGGTTTGGATCGCGCCCACGGACGAGCTCGCCACCAAAGAAAAATTGGAACTAGAATCAAAGCAGCAAATTCTAGATTTAGAGCCTCTGGGTACAGAGACCTTCAGGCTGCGCTTTCAACGCGCCGATAATTTTGTCAAAATCCTGAACGACGATAAGCAGCGCATCCTCTCCAAGCGCGGCAGCGCCGTAATCGATGCCCGCACCAATACTTTATTTATTCAAGATACGCCCTCCAAAATGGATGAGATTCGCAAGCTCATTGCCCAAGTAGACATTCCCGTTAAGCAAGTCTTAATTGAGTCGCGTATTGTTGAGGCTACTGATAGTTTTAGTAAAACCTTAGGTGCCCGACTCGGTATTAATGATCGTGTTGGGTATCCGGTCAGTAGTGGTAGCAGTACTCGTATCACAACCGGTGGTCAGCTCGAGGCACCCGGTTTTGTCACTGGGCAAGCAGCGACTATTCCCACCTTTAACCAGCAGGCGCTCAATGTGAACCTAGCCGCCGGAGCGCTGGGTGGCCTTCGTTCTGGTGCGCTGTCTTTCGTATTATTCAACTCCGGATTGAGCCGGTTTCTAAACTTGGAACTTTCTGCTTTACAGGCTGACGGGCGCGGCAAGATTATCTCAAATCCCCGCGTGGTGACCTCGGATCAAACGGAGGCTACGATTGAGCAGGGCACCGAAATTCCTTACTCCACGGTCTCGCAAGCCGGCACCAATGTGCAATTCAAAAAAGCCTCCCTTAGCCTAAAAGTTAAGCCGCAAATTACACCCGACGACAACGTTATTATGGATCTGAAAGTTAATAAAGATAGCCGTGGTACCGATACCCAGGCCGGTCCCGCTATTGATACCAAGCAAATTACCACTCAAGTCCTGGTGGAGAACGGTGGTACGGTCGTCATCGGCGGGATTTATACCCAGGATGAGCGCACCACTATTACCAAGATTCCGTTGTTCGGCGACATTCCCGTGCTCGGTGCCTTGTTTAGAAACACGGATAAACGCGACGATAAAACCGAGCTTCTCATTTTCATTACTCCGCGTATCCTTAAAGACACGTTGAATCTGCGCTAAATTGCCTGTCGCGGGTTTAGTCTGGTTTCACTAATATTGCCCATTTTATGCACGAGATGGGCAATATTTTTTTAGTGGGCCTGATGGGTGCTGGTAAAACTACCATTGGTAAGCTGCTCGCCAAACGCTTAAAAAAAACCTTTCTTGATACCGATCATGAAATTGAACAGCGCACCGGCGTTAAAATTCCACTGATTTTTGAGTTAGAGGGGGAAGCCGGATTTCGTGATCGCGAGACGGCTTTAATTCAAGAGCTCACGCAACGCCAAGACATCGTTTTAGCGACCGGCGGGGGTGCCGTTTTACGCGAAGAAAATCGAAACGCCCTAGTACAGTACGGAACCGTGGTTTATTTGAATGCCAAAATTGAAGATCTTTGGCAACGAACCCAACACGATAAAAATCGTCCTTTGCTGCAAACCAGCGACCCTAGGGCCAAACTTGCTGAATTGTTCACACAGCGTGACCCCCTGTATCGCGCGATTGCGGACATTATTATTACGTCCGGACAGCAAAATGTTCAGTATGCTGCGCGCGAAGTTGAGCGTCGATTAATGCAAGATCGACCTAAGGTTTAGCCATTGCCTGTAATTTTTCTGGCTCAAGAAATGACATCCGTACGATGTCGTTCGTAGGGCCAATTTTTATGCGCCACCATCCACCGTTCCGGCGACTGGTATTTACTGCCTGCGAACATCTAATCGCCATAACCCCATTTCTGTAAAATTAGCTTGGGGCCGTTATCGGAATTGGGGTGCGTGAAACTGCGTTTTTTAAAGTCATCGGTTATACTCTTTATCCATGCAAACCTTAACTGTAGCTTTAGGCGACCGCGCTTATCCTATTCACGTCGGCAGCGGGCTGTTGAATCAGCCCGAGCTGATCCTCCCGTATTTAAAAAACCAGCAAGTGGCCATCGTCACCAATACCACGGTGGGGCCCTTGTACCTCGCGCGCGTTCAAAACGTACTGCGACAAGCTAATGTCAAAATGGTACCCATCGTTTTACCCGATGGCGAGGTGTATAAGGACAGCGCATCGCTGAACCAAATTTATGAAATCCTGCTGCAAAACCGTATGGAGCGCAAAGCTACTTTGATTGCACTAGGCGGTGGCGTAATCGGCGACCTTACCGGTTTTGCCGCCGCCACTTATTTACGAGGTGTACCCTTCATTCAAATTCCGACCACATTGCTTGCGCAAGTCGATTCCTCAGTCGGGGGTAAAACCGGTATCAACCACCCATTGGGTAAAAATATGGTCGGCGCATTTTACCAACCGCAACTGGTACTGGCCGACACCGAGACACTAAATACTTTGCCTGATCGCGAGCTTTCGGCTGGCTTAGCCGAGATTATTAAGTATGGGCTGATTAGCGACTTACCCTTTTTTGAATGGCTAGAAGCAAACATGGAGCGGCTGTTGGCGCGTGATCCACCGACACTCACTTACGCCATCCTGCACTCCTGCCGAGACAAAGCCGACGTGGTTGCGGCGGACGAACGCGAAGCCGGGCGACGTGCTCTACTCAATCTTGGCCATACGTTTGGTCACGCCATTGAAGCCGGAATGGGTTACGGCGCTTGGTTGCATGGCGAGGCTGTGGGTACCGGCATGATTATGGCCGCGACGTTATCGCAACAAATGGGTTGGCTGAGTCCGCAAGACGTTGCCCGTATCCGTGCGCTCATTATAAAAGCGCGCCTCCCGGATACCGCCCCTCATCTTGATCATGAAAAATACTTAGATTTAATGGGCTTGGATAAAAAAGTCGAAGACGGAAAACTACGCTTTGTTTTACTCAAAGCCATTGGTGCCGCCGTTATTAGCGAGGTACCGCCCGCACCACTACTCGCCACCCTTCATGCCTGCTGTGGCTGAACACGCCGCTTACGCTGCCGTTTCCGAGCATTCGCGCGGACGCCGCCACGCCGAAACCGCGCCGACCGGTCGCAGTGAATTTCAACGCGACCGCGACCGCATTATTCATTCCACCGCATTTCGCCGTTTAGAATATAAAACGCAAGTTTTCGTAAACCACGAAGGAGATTTATTCCGCACCCGACTTACACATTCCTTGGAAGTCGCGCAAATTGGCCGCTCGATCGCACGTAGTCTCGGCCTGGACGAGGATTTGGTGGAGGCGATTGCCTTGGCTCACGACTTAGGTCACACCCCGTTTGGCCACACCGGGCAGGATGCTTTAAATGCATGCATGCAGGACTACGGCGGCTTCGAACACAACCTACAATCACTCCGCGTGGTGGACTGCTTGGAAGAACGCTACGCCGAATTCGATGGCCTTAATTTAACTTTCGAAACACGCGAGGGCATTCTCAAACACTGCTCTTTGCCAAATGCCAAGTTATTGGGCGATGTCGGCGCGCGTTTTCTACAAAAGCGCCAGCCTTCGCTGGAAGCCCAAGTCGCGAATCTGGCCGATGAAATCGCCTACAACAACCATGATGTCGACGACGGCTTACGCTCCGGCTTACTGGAAATGGAGCAACTGTCCCAACTTAGCGTCTTCGCACGCCACTTGCAGGAAGTAAAACAACGTTACGCGCAACTGGATGATCGGCGCGCGATTCACGAAACCGTGCGCCGTATGATTAATACGTTGATTACTGATTTAGTAGCTCAAAGCAAACAAAATATCACTCTGATTAACCCCGGTGATATCGATGCCGTGCGTGCGGCACCGGTCTTGGTTGGATTTTCCGACACGATTCGCACCGAACAACGAGAGCTAAAACAATTTTTGCGCACACGCCTATATCAGCACTATCGCGTAAATCGCATGAGCAATAAAGCGCGGCGCATCATCAAGGCACTGTTCGAAGCCTTTATGGAAGATCCAAAATTGTTGCCGCCACAGTACCAAGACAAAGTCCGGCAAGACCAAGCGCGGACTATCGCCGATTACATTGCCGGCATGACCGACCGCTATGCGATCAAAGAATATCGCCACCTCTTTTCCGTAGAAGAGTTGTGAACAACACCAGTACAATTCCCTGGCTGCCCACCACCAGCTCAACGGAAGAAGCCGCGGTCGGTCTTGCTGAGCAAATCGCAGCGATGCTGCATACGGAGTGCCCGGTCATGGTCTTAATTACGGGGAGCGATAGCGGGCGCGTGTCCGGATTTCTAGCCGAATTAACGCATGCCGTCTCAGACACGGATACCGTATTGCGCATCAAGGCGAGCATAGACATCGTCGAATTATTTACCTTACTTGCAGGACAATTAAATCTATGCCCGCAAGGTTTAAACTCCATGCAACTTGCAACTACCATTGGTAATCGTTTACAAAAAAACGCTCCCTCCGGACATTTCGTACTGTTGTGCGAAGGTGCGCATGGATACACCAATGCGGTACTCGAGGGCATTCGCCAGCTAAGCAACTATCCAATCAATATCGTTTTAAGTGGACGCCCTAACCTCTATCGTCGCTTGTGGCGGCCAGCGCTATCTGCGCTTAGACGGCGCATGAATTATCATCTGGATCTCAATGAATGGCGATTCACCCGCTCCTTTAAATGGCTGCTAATTTTATTCGTTATCAGTGCGGTAGTGTTTTTGGTTTGGGAAGGGTTTCTGCAACAATCCGACATCGCGCTAAAGCCCGTACCGATAAAGGTGATAGCGGTCCAGCCCCAAAATTCCGTCGTCGTGCGCGACACCAAGACCACCTTAGGCCCTAACACAAAAAAATCCGCTCTACCGACCGATGATCAAGACCGCGGCCTGTCCTTGATTATGGATCCCATTTTAAAATCAAAATCAAAACCGTAAGCCCTCACTCAAATTACATTAAAACAATATCAAACTGCTCTTGGTTATATTCGGATTCGACCAGTAAAGAAATGGGCTTGCCGATAAAATCGGCAAGCTGTGCCAAGCTTTGAGATTCCTCATCCAAGAATAAATCGATCACCCGTTGTGAGGCCAGGATTCGAAACTCGCGCGCATTATATTGGCGAGCCTCGCGCAACAATTCACGTAAAATTTCATAACAAACCGTTTGTGGCGTCTTTAGTTCGCCGCGGCCTTGGCATACCGGACACGGTTGGCACAGGACATGCGCTAAACTCTCGCGCGTGCGTTTGCGTGTCATCTCCACCAAGCCAAGTGCGGAAAAGCCGCTCATGGTCATCCGTGTACGGTCACGCGTCAGCGCCTTTTTAAATTCGTCTAACACGGCTGACTTATGTTCCGCATTATCCATATCGATAAAGTCGACAATAATAATACCGCCTAAATTGCGCAGGCGTAATTGCCGGGCGATGGCATGTGCGGCCTCTAAATTGGTTTTGAAAATCGTATCGTCGAAGTTACGCACACCGACAAAGCCGCCGGTATTCACATCCACCGTCGTCAAGGCCTCGGTTTGATCAACGATTAAATAGCCCCCGGATTTTAGTTCAACCTTGCGCGCCAGGGCTTTTTCAATCTCATCTTCAACTTGATACAAATCGAACAACGGCCGTTCACCTTGATAATGCTCTAATCGCGAGGCGACACCACTCATATAGTTGGCGGAAAAAGACTGTAATTTTCCATAAGTTTCGCGCGAGTCAATAATAATGCGGTCGATATCGTCATTCACAAAGTCGCGCAGAACGCGTAGCGCCAGATTTAATTCTTGATACAGTAACGTTTGGGGCGCGGCCGTCTTAGCCTGCTCAACGACCCCACTCCAGATGCGCTGTAAGTATTCAACGTCGGATAATAATTCCTGTGCACTGGCGGCCTCTGCGCTCGTGCGCACAATAAAACCGCCCTTCACGGCAGGGGGCACCAATTGTTGTAATTTACTCCGCAACAACTCACGCTCCTGCTCGTCTCCAATCCGTTGCGAAATACCGATATGGGTTTCCTGCGGCAGATAGACCAGTAAACGGCCTGCAATGCTAATTTGAGTGGAAAGGCGTGCACCCTTGGTGCTGATTGGATCTTTAATCACCTGCACTAAAACGGTTTGGCCTTCGTACAATAGTTTTTCAATCGGTTTTTCGATAACCGGTTTATTCGGATCCGGCTTTTGCTGCCAAATATCCGCGACGTGTAAAAAGGCGGCGCGCTCTAAACCGATTTCGACAAACGCCGACTGCATGCCAGGCAACACACGACATACTCGCCCCTGATACACGTTGCCAACCAAGCCATAACTGGAGGCGCGCTCAATATGCAGTTCTTGTACCACCCCTTGCTGCATGATCGCCACCCGCGTTTCTTGCGGCGTGATGTTAACCAATATTTGTTCGCTCATAACATTTGAATACCAAAAGTCTTCAGTAACCGCGTTGTCTCGAATAGGGGTAAACCCATCACCCCGGAATAACTACCTTCAAGCCGCGCGATAAAAGCAGCCGCTAAGCCCTGAATAGCATAGCCACCGGCTTTGTCACGCGGCTCGCCGCTCGCGATATAGCGTGCAATTTCTAAATCCGATAGGCGGCGAAATTTAACCTTGCTGACCGAAGACATCAATTGCACACGACGCTCCTGCACCATCACAACGCTGGTCAACACTTGGTGAGTGCGTCCGGACAGCGCTTGCAGCATTTCTTGCGCGGCGGCATTTGTTGCAGGTTTACCGAAAATACGTCGCCCCAAAATTACAGACGTGTCTGCCGCCAACACGGGGTAAGGTTTCATGCGTTGTTTACAAATTCGCGCCCATGTCACTTCGGCTTTAATTCGTGCGATACGCGCAACATAGGCCTCCGGTGCTTCGTGCAACATTGGCATCTCGTTTACATCCGGTGCCAATACACGAAAGCGCACACCGATTTGTCGTAATAGCTCACGCCGGCGCGGCGATTGCGAGGCCAAGTAGATTTGTACCGCGGTCGCCATCGCTGTGTTAGCTCCCGTATATTACTCGCCGCGCTGATTCGTTAGCGTGTGCAGTTTCGCCAAGCTACCGATCAACATTAAACCCATCCCGCCCACGAATAAAGTCATGACCTCAAACCCCGCTAAATGATAGTGGCCGGTAACTCGCGCAACGCCCGCCGTTACGGTTAGCAATACCCCCGCCAAGCTCACTACATTTCCCCCCAGCGCGATAGTTTTATTCATAATTTTTCCCCCTTTCGTCATTAATTGCGTTGAAGCTTAACATTTTTTTAACCCTTAACTGCATTTGGCCACCGCCGTTTTCGGTTGCGCTTTTATTAGAATAAATCTAGGCTCAGGCCCATGACTGTTTCAGTGTTATTCCCGGTGATAAGGGTGATTTTGTAAAATACTGTGCGCGCGATATAGCTGCTCCGCCAATATCACACGCACCATACCATGCGGCAAGGTTAGCGCGGAAAGCGCCCAGCACAAGTCGGCGCGTGCTTTAACTTCCGGTGCTAGGCCATCCGCACCACCGATAATCAAGCTGACGTTACACCCGGCGACCAGCCACTTCTGCATTTCTTGCGCGAGTGCCTGGCTGGTGAATTGTTCGCCATGCTGATCCAGCACAATGCAAAAAACACCCCTGGGCATCGCTGCGGTAATTCGCCCCGCTTCACTAGCCATTACTTGTTGCGCCGTTTTTCCGCTATCGCGCTTCTCCGGTTTGATTTCTAGCAGCTTAATACGTGTTTCGCGCGGCATCCGTTTTTGATACTCGGCGAAAGCTTCGTCCACCCAGCTCGGCATGCGTGTGCCCACCGCTGTAACGATAAACTCCACGTTAAACGCAATGCGATAAATTAGGCATTTTTAGTGGCCACTTTTTTGCGCGGTGCCGGTGTCGGCGCCGCCCACAACTCTTCCAAGTTGTAATACTCGCGCACTGCCGGATGCATGACGTGGACAATGATGTGGCCGAGATCCACCAGCACCCATTCACCTGCACCTTGACCTTCGATACCAACCACCTCCGCGCCGCGCTCTTTTAGTTTGTCGACGACATTACGCGCCAAGGCATTGACCTGGCGTGAAGACTCGCCACTAGCAATAATCATGTAGTCCGTCATCGAGGTCAATTTTTTAACATTCAGCACAACAATGTTGCTGGCCTTGATATCTTCAAGGGCGGCAACCACCGCTTTTTTCATGGTTTCAGGCGTCATTCTTTATACAGTTTATGAGTTGAAATATAGTTGAGCACGGTGTCCGGCAACAAATAGCGCGGGCTTACGCCACACTGTATTGCCGCACGGATGCGTGACGCCGTGATGTCGAGCGCGGTGCTGGGCAGGGCATATATCTGACCCGACTCCATATTATTCAAAGCGCTTAAGTCCGCAGTACGGCGCGCCTCGTATTCTTGGCGCAAATCCGACGGCATGCTCTCGGCCCAAGCCGATTGCGGAAAACCCGGTCGGTACACCACCACGATATGCGCTAATTGAAACAGTTCCTGCCAATGATGCCAGGAGCTCAAGCCGAGAAATGCGTCTGCGCCTAACAGTAAAAAGAAGGCTTGATCGGGGCCAAAATCAGCGCGCAATTCGGTCAAGGTATGCAAGGTATAGCTTGGCGCATCGCGCTCCACTTCGCGCGCATCCACCACAAACCCCGGGTTACCTGCACATGCCAAGCGCACCATGTCTAATCGTGCAATCGCAGATACCTGTGGCGCTGCACGATGCGGCGGTTGCCCCGCAGGAATAAACCGGATTTGTTGTAATTGCAGCCCGGTCAGTGCTTCCTGCGCCAAGCGCAGGTGGCCGAAATGAATAGGATCAAAGGTGCCGCCAAAGATCCCGATACCGCTCAGGACAATCTCCAGGGCTTAGCCACGCACATGTCCATCGCCCAGCACCACATATTTTTGCGAGGTCAGGCCTTCCAAGCCGACCGGTCCGCGGGCGTGAATTTTATCCGTTGAAATGCCAATCTCCGCGCCCAAGCCATATTCGAAACCATCGGCAAAGCGCGTCGAGGCATTTACCATGACGCTGCTCGAATCCACTTCGCGCAAAAAGCGCCGTGCCCGCGTGTAGTCCTCGGTAACGATAGCGTCGGTATGTTGCGAACCGTACGTGTTGATGTGTTCAATGGCTTGATCTAAGTCCGCCACCACGCGCACTGATAAAATCGGCGCCAAGTATTCGGTATGCCAGTCTTCTTCCGTCGCCGTCTGCATTTGCGCGACGATGGCGCGCGAGGCAGGGCAGCCGCGCAATTCCACACCTTTATCGAAATAGATTTTGGAGAGGGCGGGGAGTACTTTTGCTGCGACACTCTGCGCCACCAACAAAGTTTCCATCGTGTTACAGGTGCCATAGCGGCTGGTTTTAGCGTTGTCGGCAATGCGTGTGGCCTTATCCAAATCGGCGTGATCGTCGATATACACGTGGCACACGCCATGCAAATGCTTGATTACAGGAATGCGCGCATCGTTCATCAAGCGCTCGATCAAGCCTTTGCCACCGCGCGGCACGATCACGTCGACAAATTCTTTCATGGTGATCAACTCGCCCACTGCGGCGCGATCCGTGGTTTCAATCACTTGCACCGCGGTTTCGGGTAATCCCGCCGCAGCCAAACCTTCACGCACACAAACGGCAATCGCTTGATTGGAATGCAGGGCTTCAGAACCGCCACGCAAGATCGCAGCATTACCGGATTTTAAGCACAGGCCCGCCGCATCCGCCGTCACATTCGGGCGAGCTTCGTAAATGATGCCGACCACGCCCAAGGGCACGCGCATTTTGCCTACCTGGATACCCGAAGGGCGGTAATTCAAAT
>JAYVZN010000004.1:0-44217 GCA_043783305.1 Betaproteobacteria bacterium
CGCCAATAAAACAAGGGCTTGGAGAAATACAAGTCCTTTTGTTTTGTGCGCTGGTTTTGGGGCCGCTGTTTGCGAAGAATAATTTCTTTTCGAATCGCCGGAATTTTCTGGCAAATAATCCGATTACGCCGCCGCCACCGCTCGCTTTGCCGCATCGGTTAAACTCTCCGCCGATACGATTTTTAAGCCCGATTCTGTCAGCATTTTGCGCCCGAGTTCAACGTTGGTTCCTTCGAGGCGCACAATGACGGGCAATTGCACGCCCACTTCTTGCACCGCTTTGATGATGCCTTCGGCGATGATGTCGCAGCGCATGATGCCGCCAAAAATATTCACCAGTACCACTTTTACGTTGGCGTCGGCCAAGATAATTTTGAAGGCTTTTGTTACGGTTTCGGCGGTAGCACTGCCCCCGACATCCAGAAAGTTTGCGGGCAAACCACCGTGTAATTTAATGAGGTCCATGGTGGCCATCGCCAGCCCCGCGCCGTTGACCATGCAGCCGATATTACCCGCTAGGGCGATATAATTGAGGCCGGCAGCATGGGCCGCGGCGTCTTTCGCATCCTCCTGGCTAGCGTCGCGCTGCTCGGACAAAGTAGCGTGACGGTAGAGTGCGTTATCGTCGATGCTGATTTTGCAATCGAGCGCGACCAACTGTCCTTCTCGTGTAACGACGAGGGGATTGATTTCCAGCAGGGATAAGTCGCAGTGCAGAAACAAACGGTAAGCGTGCTGCAGGAGTTGCGTCATTTCGGAAATTTGTTTGCCGCTCAAGCCGAGTGCGAAGGCGAGATTGCGGCACTGAAAATCTTGCAGTCCTAGGAGCGGGTCGCAAGTTTCGCGTAATATTTTCTCGGGGGAAACATGCGCAACTTCTTCGATATCCATGCCTCCGGCGCGGGAGGCCACGACGGCCACGCGTTCACTGTCGCGGTCGACCAATAGACTTAAATACAGCTCATGCGCGATATCCAAGGTTTCTTCGATGAGGACACGCGATACGTGTTGCCCCTGCGGAGCATTTTGATAGGTTACCAACGCTTTACCCAGCAGGGCATCGGCGACTTGGCGTAATTCATCAACGGACTTCACCAACTTAACACCGCCCGCCTTGCCGCGACCACCGGCATGAATTTGTGCTTTGACCACCCAGGCATCGCCGCCCAATTCATGGGTGGCGTGTTCAGTATGCAGGGTATTTTCAACCACGATACCGCGCGGCGTAGTGATACCATACTCGCGCAATAATTCTTTGGCTTGATATTCGTGTAAGTTCATGGCGGTATTTAGTGGGTAAATGTGAAATTCTGAGGCAAAACGCGTGAAGACGGAAGAGCAATTCGAAATCGTAACCTCCTTGAGCGACATCAATGTTGCCGCATGGGACGCTTTGGCCGGGCCGCAGCCTTTTGTACGCCACGCTTTTTTACACGGTCTGGAACAAACCGGCTGCGTCGGCGGCGATACCGGCTGGACTCCGCAGCATCTCTTAATGAAGCGGGAAGGTCAGTTGGTCGGTGCCTTGCCGTTATATCTGCGCGCTGATTCCTATGGGGAGTTTGTATTCGATTTTGCCTGGGCTGATGCTTATGCCCGTTACGGCGGACGATACTACCCAAAGCTACTGAGCGCGGTGCCTTTTACACCGGTTACGGGGCGGCGTTTGCTGGCGCATACCGATGCAGATCGCCTGCGGTTGATCGATGCGGCATTACAGGTGGCGCAACAATTAAAAGTGTCGTCTTGGCATTGTTTGTTTCCGACCGCAGAGGAGGCCGCATTGCTGGCGAGCAAGGGCTTAATGCAACGCTATGGCGCACAGTTTCATTGGCAAAATGCCAGTTATGCGACGTTTGACGAATTTTTAGGCGAAATGAGTCACGACAAGCGCAAAAAAATTAAGCAAGAGCGGCGTAAAGTCCGCGATGCCGGCGTGAGTTTTCAGCATCGTGTGGGCGCTGAAATTAATGCGGAGGATTGGCAGTTTTTCTTTGCCTGCTATTGCCATACCTATCGTACACATCATTCACCGCCCTATATGAACCTAGCGTTTTTTACTAGCCTTGGACAACATTTAGCCGAAAGCGTGATGTTGGTTATCGCTTATCGAGACGGTGAGCGCATGGCGGTTGCGCTTAATCTTTTCGATGGCGAGCGCTTGTATGGGCGCTATTGGGGCGCTACGGATTTTGTATCCGGCCTACATTTTGAAACCTGTTATTACCAATCCATTGAATTTGCGATTGAACGAAAATTGATGGTGTTTGAAGGCGGTGCGCAGGGGGAACACAAACTGGCGCGGGGATTGCTGCCGGTCACGACCGGTTCAGCGCATTGGATCGCGGATGCAAACTTTGCGCGTGCTGTCGGCGATTTTTTAGAGCGGGAACAACGTGGCGTAGCCCAATACGTGAATGAATTAAACGAGAGCAGTCCATTTCGGAATGAAATCGCGCTGCTTTAAGAAGCGTTAATCGGACCAATCGATTTTGCGGCGACGCGTTTGTTTTATTAGGCTGGACTCGCGCTTTGTGGCAAGACGTGATTCGCGCGATGAACGGCTGGGACGTGTTGGCGTTCGTGTTTTGGGAGTGACCGCAGCGGTTTGAATGAGGGCGATGAGGCGTTCCACGGCATCTTTTCGATTCATGCCTTGTGTACGAAAACGGTGCGCGTCGATGAGCAAGATACCCTCCGCCGAAACACGTTTTCCGGCTAATTTAATCAAACGTTGTTTGATGGCATCGGGAAGCGTAGGCGAATCGGTGAGGTTGAAGCGTAATTCAACGGCGCTGGAAACTTTGTTTACATTTTGCCCTCCGGGGCCGGAAGCGCGCACAAAGCGGAACGTCAGCTCGTCCTCCGATAGAACAAGATTGGGTGTGATCTGAATCATACACTGGTCGCAACAACAGACTGTAGCGAACTCCACGGTAGATTTTTATTATTCGAGTCGGGCATAATCCTAGTACGATTTTAATTTAAGCGTGATTGTGTTTTTTTGCCGGTTAAAAATAACAAACATATTGAGCGATAAAATGACAGAAGAACAACTCGATTTTGACAGCTTAGCGCGATTGGCGCAAAGCGATCCGCAAGCGTTTGAAGCAAAACGACTGGAAATGATTGCGCAGATGATTGAATCAGCACCGGAAGAATTGCGTCAGCGTTTACACCGTTTTCAATGGCGCATAGACATGGAGCGTGAGCGTAGCGATAATCCGCTGCAAGCGTGTATCCGTATATCCAATATGATGTGGAATATGATTCACGCAGATCGCGGGTTTTTATGGTCGTTACGGGCGATGACCGAGCCCGATGGAATGCTGGCGCTAAGCGAGACGAGCGCCACACGCGCGGAAGTGCTGACGTTGAAGCCACCGCGCTAGGTTTTTCCCAGATCAATTTCGCCGGCCCAAATGAGCGCTTCCACATGCGCCACATTGATCTCTTCGGCGGAAATACCGCTGGTGGCGGCATAAATCAGGATCACTTGATCTTCGGATTCCTCGCAGGCAATAGCAAGATCCAAATAAGGTGCGTATTTACCTTCGCGTTGCAAAAGAGCCTCGGTGACGGGCGGCGTTAGCTTGATGCTTTCGAGCGCCGTCTGCATCGGCATATTCAACAGCACATCCAGCAAGGAAAAAATGCCGGTAATGAATAAGCCGTCCTTTTCTTGCGCCTTCAATTTTTTGCTGCCGAGCAATTCGGTGAGCCGGGCGCGGACTAAGGCATTATTCATCAATGCTAGTGTGCGGTGATTGACTTCACCGCTGGCGAACAACAGCAGCGTGAGCCAGCGGTACAACTGATCGTAGCCCAGCACAACTAAGGCATGCGAAATGGAGCCTGCCGGTTGTAGCAGGCCCGTCGCAGGCGAATTGATGTAGCGCAATAACTTGTAAGATAGAACGGGGTCACGCTTAAAACCGAGCTCGATCTGCGCGATTTCGGCGTGATTCATGGTTTGATTCAGTAGTTGCATCACGTGCAGGCGCTGGCTGTCCACTTGCTTGGACGGCACGGGCAAGGGTTTGGCAAAGAAATATCCCTGAAATAAATCAAAGCCCAGTTTGTGGCAAACGCTATAAAGTTCCTCGGATTCCACATGGTCTGCCAACAACCGGAAATCGCCTTGACTTTTAATTTGCACACTAAGCTCACCGAGTTGCATCGAATCATAAGGGGTGGGATCAATGCGAATAATATCGACCAGCGGTAGTAGCTCGTCCAATTCCACGCGGTATTGCAAATGCGTTAAGGCAAATCGATAACCGTATTCGTGTAAGATTTTACAGCGCTCAACCAGTGCATCGAGTGATCCATCCGGTGGAGTAAAAACGAGCACAACGCCGTTGCCGTCGATGCGATCCAAAAATGCGGTGTGTAGCGAGGCGGGTGAGATACTCAGGAAAATTTGTTTACCGCCGCGGAGTTTTTGAATATCCAAATCCTCCATACACGATAGCAGCATTTCATCCAGCATCTGCTGCAATAATTGGGCACCTTCACTCGGCGGCGGTGCAGTTTTTTTAATGCACATTTCATAACCGACAATTTCGCCGGTGCGATCAAGCAAGGGTTGGCGTCCGAGAAAGCGCCTCAATAAATTTGAAACGTGACTACGCTCACCGTGCGTGGGAATGTCGAGTATCCGGGTCACCACAGCCTGCTCGGAATCGGTTTCAACAATGCTTTCCGTAAGCGGGTGATCGTACGGCGGCGTATCCATCACGGTGATGCGATTCAAGACGGTACTCACGGCATGCGGCGTTTCCGTGTTGTGTTGCGCTGGTGCTTTGTGATGGGGATTTAAAAATCCGAAATACTTACTCAGCATAAAGTACTTTCTCAGGGTGTCTGGTGCTGCGCCGATACAGTTGATATTTTCCTTTAACGGCAGGTTATTACCCATTCTTTAAGTCGAGATAGGCACGCAATAGAAGGGCTGTAAGATATTTTTGGGTATAATTTACCTCCTCGAAAATTGAAAGGACATAACATGTATGGATTTAGCACCAGACTGGATCTTGGCTTTGATGTAGCTGTCGCTAACGTGATAGATGCATTGAAACAAGAAGGCTTCGGTATCTTAACGGACATCGATGTCAAGGCGACGATGAAAGCAAAGCTAGATATTGATCGTCGCCCGTATCGTATTTTGGGTGCCTGTAATCCTGCCTTGGCTAATAAGGCACTGGACTTGGAGCCGGACGTGGGTTTGCTCCTGCCGTGTAACGTGGTCGTACGAGAAGAGGTGGATGGCAAGGTGACGGTGCTTTTTCTCGATCCAAATATTATGATCGAGTTGGTCGCGAATAAGAACATCGTGGAAGTGGCGAACGATGCGCGCGCTCGGTTAGATCGAGTGAAAGCGGCTCTGAGCATTTAGCTGAAAGGTTGGGCGGCAAAAATCGACGGATGCTCTCTTTTGGGTTAAGGGTTAACAAAAATTCACTTCACCTGCGGGGCATTCTTAGCGATATTGTTTAAAGAGCCGTCAGGTGTCTGGTGCCAGCACCAGACACCTGACGGTGATAATAACAGCAGTGCACAATAAATTTAAAAGCAGTAGCGGACTCACGGAGCAAGAATTTTTATAGAGTATGGAACCAGCCGCTTGGAAGGGAAGGATGGACCTATCCCGAATTTACACCAAGACTTCTAGAGGAATTCTAGATGGAGCTCTGAAGACGCGCGCGTTCGGACGAGAGCACGCGCGTTTGCTTGTGCTCATTGACGGCAAGTCTAGCCTTGGCGACCTACTCGCCCAAAATACCCGTCTATCTGAAAATCGCCTAGCTGCCATCATCGATAAATTAGCGGATGCAGGACTGATTCGCCTAATTAGCGAAGTTTCGGATGCGGACGACCTTGGTTTTTCATCGACAATTATTGTCTCGGAAGCCAACACCCAGGCATTTTTCGATGCGCAAATCGCCGTTGAAAACAAAGTCCGTCGCGCCGAGGACGACGAAGCCTTGGCACAAGACTTAGCGCGTGAAATTTTGTTGAAAGAAGTCGCGGCTGACATAACGGCGGAGGCCGAAGCACTGAAGCGTCAAAATGCAGAGCAGCCAGTACCATCAGTGCCGGGGAAAAAGTTACCACATGCAAACCAAAGCAACTTAGAGCAAAGCAAAGCAAAAGTTCAAGCGCGCGCCGAAGCAATGGCGCATGCTAAAGCGATAGAGGCTGAAGCCAATGCGCGCGCAGTAAAAACGCGAAAAATAGAGCACGAACGACAGGAAACGCAAACCAAAATCTACGCAGAAATGGGTCGAATTGAGACAACACAATCGACGCAAGCGACCACACGGGCAGAAGAAAGCACAGTACGTGAAACGAAACAAAAAAAAGAACGCTTAGCGAAAGAATCCTCCGTGCAGGAACGACGCAAGCTCGAAGCCAAAATTTTGGCGGAAGAAGAGGCCCAGCGTAACGCGGATCTGGATGCGCATTTTTTGGCGATTGAACGCGCTAGTATTCCTGCGCAGAAAAAAAATTCCACACCACCTAAAGCATTAAATCAATCAGATATCGCCGCAGAATTAGAAACGCGTGTAAAGCGGCGATTGGAGGCGCGCGCGCGCGAAGAAGCCGAAGCCACCCAGCGCCAAGCGGAAGTGGCCGCAAAATTAGAGGCGGAACAAAAAGCGCGCCTGGAAGCCGAACAAAAAGCGCAAGCTGAAGCCGAGGCACGAGCCAAAGCGGAAATTCTAGCGCAAGCGGTTGAAGCCGCGCAGCGCCGAGCGCAAGCCGAGGAAGCGGCCGCAAAACTGGAAGCGGAACGAAAAGCACGCTTGGCCGCTGAACAGAAGGCGCAAGCGGAGGCCGAAGCACGAGCCAAAGCAGAGGCAGAGATTCTAGCGCAAGCCAAGGAAACTGCGCGGCAGCAAGCGGTTGAAGCCGCCCAGCGCCGAGCGCAAGCGGAGGAAGCGGCTGTAAAATTAGAAGCGGAACGAAAAGCATATTTGGCCGCTGAAAAAATGCGCACGGATGCCGAGGCGCTTGCAGAAAAAGTGCATCGGCAAGCGGTGTTGGAAGAGGAAAAAATCAAGCGGGCCGAGGAGCAGCGGGCGCTTGCAGAAGTCGCACAAAAAGCGCAGGCAGAAGCCGAGGCGATGGCTTTAGCGGCTGCGGCCGAGGAAGCCGTGCGCCGGGAATCGGCTGCGCTTAAGCGGCAAATGGAAGAACGGCAACGGGAAGATGAGACGCGTCGCGTACGTGCGGCGGCCGAGCTTGAAATAGAAGCGGAACGCCAGGCGCGCGCGTTGATGGAAGCAACGGCGCAAACATTGGCAGATGAGCGTGCGCAAATAAAATCCGCTGCATTGGCGCGCGAACAAGAACAAATCCGCGCGCGTAAAAATGCGGATGCAAAGGCACACGCCGAAATGGAAGAGGCTTTGCGCCGCGAGCAGGATGCATTAGCGCGTGAGAAAAATGAAGAGACACGTCTACGAAATGAAGCGCAAGTGCGAGCACTCGCCGCCGCAAAAGCTGCAACTTTGCCGATCTTTGCGCAGCATAAACGCAAACCATTGCGCTATAACAAGGCCTGGAATAAATCCATTGCCATAGGCGTTGCGATGGTCTTGTTGTTGGCCATTGCGTTGGTTCATCTCTTGCCTTTCAATTTTTATATTCCAAAGCTTGAACAACAGTTATCTGACTCGTTGGGGCAACGCGTTACGATTCAAACGCTACATTTTTCAGTTTATCCCGCGCCACACCTGGAACTGGATGGGGTGTTGGTCGGTGATAAGGTGGGGGCGCGGATTGAAAAAGTTAGTTTATTTCCGGTTATTTCAACTTGGTTCTCTGCGGTAAAACGGATACGCCGGGTCGAACTGGACTCCGTGAGTATGTCTGCTGACAGTTTGGGAGCATTTCCGCTGTGGAGTCGGAATCAAGCGCGTGTGGTGCCCCTTCAATTTGAACAGTTATTGATAAAAAATGGAAAATTTAGTCACCCTTTATTGGACGTGTTCGCTTTTAATGCCGACATCCATGCCCGTCAGGGACGGTTTATACAAGCGAAAATTGTTAGTACGGATCAGCGTATTGATATGAATTTAGTCCCGCAGGGCGATGCGCTGCGCATTGATTTGAAAGCCAATCAATCGGTATTGCCGTTTGAACCCCGGTTACCTTTAGAAACACTTAAACTCACCGCTGTGGCGCAGGCTGGAACGCTCTCCATGAGCCATATCGAAGCGCAACTTTTTGATGGTTATATAACTGGTACCGCGCAAGTAAGTTGGGTCAAAGGCTGGACATTTAAGGCGGAGCTTAACTTACAACAGATTGCAATGGCGCCGAGTCTTGCACGGTTTACGCGAGGGCCCAAATTGACGGGCACCTTAGAGGCGAAAGTGCGCTTAGCAGGTCAAGCGCAGATGTTAGAAGCGTTATTTGAATCCCCGCAAGCTCAAGCAACGTTTCGGGTAAAGAATGGTGACTATACCGGAATCGATTTAGTTCGGGCGATTCAAGCGCCGAGCCGTGGCGGACAGGCCGCAGGGAAAACGCATTTTAACGATTTGTCCGGGTATTTCCAATTATCCAAGGGACGGTATATTTATCGACAGATTAAATTGCAAGGTGGGGTTGTGAGTGCAACTGGGCGCTTGGAAGTTAACCCAAATAAAAGCTTATCCGGAAACTTGTTGGCGGAGTTACATACCCCATCCGCCAGATTTCGTTCATCCTTTGTATTCGCGGGTGATTTACAAGAACCGGTTCTTAAAGCACCAGGATCTCGATCTGCGCTACCCGTGGTAGCGCCCGAAATATCGACGGAAGCACCGACTGACACCGGGGCAACACAAAAAGAAAATTAGGCCGCCGCCGTGGTGTCCGGAACAACGTGAGCATGCACGGCTTCCAAGGCATCGCTCATGGATTCGTCCGGCAGCTCGTTTAAAAATTCACCTAAAAATTCAGCCGCTTCATACGTGGCTGGGGGCAGCGTTTTTTCGTCTAATTCAGCAATTAGCGTAGCAGCGGTTCCCGCAATGCGTAATAACATTTGCCGCTCACCCATCAAAATTTCCATCTCTTTGCGTAACATTGTAATTTCTTGATCTTTTAACAGAATCATTTGGTGCGGCATGATCATCCTCTCGGGAACGCGGGGTTGAATAAATTTTCAGTTTTTCTGCGGGGCTTGTCAACGTCTTTGCCAGCACCTCGGTATCTCTATAGTTCGACGCAATTATGAGGAAGTTGAATTAATCTTTTCGGCTAGGCGGTGAATCGTGAATGGAGACTTACTTTACATTAAAAAATAATTTAATTCTAACTTTAACAAGGATTCATAACTACTTGATTGGCTTCACCCTCATCATAAAGAGATTTGAGTACAAACGTATAAGTATTTACCAAATTAGTTCAAATTGGTGCGTTGCACCAATAATTTTTCCAATATGGATTTAAAGCCGATTAAGCGTTCTCTTTCTTGCGAAACCACGATGGCCGGCGCTTTATCCACAAAACTCGCATTAGTTAATTTTGATTCGGCTTTAACAATTTCGCCTTGTATTCGTGTAATTTCTTTATCGATTCGGGCACGCTCGGCCACGACATCGATTTCGATTTTTAACATTAGGTGATAACGGCCTACAATCTGTACGGGTGCTTGAGTTTGCGGCAGGGCATCGATTGCGATATGCATGGCCGACAATTTCGCCAACGCTAACAGGTAGGGTTGAAAA
Organism: Betaproteobacteria bacterium; assembly: GCA_043783305.1. Lineage (GTDB taxonomy): Bacteria > Pseudomonadota > Gammaproteobacteria > Burkholderiales > Thiobacteraceae > RBG-16-58-11. Next base: position 9,726 of record JAYVZN010000004.1, read on the forward strand.
TGGGTGAGTGTTGCTGCATCGCCTAACGCCACTAAAGGTACTTTCAGTGCTGGTGAAATATTCATTTCACCGCGCAAGGTGCGGCAGGCATTCACTAATTCTTTTAGAAGGGCTGCTTTTTCCAGAGCAACCTGATCAATTTTATCAAGCTTGGCGCTCGGGTAGGGGGCCAGCATAATGCTGCTCCCCGATTTTCCCGCCAGCGGCGCCACTTTTTGCCACAACTCTTCGGTAATGAAGGGAATCAATGGATGGGCTAAGCGCAAAGTGGCTTCGAGTACACGCACGAGCGTGCGGCGCGTGGTGCGGCATACAAGCGGATCGGCCGTTTGTAGTTGAACTTTGGCGAGTTCTAAATACCAGTCGCAATACTCGTCCCAGACAAATTGATAAATAGCGTGTGCGGCGAGATCAAAACGGTATTGCGCAAATGCATCGGCCACTTCTTTTTTCGCTAGTTGTAAACGGCTGATGATCCACCGATCCATGTCGGAAAATTGCAGCGGCTGATGGCTGTCTAAGCCAACATCGTGCGCTTCGCAATTCATCAGGACAAAGCGCGTAGCATTCCATAGTTTGTTGCAGAAGTTACGGTAGCCGTCGCAGCGTTGCAAGTCGAATTTAATATCGCGGCCATGCGTAGCCAGGCTGGCAAAGGTGAAACGCAGCGCATCCGTCCCGAAGGCAGGAATACCGCTTGGAAATTCTTTGCGCGTGGCTTTTTCGATGGACTGTGCTTGTTTGGGATTCATCAAATTACTGGTGCGTTTGTTGACCAGTTGATCGAGTTCGATACCGTCGATCAGATCGAGCGGATCCAAGATGTTGCCTTTGGATTTACTCATTTTTTGACCGTGTGAATCGCGCACTAAACCGGTCACATAGACTTCATGGAAGGGGATTTTGTCGGTGAGATACAGCGACATCATTACCATGCGTGCGACCCAGAAGAAGATGATGTCGAAACCGGTAACCAAGACATTGCTGGGTAGATAACGTTGGAGTTCGGGTGTCTGGTTAGGCCAACCGAGGGTGGAGAAGGGCCACAGTGCCGAAGAGAACCAAGTGTCGAGGACATCTTCGTCTTGCGTCAGGGTTTTACCGCCGGCCTGTAGCTGTGCCTCGGCCAAGGTGCGTGCGACATAGATGCAACCCTCTTCATCGTACCAAGCCGGAATGCGGTGACCCCACCACAATTGACGCGAGATGCACCAGTCTTGAATATTTTCCAACCACTGTTTGTAGGTGGAAGTCCAGTTCTCGGGCACGAATTTCAACGTGCCATTTTCAACGACTTCTAGGCCACGCTTCGCCAGCCCTTCCATGTGTACGAACCATTGGTCGGTGAGCATGGGCTCGATCACGGCACGGGTGCGCTCGCCGCGCGGTACTGTGAGTTTATGTTTTTTTGTATCTTCCAGTAGATTGCGGGCTTGCAGGTCTTCGATGATGCGGGCGCGCGCATCGTAACGGTCTAGTCCCTGATACGCGCTGGGCGCAAAGTCGTTGATCTTGGCATCGAGTGTAAAAATGCAGATGGGCAAGAGCTGGTGCCGTTGCCCCACTTGCCAGTCGTTGAAATCGTGCGCGGGAGTGATTTTGACGCACCCGGTACCAAAAGCGGGATCGACATAAGCGTCGGCGATGATGGGGATGGTACGTTCGGCCAAGGGTAGGCGCACTTGTTGGCCGATTAGATGTTGATAGCGCGGATCATCCGGATGCACTGCAACCGCAACGTCGCCCAGCATGGTTTCAGGGCGCGTGGTGGCCACTACCAAGTAACCGCTGCCATTTTCGAGCGGGTAGCGGATGTGCCATAGGAAGCCATCTTCTTCTTCCGAATTGACTTCCAGATCGGAGACGGCGGTGCCCAATACGGGGTCCCAATTTACCAGACGCTTACCACGATAAATTAGGCCATCTTGATGCAGGCGCACAAACACTTCCGTGACCGCTTGGGAGAGTCCTTCATCCAGGGTAAAACGTTCGCGCGACCAATCGGGTGAGGTACCCAGGCGACGCATTTGGCGCGTGATGGTAGAACCGGATTCCTCTTTCCATTGCCATACGCGCTTCACAAAATCGGTGCGGCCTAGATCGTGGCGGGTTTGACCGAGGCGTTCTAATTGGCGCTCGACCACAATTTGCGTGGCGATACCGGCGTGGTCGGTGCCGGGTTGCCACAGCGTGTTGTCTCCTTGCATGCGGTGATAACGTATTAAGGCATCTTGCAAGGTGTGTTGGAAGGCGTGCCCCATGTGCAATGTACCGGTTACATTCGGCGGCGGCAACATAATGCAATAAGCGTTACGCTCGGGGGCTTCGCCTGCGGTGAAATAGCCACTGGCTTCCCACTGGGCGTACCAGCGGTTTTCGATCTCGTGCGGCTCGAAACTTTTAGCGAGTTCGCTTTTGGTGGGTTCCATCGGGGGGTGCCATAAAGAAGGTTGAACTAGAACAGAAAACGGACAATTATACCGGAAACGCCGTTAAGACTTGGGTGGGGGTGCCGGACGCTTAAATGGCGCGAGTTGTTTTTTGAGTTCATCGGCAATCGAATGACGCACTACTTCTTCCATGTGCAGCACAAATTGCTCGAGCATACTGGAGAGCGCTTTGTCTAGGGCGTTGCTGAGCATACCGGTTAGTTCTTCATCCAAGGATTGGTGCAGATGTTTTTGGATGATGCGGCTAATATCGGTTTCGATCATGGCAATAATTTGTTTGGCGCTGTCTTTCGGTTCCTGTTTCGGTTCGATTGTTTCAGCCGGTGGGGTGGGCGCTATGGGTGACCCTGGTGTCAGTGAAATGAAATGTGCGTCTGGTGGAATTTCTATAGAAGATCGTTGGTTGGGGGTGGATTGAGCGCGACTGATGCGCGCGTCGATTTCGGCTTGCACTTCCGCTTCGACGGCTTCAAGACGCTGCAGTACTGAATTTGCGTCCAGTGCGGCGGGTGGCAGTGCGTGAAACTCATCCAACTCGGTGGGGGCTGTCGGCGTTTGTGCGGGGTGGCGCGGGGCAGTGTCCACAGGCGTTACGGGCGGTGGTGTATCAGCGGGCGCGGTAAGATGGACTTCCTCCGTGAGTACTGGAATCAGGTCTAAATTCATCCGCGGATGCTCGACTATGTCGGTCAGCACCGGAATATCCGGCTCGGTCGCGTGATGCTTTTTCAGCAACGCATCCATTTTGTTGAGCACGTCTTCACGTGGATCGGGCATGCTTCGCACTCATATCGTGGGATTGTATGGCATAGCCGCGGTCACGGTAAAAACGGAAGCGGTCGCGGGCGGATGACGCATCGCCGCTATCCGTGCTCACGATTTCAATAACGCGTTGAAAGCGGCTAAAAAAAGATGGCCAAACACGATCCAGGTTGATGAGGAGTGTATCGTGCAATAACGCACCTTCCTGTGTGTGAATCAAGATGGGTGTTTGCAGGGCGAGGGAATCTTCGGCCCGACAATGTGGCATGAAACTCGTCGCATTGTCGGCCCAAAGTAGACGCTCAAAGCGTGTCGCTAAAGCGCTATCCGGCACGTAGACATTGACCTTCAGCTTTTGTACCAGTGCTTTCGCGCAGAGCTTGCCGGCAAAGTGCAATTTGTCGTCCACCTGGGTGTAGAAGTCGATCCGTGTCATGCGGGTGCCGGCTAAGCTTGGGCGCGCTTCATTAAGAAGTGCGTAAGCAGAGGGACGGGGCGGCCTGTGGCGCCTTTTTCGGCACCGGATTTCCATGCCGTACCGGCGATGTCGAGGTGAGCCCAGTCGTATTTTTTGGTGAAGCGCGACAAAAAGCAAGCGGCTGTAATTGAACCGCCCGCACGCCCACCGATATTCGCCATGTCGGCAAAGTTGCTCTTGAGTTGTTCTTGGTAGTCGGCCCACAGGGGCATATGCCAAGCGCGGTCGTAAGCCGCGTCGGCAGCGTGCATAATCTCACGCGCCAGCGCATCGTTGTTGCTGAAAAGTCCCGATGCGTGGTGCCCCAGCGCAATCACGCAGGCACCCGTCAGTGTTGCAATATCCACGACCGCTTGTGGTTCGAAGCGCTCAGCGTAAGTCAGTGCGTCGCACAAAATTAAACGGCCTTCGGCATCGGTGTTGAGAATCTCAATGGTCTGACCCGACATCGAAGTGACCACATCACCGGGTTTATTGGCGGCACCATCGGGGAGGTTTTCGCACGCGGGAATAATACCAATGACGTTTAAAGGTAATTGCATCTGTGCGATGGCTTTGAAGGTACCCAGCACGCTCGCCGCTCCGCACATATCGTATTTCATTTCATCCATTTCACCAGCCGGCTTGAGCGAGATGCCACCCGCGTCGAAGGTGATTCCTTTGCCCACCAAGACCACCGGCGGGGCTTTTTTAGGGCCGCCTTTGTGATGAAGCACGATGAATTTGGGCGGCTGACGGCTTCCTTTGGAAACGGAGAGAAAGGAATGCATGCCCAATTTCTCGATGTCCGGCGCATTGAGAATTTCGACGGACATGCCGTAAGTTTTACCCAAGCCCTGCGCTTGTTCCGCGAGATAAGTTGGGGTGCAAATATTACCGGGTAAGTTGCCTAGATCTTTGGCTAAATTCATACCGTGTGCGATGGCTTGGCCACTGATGACAGCGTTTTCCGCATCCGTAATTTCATTGCGGCGTTCCACGCACAAAGTGAGTTTGCGTAAGGGGCGCCGTACTTCCTCTTGTTTGCTCTTAAGTTTATCGAAGCGGTAGACGGCCTCCATCGAAACAATCACCGCTTGTTCGACATGCCAAGTAATATCGCGTTTTTTTACGCCGAGTTCGGTGAGGTAAATTACCGCTTCCAGCGAGCCGGTTTCGTTGAGGGTCTTGATTGCAACCTTGATGGCCCTGCGGTATTCGTTATCCCGAAAATCCCGCTCTTTACCCAAACCTACCAACAAAACGCGATCACACAGCGTGTTGGGCACGTTGTGTAATAACAGCGTATTATCGCCTTTGCCTTCCATATCGCCGCGCCGCAGAATGTCGGATAGATAACCGTTGGAAACACGATCAACCATTTCCCCCGCCAGGGTTAATTTGCGTGTTTCAAACACTCCAATGACAACACAGGCAGATCGCTGTTTTTCCGGGCTACCGCTTTTTATGCTAAATTCCATTTCCCAAACCTCATTTGTACATGAATAACTTAGATTATAGGGCTGTTTCTCGATTATTCTCGATTCTAGTCCTAAAAGTCAAAGTTATATCCCCGCCATGATTTATCGCCGCGCACTCATTCAAGAAATTATAGTAACCCTGTCGGCCGTGTTTATCGCGCTCATTGCGATAGCTGCCGTGACCCAATGGGTGCGTTATCTGAATCAAGCGGCAGCGGGAGTTTTGGCACCGGAGGCGGTACTGGCGTTCCTGGGTTTTGGCATGGTGAGCGCCTTACCCGTGTTGCTGACCGTCACACTTTTTTTATCGGTTTTATTAACCTTTTCCCGCATGGCTCGGGATCATGAGGTTGTGGTGTGGCAAACGGCGGGAGTCGGACTGACCGCATGGGTACAACCAGTGATGCAGGTGAGCGCTCCGGTATTTATTTTCATTGCGGTTATCAGTTTAGCGCTCTCTCCCTGGTCCTTGCGCAAAAGTAGCGAATTTCGCCAGCAATTGGAAAGTCGTGAGGATATTTCGGCGATTGCACCGGGGGTGTTTAAAGAATCCAAGCAGCACGAGCGCGTGTATTTTGTTGAAAGTCTCGGCACTAGCCAAGCCATTGTCAAGAATGTGTTTGTACGTTCCGAGCAGCATGGCCATCTGGGCATCATGGTGGCCAAGCAAGGCGCACAGTTTATTCAGGAAAATGGAGATCGTTTTTTAGCCTTGGATAATGGTCGTCGGTATGAGGGCACAGCCGGTATGGCGGATTACCGTATTATGCAGTTCCAGCGTTATACGATTCGCATTGAGCCCTACGAAGTCAAATTGGGCGCAACCAGCACCAAGGCCATGTCCACGCTGGAGTTGTTACGCCATCAATCTTTGGATAAGGAAGCCGAGTTGCATTGGCGCTTAAGCTTGCTGGTGAGCGCGGTATTACTGGTGCTTTTAGCAATACCGCTCAGTTTTTTTAACCCACGCTCCGGGCGTTCTTTTCATTTAATTGCGGCGATACTAATTTACACAATTTACAATAATCTGCTCTCGGTTGCGCACGCCTCGGTACTTAATGGAAAGCTGTCGCCCTGGCTGGGGGTGTGGAGTGTGCACCTTGTGATGTTGCTGGCAATCACGTTTTTCTACTACCGTCGACAAACGGTGAAACCATTTTTTCATTGGAAGCGCGCGTGAAAGTTCTAAACCGATATTTCATGCATGAAGTGTACAGCGGGACTGTCCTGGTTTTTTCAGCCTTATTGGTGGTTTTTGCGTTTCTGGATCTTGTACATCAACTCGAAAGTCTGGGTAAAGGAAATTATCATATTCTTTATATTCTCGCGTACGTGGGCTTGCAAATACCCGGACGTGTTTATGAGCTGTTTCCGATTGCGGCGCTCATCGGCAGCTTGTATGCCTTAGTGCAACTTTCAAATTACTCTGAAATTACCGTGATGCGTGTCTCCGGCGTTTCGGTACTGCGCATTGCCTTGTCCTTGATGCGCGCCGGTTTGCTGTTTGTGGTGTTGAATCTTGTGGTCGGCGAGTTTATCGTTCCGCCCAGCGAGCGCTTGGCAAGTCAATTGCGCATTCGCGCTTTAAACAGCGTGGTGGCGCAGGAGTTTCGCTCCGGCTTATGGGTGAAGGATGGCACCAGCTTCGTCAACGTCAAAGAAGTGCTGCCGGATTCGGCGTTAGTCGGCATTCGAATTTACGAATTCGACCCAAACAACAGTTTGCGCGCGATTAATTACGCCCGTGAAGGCAAGTATTTAAAGGATGATAGTTGGTTGCTGACCGACGTTGAGCAGACGCGTTTTGAAGCGTCCAGCACGCAGGTAACACATTTACCGCAGGCCTATTGGAACTCTGTATTGAATCCCGATATGCTGAGTGTCCTGTTAGTGGTGCCGGAGCAAATGTCGGCTTGGAACTTGTATTTTTATGTACAGCATTTACGCGAGAACAAGCAAAAAACTTCACGCTTCGAAATTGCACTTTGGAATAAATTGATTTACCCGTTTGCGACTTTAGTCATGATGTTGATGGCGCTGCCTTTTGCGTTCTTGCATACCCGCATGGGCGGCGTGAGCAGTAAAGTGTTCAGCGGCATCATGCTTGGTTTAACATTCCATCTGCTCAATCGCGTGTTTGCAAACTTAGGCGTATTGCACGACTGGGTACCCTTACTGAGCGCCGCTTTACCCTCCATGATATTTTTTGTGTCGGCTATTATTTTTCTCGGGTGGTTGGAGAAGCGCTAAACCATAACCAGCCGTGTACCGGCCAGCCGGTCATGCAGAAATTGTTTGTCACGATCAAACAACGCCCAAAGAATGCTCAGCAAGCTCAACCATCCCAATAGAAAGCGTAAGCAAGCTTGCGGAAAGCGCAGTGGATTACCGTCCACACGCTCTACGCGAAAACGCCAAGCGCGCATGGCTACCGTCTGACCGCCGTGGGTCCAAAACCCGGTGAAGTACCCCAACAGCACGACGAATAAATAGACTTGAAAAAAATGTTTTGCTCCCACCGCATTAGGGTCACGAACCAGCATAAACAGCAACACCGCGACGAATAAAACACCGAACAACACCAACACTTCATATAGCAGACTAAACAGACGACGGATTAAGCTCGGATAAATTTTGGGAATGGTGGCGGTGCCGCGAGATTTTGGAGCGATGGTCATAGGTCGAAGGATGTGGTCTTACTCGCGATCAAGTCGCGGTCGTTGAAATAGCGGGGCCGTTTATTCTGTATCGTAATCCGCCGCCGGTTGAGCCGCCGGGGCTTGCGGAACAGAGTTCGCGGAAGGTGCAATAGCGCTAGGCGGTTTTTGTTCGGCCCTATACCGCTCCCATTTTTTTTTCACTTCTTTTTGTTTTTCCGGAGGTTGTTTTTTAATTTGTTGGAAACGGTGGCGTGCCGCTTCGCGCTGTTCCGGTGTCAAACTTGCCCAACGCGAAATACGGCGGCGCACCCGTTCTTGTTCATCGGGTTTCATTTTGGGGTATTTGTTGGCTACCTTAACCAAACCATTGCGTAATCGATCCGGTTGTCGATCCCATTGTGGTGCCAATGCCGCGAGTAATTGTTTTTGTTGCGCATTGAGCTGTTGCCAGCTAAGGGCTTTGGGTTCGGGTTTGCTTGGCTTTGGGGTGACCAGGGGGGTGACCGGGCGGACGATCGGGGTGGTGGCAGGGCGGACGGCTACCGATGGGGGATCGATTGGATGGCTGTCGGTTGCTGCACTCGCTCGGCTGGTGGGTGCTAACACCAGCCAAATTAGTATTAATGCTGTGAGGAGCGGTCGAGCCATGTTTGAAAGTTTTGGTCGACAAAGACGTTAAGCGGCAAGTCGCTCGTGAGTAGGGCGACATCGAGATTCTCCTCGTGATTCACTTCCTGCTGCCAATATAATGCGCCCAAGAAAGCCAGTGTGATCAACGAAAGCGGTAGCCAAATGCGGCTGGAAACAGGGTGTGGCTGTGTCGGCGAGGAATGTCCGGCAAAGGCATAGGCATCCACGCCGATGGCCTGCGCGGAAAAAACTTCCAACGCCTGTTCTCGCGCCAGTTTCAGTCGTTCAGTCACTTTGCCGGTTAGGCGGCCTGTAGCGTAGTTCAAGTCTTGCTTGATTTTACCGCCGAATTCACGTTCATTCATGATTCAATTCCTTTCGCTTTCAGGGCCGACGCTAGGGTGTGGGTCGCGCGCGAGCAATGGGTTTTAACACTACCCTCGGAGCATCCCATGACCCTCGCTGTTTGCGCCACGTCTAATTCCTCCCAATAACGCAGCAGGAAGGCTTCGCGTTGACGTGCTGGTAAGGCAGTAATTTCATTTTCAATTAAAACAATAAGTTGCATTCTATCTAAATGATCGTGCGGATTATTCTTGTTGTTCGACCCATCCGCTGCCTGGAGAGTTTCCAAAGGATCGGAATCTTCTTCGGCGTTACCCGGTACGAGTGCCGAGAGTAGCGTTGTCCAGGTATTGCGTACTTTTTGCCGCCGGTAATAATCGCGAATCGTGTTTTGCAGAATGCGTTGAAAGAGCATCGGCAACTCTTCACTCGCTTTAGCGGCATATTTCTCGGCCAGCTTGAGCATGGCATCCTGCACGATGTCGAGGGCGGATTCTTCGTTGCGCACGGAGAAGTATGCCTGCTTAAACGCACGACGTTCTACGCCTTTCAGAAATTCGGACAATTCGTGCTGGGTGGCCAGAAGGGACTTTCGATTATTTTAAGCTCCGACATGGTAACAAATTGTATGCGCATTTGCAGCGGACTTACTGTTTTAAGGTTGACATTCGGGATTGGGAAATGCCTTGTAACTTACGGGGAAATAAAATGTTTTTGGCGTTCTCCCCTTGACCAAATACGGCGCAAACGTTACTGTTTGAAGTTCTTTTCGCGAAATTCAAGGCTCAGGGCTTTTTTTTATGGAAATATCCGGCGCGGAGATTACCGTACGTTGTTTGCAGGAAGAAGGTGTGGAATTTGCCTTTGGCTATCCGGGCGGCGCGGTGCTCTACATTTACGACGAAATTTTTAAGCAGGATAAAGTCAAGCACGTGCTGGTTCGGCATGAGCAGGCTGCGGTGCATGCAGCCGACGGCTATGCGCGTGCGACTGGTCGTGTTGGGGTGGCTTTAGTGACCAGCGGGCCGGGCGCGACTAATGCCGTTACCGGGATTGCAACCGCGTATATGGATTCGATCCCGATGGTTATTATCAGTGGTCAGGTACCGACGGCCGCGATCGGCCTGGATGCCTTTCAAGAAGTGGATATGGTGGGAATTACGCGCCCCTGTGTGAAGCACAATTTCTTGGTCAAGGATGTAAAAGATATTGCATCGACTATCAAGAAGGCGTTTCACATTGCGGCGACGGGACGACCCGGGCCGGTGGTGGTGGATATTCCCAAAGATGTAACCATGCACATGGCGAAATTCGACTATCCCAAAAGTATTAGTTTGCGTTCGTATAGCCCTGTGACAAAAGGGCATCCGATGCAAATCAAGAAAGCCGTGAAGTTGCTGCTTGCGGCGAAGCGTCCATTCGTTTACAGCGGCGGCGGTGTTATTTTATCCGAGGCCTCGAGCGCCTTGATCAAGCTGGTCAAGCACTTGGGTATTCCCTGCACCAGTACCTTGATGGGCCTGGGCGGCTATCCTGAAACAGATCGCTTGCATTTAGGGATGCTCGGCATGCACGGCACCTATGAAGCCAATATGGCCATGCAACACTGTGATGTATTACTTGCCGTAGGCGCGCGTTTTGATGATCGCGTGATCGGCAACACCGAGCATTTCAAACAGGAAAAACGCCAGATCATTCACATCGACATCGACCCCTCATCGATTTCCAAGCGGGTAAAAGTGGACGTGCCGATTGTCGGTGATGTAGGCAGTGTGCTGGAAGAAATGATGAAGCAACTGCAAGCCTCAAAGGATAAAGGCGAGCAAGCGGCGTTGAAAGCTTGGTGGACCCAAATTGAATTGTGGCGCTCGAAAAATTGCCTGAACTATGATCGATCCTCCAAAATCATTAAGCCGCAATTCGTGATCGAAAAACTGTACGAAGTGACGAAGGGCGATGCTTACGTTACCTCCGATGTCGGTCAACATCAAATGTGGGCAGCGCAATATTACAAGTTCGATAAACCGCGGCGTTGGATTAATTCCGGCGGCTTGGGCACGATGGGCTTTGGTCTGCCTTCGGCGATGGGTGTGAAAATGGCGTTTCCCAAAGCGAATGTGGCGTGCGTCACGGGCGAGGCGAGCATTCAGATGTGCATTCAGGAGCTCTCGACCTGTAAGCAATATCATTTGCCGATCAAAGTCATCACGCTGAATAATCGTTACATGGGCATGGTGCGGCAGTGGCAGCAATTTTTCCACGGTAATCGCTATTCCGAATCGTACATGGATGCCTTACCGGATTTTGTTAAATTGGCGGAAGCCTATGGTCACGTTGGTATGCGTATCGAAAAACCCTCCGATGTGGAAGGCGCACTGAAAGAGGCCTTTAAGCTTAAGGACCGACTCGTGTTCATGGATTTTCTTACCGACCAAGCGGAAAATGTATTCCCGATGGTGGCCAGCGGCAAGGGTATATCGGAAATGATCTTGGCGGAAGATTTGTAAACCGATGCGACATAATATTGCCGTCCTATTAGAAAACGAAGCTGGAGCGCTTTCGCGCGTTTCCGGATTATTCTCGGCCCGCGGCTACAACATCGAATCCTTGACCGTTGCGCCGACTGAAGATCCCTCCCTGTCGCGCATGACTATTGTGACAAGCGGCTCGGAAGAAGTCATTGAGCAAATTGTCAAGCAGCTCAATAAGCTGATTGAAGTGGTCAAGGTGGTGGATCTCAATGAAGGGCCGCACATCGAGCGCGAACTGATGCTGGTGAAAGTGCAAGCGAAGGGTGTGTGGCGCGAAGAATTAAAACGCCTGTCGGATATTTTTCGCGGCCGTATCATCGATGTGGCCGATAGCACTTACACCATCGAATTAACCGGTAGTGGCGCGAAGCTGGATGCCTTTTTGGAAGCGCTTGACCCAACCGTAATTTTGGAAACGGTTCGTACCGGTGCTTGCGGTATCGGACGCGGTGAGCGTGTGCTTAAAGTTTAGTGCCCTAGTCAGCCATAAAGACACCGGCTGCGGGTCAATCGATTTCGTCTTCGCCATTCAGTATCCAAAAGGAAAATTATGAAAGTTTATTACGACAAAGATGCAGACCTATCCGTTATTAAAAAGAAAAAAGTGGCCGTTATCGGCTACGGCTCTCAAGGCCATGCGCACTCTCTGAATCTGCAAGATTCCGGTGTTAAGGTCGTAGTTGGCCTGCGCAAAGGTGGTAGCTCGTGGGAAAAAGCAAAAAAAGCTGGATTGCAAGTCAAAGAAGTTGCCGCCGCCGTAAAAGAAGCCGATGTCGTTATGCTCCTAGTGCCGGACGAAATGCAGCCGGCTGTCTATAAACAAGAAATCGAACCCCATATCAAGAAGGGCGGCGTGTTGGCTTTCGCCCACGGCTTTAATGTGCATTTCGGACAGATAGCGCCGCGCGCCGATTTGGATGTCATCATGATTGCACCAAAAGGCCCGGGCCACTTAGTGCGCTCCACCTACAAGCAAGGCGGCGGCGTGCCGTCGCTGATTGCTGTGCACCAAGACTCCTCCGGCAAGGCGCTGAAAATTGCGCTCTCTTACTCTTGCGCCAATGGCGGTACCAAGGGCGGCGTGATTGAAACCAACTTCCGCGAAGAGTGCGAGACTGATTTGTTCGGCGAGCAAGCTGTATTGTGCGGCGGCGCGGTGGAATTGGTAAAGATGGGTTTTGAGACCCTGGTGGAAGGTGGCTATGCACCGGAAATGGCTTACTTCGAATGCCTGCATGAATTAAAGCTGATTGTGGATCTCATGTACGAAGGCGGTATCGCCAACATGAACTACTCCATCTCCAACAATGCCGAGTTCGGTGAATATGTCACCGGCCCTAAAGTGATCAACGAAGAATCGCGCAAAGCCATGCGCGAAGCCCTGGCGAATATTCAAAACGGAAAATATGCGCGTGATTTTATTCTCGAAGGTGCGTTAAATTATCCGCAAATGACTGCACGGCGTCGTCAAAACGCAGAGCACCCCATCGAAACCGTGGGTGCCAAGCTGCGCTCCATGATGCCGTGGATTTCCAAGAACAAGCTCGTCGATAGCACGAAAAACTAAAACACTAAGCGTTGGGTTTCGGGGGAGAGAATCTTCTTTCCCGGAGCTAACGCCGGAAGCTCGACGTACATGTCTAAATACCCCCATCCTATTATTGCCCGCGAGGGCTGGCCGTTTTTGGCCTTATCGATTACCGCCGCGCTTGCGGTGCATTATTTCGTGGGGCAATGGGCCGCATTTCCGTTGTGGCTAATGAGCGTATTTATACTGCAATTTTTTCGCGATCCACCACGCACACCGAACAGCACGAATACCAATGATCTTCTTTCGCCGGCAGATGGGCGAATCGTCGTGGTGGAGCAAACCACAGACCCGTATCGCAACGTACCGGCACTGAAGATCAGTGTATTCATGAATGTGTTCAATGCCCATTCGCAGCGCAGCCCGATTAGTGGTACTGTGCAGAACATTCGCTATTATCCCGGACGGTTTCTGAATGCAGCATTATCGAAAGCTTCGTTGGAAAATGAACGCAATGCCGTGATGATGCAAACGGATCAAGGTGTGCCGATCACCGTGGTGCAAGTCGCCGGTCTCGTGGCGCGTCGTATCTTGTGCTATACCAAAACGGATGCTCATCTTGATGTCGGTGAGCGCTACGGTTTTATCCGCTTTGGTTCGCGTTTAGATATCTATCTTCCTCCCGCCAGCCAAGCGGCGGTAGTGATCGGCGACAAAGTATATGCCGGGCAGGACGTACTTGCCCGGTTGAGCACTCCTGGTCAAGCGTGATTTGATGTGCTTTAATTCCTCGCCATGCAACGACCCCATAAACCGTTAATTGATCCGGCGCTTCGCAAGAAGAGTATTTATTTACTGCCGAACTTGTTTACTACGTCGGCGCTATTTGCTGGTTTTTACGCCATTGTGCAATCCATGGGCGGGCATTATGACCAAGCGGCCGCAGCTATATTTGTGGCGATGGTTTTAGATGGAATCGATGGTCGCGTCGCACGTTTCACTCATACTCAAAGCTCGTTTGGTGCCGAGTTCGATAGTCTGTCGGACATGGTTTCGTTTGGCGTTGCACCGGCCTTGGTGGTTTACGTCTGGGCCTTACAAGGCATGGGTAAGTTGGGTTGGATCGGTGCTTTTATTTTTTGTGTCGGTGCCGCCTTGCGCTTGGCGCGCTTTAATACCAAGCTCGATGTGGCGGATAAACGTTATTTCCAGGGATTGCCTAGCCCGTCGGCGGCGGCCGTCGTTGCTGGTTTTGTTTGGGTACTGGATGATTACGGAACTGCGGGCAAAGATGTAATGTGGTTGGCTTGGGGCGTTACGGTTTTTTCCGGGATCAGCATGGTTTCCAATTTGCGCTATTACAGCTTTAAAGAAATCAACACGCGCAAAAGCATCCCTTTTGTCGCCTTGTTGCTAATTATTCTGGGTTTTGCTTTGCTCACCTACAAACCGCCGTTGGTGCTGTTTTTGTTCTTTGTCGTATATGCCTTATCCGGTTATGGGATGTGGCTGGTTAGCCTCAAAAAACAAGGTTTAACTAAAACCACTCCTGAATAGCACGTAAAATTCATGGGTATCCAAGGGTTTGTGTAAAACACAAAATCTGCCGGTAGAGGTATGCTTCAACCTTAAATCCACGCTACATTTTTTTTCTGATCGCCGTGCATACGCTGGTCAGAGCTTAAATAAGTGGGAATACGGTAAATACACAATATTCAATACGGCCAATCCGATAATGGTGTAAATCGTTATCTGCATTCCCAGCACTCGACCGCTAAGATTGTTCGATAAGAGATTGCGTGCATGTATTACACGGCTGGTAATGAGCGCAACTCCAAACAAATGAATGATCCAAATATTGGCTGCATTGTATTCAAGTGCAAATAAGAGCAACAACGTTATGGGGACATATTCAATCGCATTGGACTGCGCAGCTATGGCTGTTTTTAATTCTTCATTTCCCCCGTCTCCGATACTGACGCTATTCTCCCGGCGCTTTTTTATAACGTTTAAGGACAACCAGCAAATTAGAAAGGCCGAAAGTGATGCATATATGGCGGATGTCATTTAGAATCCTTTAGCTATTTAGGGGGAGCAAATAGTTGTGTGTAAACGTAAAGTCGATTATCAAACATAGGGTTCAGCGGGTTAAGCCGCGAGCTATTTTCATAGTATAGCTTAGTGCAAGCAGCGGGTAATAGACCGCCGAGTAGGGTCTGTTTTTCCGTCGGTTATAGAATGTCGCAATAGGCTGCTAATCTTTTGTACGGCTAGCGCTCTGGCGCGATAACGATGAGGCATTAATTTGTTTTTAATTGTTTCCCGGAAGCTTCTATTGGTGCGTGTACCCCGAGGCGGCGAGTGGCTCGTACCCATTGTTTTAATGGGCCAATGGTTCAGGCATTGTTAATTCGTCAACTGCATGCAATCGGACGGCTTGTACCCGAAATTCAGGTGCGTATATTCCGTTGGTTATTCTTTCCATTTTGTTATTTTACTGAAACGTTGGACTCTACTATTTCCAGCTTACCCTCAAATGGGTGGGGTGGTTAGTAATCGGGTGAGTTTTGACTGAACTCTAATATTGACAGGAAGAATTTAAAAAAAATGCCGGAACGTGTGAGCGTTCCGGCATTTAAACTTTGACTGTGTAACTTACTCTGCGGTTATGCCTTGCATACCCGAAAACGGCGCGTACAAACTGGTTTCGCTTAATTTAGTCAGCAAGCCAGTGGCGGCATCGACCTTATAGGCTAATAAGGTACCGGTAGCCGACGAAATCCCGTAAAAATAACGGCCATTGCGTGAAAATCTAACGTCGGTTGGTACCTGGTTAGGCTGTAATTGTGCTACGACCGAGCTTGACGTTAATGGGGTGAGCGATCCATCGGAACCGACCCGAAAACCGCTGATCGAATCGTCAAACGGGTTAGAGCCGTATAAGTATTTGCCGTTAAAGTCTAACCAGCAAAACGAAAAACGAGCCGGCGTACGAGCGTAGCTAGTAATGGCACCCGTCTCGCTATTGAAGCGATACGAGCTAATCGTCCCACTCAAGGCTTCGCTTACTATCAAGTTGTTGTGGCGGTCGAATAGAAAGCCAAATTGGCCTGCGCCAGCGCCGATATCGGTTTGGGCTGCGCCGAGTTTGCCGTCATCGCCAACCCGAAAACGGGTAACACTACCTGGGGTGGTCTCGCCATTTTTTTTGGTCATTACTAACCACTCGCCGTCTGGTGAGAAACTAATTTGTGATACCGAATTCAGTAAAAATGGTTGACCACGGTCATCGGGCGTGCCCGCTTTTAAATTGACATTCGAGATAAAGGTCAGCTTACCGTCTTCATCTTGAGTATAGCCACTAATGCTGGCATCGCCGATTGCGTTAAGAACGTACACTAAGCCACGATATTCAGCGACGCTGGTCGGATAACGGCCATGGGTATCCACGACATCGACCAGTTCCAGTGAATTTTCGCGGACTTTAAACACCGAAATACTATCCGAACCGGCGTTGACATTGAACAACCAACGGCCACTCCGGTTTAAGATCACCGAATTTTGCGAGCCGAGCGGATCGAACGGAACCGTCGTGCCAACACCGGCACCCTGACCGCCGGTGGGAAACACACCTTTGACTTCTACACTACCGTCGCGTTTCTGCTTAAGCATGGTGACGACGTTAGGGCCTTTGGCGTTACCCATGACAAATATATTGTCATGGGCCGCGGCGGTGAGGCTAACCCCCAACATCAGCGCGGATGCCAAAACAAGTTTCTTAATATTTAACATTTTCAATCCTTTGTTTATGAATTAATTAAAGGGATAAATTAAAGCTTCAATAGGGTAAAACAGTCAACTTATGCTGTTGTTCGTTGTTATCAGTTATCACGCGTAATACATTTTTAACTCTCTTGAGTGAGTCTGAATAGAGTCGAGTTAAATCTCAATTTCATCCACAGTTCCGTACGCTTTCCTTGCGATGGCTTTCAACTGGATTGTCTCCTCGCAAGGCATACACTTTTGGACACCGTATTGTCCGGCGTAGGTTTGCAACAATCAATACAATAAAAGGTACATTCAGTGTAAAAAATAAGTGCGAGCTTTTTATAAGGGCTGTTTGATGTTAAATAAATAGATTACAAAATAATTTACATTAAATTTTCTTTATTTCATCGATGCCGACCACCGAAGAAAAATTTGTTTGGGCATGCTATAGGTAGCCACTGCACCCCCGCGCCTTCTTGATCTTCATAGCTTTTTAAATCGGTTAAGTGAGGCTTGCCCTTAGTGAAAGAAAAAACGCACACAAAGTCGAATGTTTTTCATACATTGTCTGTCAATTTAATTACCTTGTTCGCATCGATCCCCGTGAATAATATTACCTGTAGATATTTCCCGGTATTGGAAATTAATTTTTTTTAACGAAGTAAATTTTGGAGGTTCTAAGTGGAAAAATTCCTGCGGCTTTTTTTATTTTGCTTTGCTACAACGACCTATGCTTTATCCGCCTTTGGTGATGATGATAATAGCTCGGTAACAAATAGGCAATTTTTGTACACTGTAAGCAATTCTTCCAGTGGGAACTCGGTAGTCGGATATCACATTGAGTCAGATGGTGCTTTATCGCCATTACCCGGTTCTCCGTTTTCAACGGGTGGATTGGGCCAAGGTACATCGCTTTTAATCAGCAGTGACAGTGGTATCGTCGTAAGTAAAAATCATCGGTTTTTATTCGCACCCAATCGCGGCAGTAACGACATTGCTGTATTTCGTATTGAGTTGAACGGCACCTTAACCGCAGTACGTGGTAGCCCTTTTCCAACGGGTGGTACTGTGCCAACGAGCCTCACATTACACGATAATTTGCTTTTTGTTTCTCATACTGGACTGGGCTTATTTGCAGATTGCTCCGGTTGTGACTATCGAGGATTCCGCGTTAGCAAAACCGGCCAATTGACACCTATCGAAGACGCAACGATTAAGTTATCTGAAACGCCACCATCCGCACCTTTTGCTTTACGTTTCTCTCCAGATGGCCGGTTCCTGATTGGTACCGAAACAGCTTCCAGCAAAATCAACGTTTATAAGGTGATGAGCGAGGCAAGTCCGGGACAACCATTATTAGTACCGGCGCCTGGATCACCATTCGATAGTATTGGTAAGCTACCGCTTGGTTTTTCCTTTAACCCTAACAACCCTACGCAATTATTTATAAGTAATGTAGAGGCCATACCAGGAATTGGCAGTGTATCTTCTTACCTTTTCTCCAGTAGCGGACAAATAGCACCGATCGATAAGCAGGTATCAAGCGGACAAATGTCAACCTGCTGGGTTAACGTAACACGTGACGGTCAATGGTTATTTGCTACCAATACGGACAACGATTCGGTTAGTTCCTACCGCATTCATACGGATGGTCGATTAACGTTGGATGAAACAACACCTCTTCCACGCAACGGTGTTCCGAATGCATCTCCCATCTCCCCGGTCGATATGGCAATGTCTGTTGACGACGCTTTTTTATATGTATTGACGCGCGATGTGCCGACCATCATTAGCTTTAAAATTGGTGCAGAAGGAAAATTAATTGCTAATAGTACTCGTAAAATTAATATTTCAGATGCGTTTCCGGTTGGAATTGTGGCCGTTAACCTTGCTAAACGCTCAGAAAGATCAGAGTAAAACTCGGCTATATTTTAAATACGTAATTGTTTGATATGTGCGGCTACTCGGAAAAAACGCCTTTAAACTCTTTCGTCACAACGGCGAGTTTAAATGGTCAAAAATCTGGGTACCGCACATTGCAATTGCAACGGGGTCGATGTGATTCATCCAAGAGTAACGCTTTTGTTTCCTCCAAACGTCTTGATTGGACTAAACGGTGAGCGTAGTTAGTGTAGTTTACGAAGCAACTTTTTCCTGTTTATTGGGTTGCGGTTCAAATCGTTTGCGCAACTGCGGTTAAGTTGAATAATAATTGGGCGCGCGTGCAACCAGTGGCATGTGAACGAAATCAGCGTTGTAGGCAGTCTTGATCAATTCACAATTTAGATGTCTTTGCAATTCAAACTTAAATTTGACTTTTAATGCTGAGGCTTTATTTATTTATTAATGTAATGTTAGTTTTCGTAAGCTGGCACACGGGAAATTTTATGGCCTCTTATTTTTTTCAAGAACTCCCAAAATAGTTGCGCTGTATCCCGATGGACACAGTTGATCATGCGTGCCGCCACAATAGTCAGCGTACCTTCCTTAATATTCTTACCAGCAATCGACTTCAAGAGTCCCTGATCCAATTCATCTTTTATAAGATAGTCAGGCAAGTAGCCCCAGGCTAGGCCGGACATAATAATCTGTTTTTTGGTTAACTGATCGCCTACAGTCAGCCGTTTGGAGTCATCAACAATAAAATAATCCTTCGATGGGTTATGCATGGCGGTGCATCGTATTATGCACTGTGTGTATGACTTCAATGCAGTATAGGATGTTTGCTCATTTACAGGACTACGAATGTAACCAGGTGCAACCACTGGAACAATAGTAACCTTGCCCAAGGGCACGACTTCAATTCTCGCGTCAAACTGGTCCACAGAATGAAAAATAATATCCACTTTATTGTCCAGCAGAAGTTCCTGAGGGCCCATTAGGTTTCCAGAGAATAAATTGAGTTGGGTTTCAGGAGAAATTTCACTGAAATATTGTAGTTCCTTTATTACGAGTGCAGGGGGTGTGATGTCACCAACGGCAATATTGATGTGCTGCCCGTTCCCGCGTTGCAGTGTTTCAACTTTGTTGCAAAGTTGAGAATAATTTTCTAAAAGGTGAAATGTGGCTCTATAAAATTCACTACCGCGGTGCGTGAGGACTACACGGTATCCATTCCGATCAAAAACATCGAAGCCCAACTGCTCTTCCAGTTTTTTTACGGTTGCCATAATACTAGGGTGTGATCGATGCAGTGTTTCTGCAGCCGCTTTAAAGCTTCCTTTCTTTACAACAGTGTCCAGCGTAAACAACTGTCTAATCGAGATATGCATATTCCATCTCCCTTATGATTTTTATGTTAACCACTCCGTTCATTCGCCACTGCCAATGCGTTGGAAAGTAAATTTTATTTGGCAACTGCCTTCAGTGGTCTTCATAGTACGCAAGGTAATGAATCGCACCGTATTGCTATGCCGATGGGCGCCCGGTCTGCCGAGAACGAGTCGAGGTGCGAAACGATTTCAAATCCGACAAGTATCTCGACCTGACCACGCTCACCGTTAACTCTAACGATGGACGCTCACTGTGGCGGAAACCGGGCATGTACGCACAATCCCCGATTGCTGTACGGAGAAGTAATTCATAACGGCCACTTAATCCATGCGGGTCAGGTGCGCTTTCCTCGAAATAGCAGTCCCATGAAGGCGAGATCGAGGCCGCGCGGCATGATCGGTGCGGTTGCCATGATGACGGCTGCAATCGGGCCAACCATGATCGAGCGCCGTCCTCTAAGGGCCGCTTTTAGTGCGGTGCGTGCAACATACGCCGCGCTCACAGCGGGGAATTTCATAACCAGGGTCGAATGCAAATCAGCTTTGTTCGCATCGGCAAAGCTCGTCTTGACTGCGGGCGGATGCACGGCCGTTACCGACACGCCTTTACCTTTTAGTTCCGCGCTCATCGCTTGAGACAGGCTGTTGACGAATGCCTTGGTCGCGGCATAAGCGGCAAAATACGGCGTAGGCCGCGTCGCGACGGCTGCCGAAAGATTAATGATGGCCCCCCGTCCTTTTTTAACCATACGTCCCGCCGCCCAATGTGAAAGACGCGCCAAGGCATTCATGTTGAGGCGCATCAACGCATCAAGCTTTGGCCATTGGTCACTAACGAAATCTCCCGACGCGCCTGCCCCGGCGTTGTTGATGAGCATATCGGGTGCCAAACCAGCACGGTCAAGCTTTGCGATTAGCTCTTCAACCTCGCTCGCATTACTCAGGTCTGCTACAAATAACTGTGGCGCATGGGATCCCACAATCGTACGCGCCGCTTGTTCGAGCCGGCTGACATCGCGCGCAACCATTAGGGTGCGAGCCCCGTAACTCGCGGCAATCTTGGCGAATTCCAGACCGATGCCTGTGGACGCACCGGTGATAAGGACAATTTGTCCGTTAAGTTGATCAAGCATAGTAAGCTCCTGAATATGACGAATTTTGATATTGAGAAAATGGCCGACCCATCAATCAACGGGTCGGCCAAGCGTTAACTTGCAGCACTTACTCGGCCAGTAAACATTTATTTAATTTCGCTGGCCACCTACGCTCCTTACATTGGAGTGAGTAACCGTCATCGAACCAGACGGGCCCGATCTCTGGATTGTGCTTGCGCGATGACTTTTGGTTCGTTGGCCTGGATAAAAAAATATCCCACCCCGTGGTTATCGTGTTTCTTCGTGTTCTTTCATCTCTCCGTGGGATTCCGCCGCGATGTAATCAAATTTCGTCGGTTGCGTAATAAAAACAACGCATTCGTTGGCAGAAAGACATTTCGTTACATGATTTGCTTTGCCCTTCTGAAACCAGTATGAGCCGGGCGCGAGCATTACATCCGGCTCTTCCGCCGTGGCCGCGTTGGCAACGACACCGGAAATCACTACCGCATAGTAGTCACCCGTGTGGATGTGGAGCGGACTGACAAAACCAGCAGGCAACTTCACGAAGGTGCTGTGTGCACCTTTTTGCGGGTTACCGTATGCTGGCGAAATCTTGAGCGGCCCCACGCCTGCGTCGAAATACTTAAGGCCGGTCACCGGCAAACTAATAGAGGTATCCGCAGCGTAGCTGAGTGGAGCGGCTGCGCAAGTAGTAAGCATAGTCGCAACAAGGGTTAACTTAAATTTGATCGGGTGCATGTAAATCCTTTCCGGGAGTTAGTTAAATCTATGGCGCGTATAGCCTGATATAAAATGGGTAGTAACTAGCAATTTGTTTGTTGACTAGTTACGTTGAATAGTCTCAGCTAACACGTAACTTGTCAATATGCATTTAATAGGTTACATTCACGGTAGTTGTCAATCATCCTTAATACTTCTAATGGGCGGCACCCGCACACTAATTTAGTGGAAATCGAGTCAAAACGTGGCATATCCAGGATTCTTCATTGGCGACGATCCAGCCATGGATTTTTTGAATACGATCGCGGCCCCCAAAGGCTCGCTGATTGAATTCATCGGCGACGGACGCGCGTATGTAAGCTGGTTGGTGTCAGCAAAACTGTTGTGCGACATCGATGCCAAGCAGGCATTTGCGACGTACAGTACAAAACAGCTCGACGAGGTCGCAAACGAGGCAAGGTTGTTGCGGGAATGGTTTCGGGGATGCCTGGGTATCGCACGCAAAGGTAGCGCCGCTTTGCCTGCGAGGTCATCAGAAGAATGGTTAAATCACCTGAACGCGCTATTTGCAATGCAAAGCAGCTATAAGCGTCTTGAGGTGGGTACAAACGGATGGCATCTGGTAGTGCACCAGCGGTACGACCGGGCTGAGCAGCTATTAACGCCAGTCGTTGAATCCATCTCTCGGATTTTCGTGAAACCCGATCTGACGCTGATCAAGCGTTGCGCCAACGCCGATTGCACACTTTGGTTTCATGATCGCACCAAAGCCCATAGCCGCGCGTATTGTAGTCCTGCAATGTGTGGTAATCGCGCAAAGGTGGCAGCGTACCGAGCACGCCAAAAAAATATTAATTTTATGTTAGTGTGAAGCTTGACGCATTGTGAAAGTGAATTCGTCAACGGTGCGCTACTGGTTAAATTCCTACGCCACTATATCGCAATAAGTAATTAAACGTCGGAGTCGTGGCGGTTCATGGCGCTTATTATGCGGATTACCGTCCTAATCGTTTATTATCTGCCTTGGCTGAAGGAATCACGATGAAACTCGATGACGAACGCGAAAGCGAAAATGTAGAAGACCGCCGTGGAGAAAGCTCCGGTGGGGGCTTTAGTCTGAGTAGCGGGCATTTGGGAATAGGTGGCCTGGTATTGGCGTTAGTGGTCAGTTATTTCACGGGAATTAGTCCATCGACTTTACTCGGTCTGGTTTCCGGCGGTGTGCCGCCGCAAGCAACTGCGCCGTCGCTGTCGACGCATAAATCACCCGCGCATGACGAAATGGCTACATTTGTCTCTAAAGTACTCGCCGATACTGAAGACACTTGGCAAGTAATCTTTCGCGAAACGAATAAATCCTACCGCGATCCTAAACTGGTGCTGTTTACCGGTGCAACGCAAACGGCTTGCGGTACGGGCAAAGCCGCGATGGGGCCTTTTTATTGCTCTTTAGACGAGAGGGTTTATATCGATCTCGCCTTTTATCAGGAGTTAAAAGATCGTTTTCATGCACCGGGAGAATTTGCCGAGGCCTATGTAATCGCACATGAAGTCGGGCATCACGTGCAGCATTTACTGGGCATTTCTGAGCAAGTACATAACGCGCGGCAACGTGCGGGCAGCGTAGCGCAGGCCAATGCGCTCTCGGTGCGGCTGGAGTTGCAAGCCGATTGCTTTGCCGGTGTATGGGGCCATCGTGCGGATCGTATGCGACATATTATTGAGCCCGGCGAAATCGAACAGGCGTTACAGGCCGCAACAGCCATTGGCGATGATCGCTTGCAGCAACAGTCTCAAGGAACGATACGCCCCGAAACCTTCACGCATGGCAGTTCTGCACAGCGCGTCCGATGGTTTAAGCGCGGTATGGAGACGGGACAGCCTGCGCAGTGTAATACGTTCAAAACACAGAGTCTTTGAGATGCGGCATAATGAGCGTTGGGTCCGATTATTTTTGAAAATTTAAGGTACTTATTTAACTATTATGGCTTACAGCGAACAACGCGTTACCTCAATCCGCAAATGGTCCGACAAAACCTTCAGCTTTACCACCACGCGCCCCAATGATTTTCATTTTGAAAATGGGGAATTCGTCACCCTTGGGTTACGTCATGAAGGCAAGCTTATTGCGCGAGCCTATTCCATTGTCTCGTCCAACGACGCGAATCATTTGGAATTTCTCAGTATTCATGTACCGGATGGCCCGCTCACCAGTCGTTTAGTGAACGTACGCGAAGGGGAGGGGGTCTTGGTTAATAGCAAGGCGACCGGCTCGCTGACACTTAAGTACATACTACCCGGACGCAATTTATATATGTTGTCGACGGGTACCGGTATTGCTCCCTTTATCTCGCTGATCCACGATCCCGAGGTATACCAGCGTTACGAAAAACTTATTTTGGTACACACAGTTAGAACGCAGGTGGAGTTAGTGTATCGGGAGGAGATCAAAGCGTTAAGCAATGACCGTCTGCTATATGTGCCCACGGTGACGCGCGAACCTTTTGAAACGACGGAGCGGGTCACCGATTTGTTCTTGACCGGCGCACTGTTTTCTAAACTGAACATTCCGGAAGCCAATCCGGAGCTTGATCGTGTGATGATTTGCGGTAACCCGCATATGCTCCAGGATCTGAAAGTATACCTGGATGCGAATGGTTGGACCATGACGAACCATAAGGGTGTTGGAAATTTTACGGTGGAAAAGGCTTTTGTTTTGCACAACGAGGATTAATTGAAAACGCTCACCCGCTATAAGCCCATTACTTTTTTTAAATCGAAACCCCAAACGGCGACATCCTCTAAGCCGATAATTGTATCTTGCGAACGGCTTAGATCGATGAGCTCCATCTTAATGGGTGCATTTGATTTCGTAGAAAAGAAAACTTTAACCAATGGTGTTAGCAGGCTCTTTTCAGTTTGATCGATGATAACTGCAAGCCGTCCGGATTTTAAACGCACTAAAGAACCGGTCGGATAAATCCCAACCGTTTTTACAAAAGCTTGAAATACGTTTTCATCAAAATGTCCACGACACCATTCCACCATGTGTTTGATTGCTTCGGCGGGATCCCAGCCTTGCTTGTAAGGGCGGTCAGAGGTAATGGCATCATATACATCACACACGGCTCCCATGCGCGCATATAAACTAATCTCCTCACCCAATAAACGCTCGGGATAGCCGCTTCCATCCATTTTTTCGTGATGGTGTAAAACCACATCGAGCGAAATTTCATCGTCGACGTGGGCACTTCTTAAAATATCCCACCCGAACTTTGGATGATTTCGTATGACCGTGAATTCGTCATTGGTGAGTTTTCCCGGTTTATTCAGCACCTCTAATGGAATGCCCATTTTACCCACGTCGTGTAATAAACCACTCATGCCGACTTGGTGTAATTCTTCACCGCGCATCCCCAGCCGCTGCCCGAGCGAGATCATCAACGCGCACACGGCAACCGAATGCATGTAAGTGTAATCATCAATGGTTTTTAAACGCACGATGGAAAGTAAGGCACCGGCGTTGCGTTCAATCGATTGGTTAATTTCATCCACCAGCGGCGCAACCTCACTTACGGCAATTGCGTTGCCCATGCGTGCTTGGCTAAATAAATCGGTCACTACACGTTTAGCTTTGCTCTGAATGCGTTTCGCTTGTTCAAGCTCTTGTGCGTACGGCACACGAGGATCCGGTGGTGGCATTGCCGGTGGTGCGATCGTCGGTGTTTCTTTTACTACCGGTGCCGGAGCGGCATCAACATCCAAACCTTTATCCGTATCAATCACAATGTCCGGCACGCCGCTCTGCAACAACGCCTGGTAGTCTTCCGACTTGGCGAGTTTGAATGAGGTACGCCAGAACGGATGGTCCATCCAACGGCCACCCAAAGCTTGAACGTACATGCCTAGACGTAATTGTTTAATTGGGATGGTTTTAAGCATAAATTTACATCACGGCACCGGGTTATGAAGGGAGTGCAAGAGGCCGTTTTTACTATCCGGGTTAAATTAAAAATCTGCCAGCTCCTTAGATACATCAGATACATCGCCTTTGCAGTTTTTACGGCATAAAGGGTACATTTCTTTAATCTGAATAGTCTTCAAAAAATATAAAATATCTTATAAATACAAATATTTAAGTAATTGCAAGAAGCGTTAATAGGGCGTAGTTTTGATATACTCAGCAACAGATAAAACGGTTATCCGCTTCATCGGAATGCGTAAAATAAAACTCTATCCCCCTTTGCTTACTTTGTTGCTCATCCTGGCGATGCTGTTGTTACACATCATCCTGTCGTCGCCGCTTTTAATCAGCGCACCCTTTGCTGCTTTGGGTCATACCTTGGGAGTTGTGTTGATCGTAATGGGTTTGTGCATGAATCTGTGGTCCGCACGATGGTTTAAACTTAAAAAAACCACTATCGACCCAAGCGAAAATGCGGTTTATCTGGCGCAAGAAGGTTTGTATCGTATCAGCCGCAATCCGATGTATCTGGGCATGTTTATCATGCTGTTGGGCGTAAGTATTTATTTGGGCGAGTGGCTCTCGTTTTTGGCGCCACCCTTATTTTTATGGATCGTTACGCTGCGGTTTATTCGACGAGAAGAGCAAATTCTTTTCGCTTGTTTTGGCGAGGATTATCTTCAATATAAGGCACGTGTTCGGCGCTGGATATAAATCAAGCGGGGTGGGCGTGGTCGGAGAAAAAACGACTAAAAAATGGAATGTGTTAGAATGAGCGCGGATTTTTGTGGGCGGCATGTCGGGAATTTACATTACCCCGCTTTGTTTAAATACCCACTGAAATTGTTGATAATGGTTTTCCTCGGTGTAAACCCGGCGCGATCTGCCCGTAGCTCAACCGGATAGAGCACCAGCCTTCTAAGCTGGGGGTTACAGGTTCGATTCCTGTCGGGTAGACCATTGTTAATGGCATTCAATATCCGTTTGGAGCAACTTTGGGCGGCCACATAGCATGACCTCTGTCGCCGCAGGCCGTTTTCCCCGCTCTTAATCGATGCCATAATTTCCGATAGCGAATTACCGCTTAAATCTTGATTTTCCCTGCTTGGCGGCTCATAATTGCGGCCTTCTTTGTGCGGTCAATTTAACTTGGCTGTATTTATGGCGGCGTTAGCTCAGTTGGTAGAGCACTGGATTGTGATTCCAGATGTCACGGGTTCGAAACCCGTACGTCGCCCCACCTATTATTCTTTATGCGTGCGCACCAAGCGTTGTTTTTCACGCTGCCAATCGCGTTCTTTTTCCGTTTCACGGATGTCGTGTTTTTTCTTGCCTTTGGCCAAGCCAATTTCCAACTTGATACGACCACGCTTGTAGTGAATATCGAGCGCGATCAGCGTATAACCGGCACGCTCCACTTTACGGATCAAGCCGTGAATTTCTTCCGCATGCAACAAAAGTTTACGCGTGCGCGTGGGGTTGGGGTGGACGTGTGTCGAAGCGGTAGGAAGCGGGCTGATATGCGCGCCGATGATAAATAACTCGCCCTGGTTGATAATGACGTAGGACTCCTTGATCTGCGCACGACCAGATCGAATCGCCTTAACTTCCCAGCCTTCTAGGGCAATACCGGCTTCAAATTTTTCTTCGATAAAATAATCGTGAAAGGCTTTTTTGTTCTGTGCAATGGCCATAGGGACATGAAATCAGGGGGAAAACCGCGTATTCTACCAGCTTTACTTCATGGTTTTGCGTCCGACCTGGGTTAGGTCAGTATGCAACGAATACGAATGGCACTAATTGAAAAGTCGGTCTTGGTCGAATACTCCGCACAGCAGATGTTTGATTTAGTGGATCAAATCGAACGCTATCCAGAGTTCTTACCCTGGTGTGGCGGAACCCGGGTCAAAGTCCGTGAAGAAACGATGGTCTTAGCAACAATCGATATCGACTACCTCCATTTGAAACAAAGTTTTACCACAAAAAACACAATGCAGGCACCGCAAACAATACAGATGCACCTGCATGAAGGCCCTTTTCAACAGCTCGATGGCCAATGGCATTTCGTTGCGCTGAGTTTTGAAGCATGTAAGGTCGACCTACGTCTGCAATATGAGTTTTCCAGTAAATTGATGGAAACCTTAGTAAACCCTGTTTTCAGTCTAATAGCCGGTGCGTTGGTCGATGCCTTTGTAGTGCGCGCGGAGAAAGTCTATGGCAAATGAAATTCACATTGAAGTGGCGTACGCCCTTCCCGAGCAACAAGTTATTTTGGCCTTAACCGTTCAGCCCGGCACTAGCGTAGAAGACGCAATCAAGCTATCGGGTATTTTAGAACGTTTTCCTGAAATCAACCTGACGCAGCACAAGGTCGGCATATTTTCTAAATTGATCAAGCTAGATGCGGTGCCGCGTGAAAAAGACCGGGTGGAAATTTATCGTCCGCTGATAGCCGATCCGAAGGAAGTCAGACGTAAACGCGCCGAAGAAGGTAAGGCGATGAAAAAAGGGGGTGGTGATACCGCCAGCGAGGCCTAAATTTTTATTTACACCACTCCATAATGGACTTGCGCGCATTAGCAATAGCGGCGGTTCGTTGTGCTTCATTTAAATAACTGCGCCCGGTTTTTTCATCGAAAGTATAAACGGGCGCGATATTTTCAAGTCGACTCAGATCTTCTTTGGCACGATCACAATTTTCGTTTTTGGTCTTAGCTTCTTCGGCATCTTTCTGTTTTTTAACTTCGCGCTCTGCGGCACTCGCCTGTCTTTTTTTATAGTCTAATTCTTTGTCTTGCCACGTCTTGGCGTTTTCAGGGAGGGCGCTTACGGAAGGTTGATTCGGTATTTCTAATTTTTTTTCAGATTTTACGCTGCCGCTTGCCGGCTGGTCGGAATAATGCGTTTTACCTTGCGCGTCCACCCATTTATACAGATCGGCATAAACCGGAGTGGCGCATAGTAGAACAATGGTTAAGCCGAGTAGCGATTTCAATGGCGGGCACTCCAAGCAAACAGGTCGTCTAACGACGAACCTGTTAAAAACCGATTAATCGCCAAGCTTTACGAGAGGATATTTAGACTGGGCAATGCCGAGTTTAGCGTGAGCACTCGCCGTCTTGGCATGCTTGATTGTGGCTTCGCTATCACCTTTAGCGGCGGCTTCTTTAGCTTTTTGCAACTCGTCTGCGGCCGTGGTCCATAAAGACTCGGCCTTATTCGCGTCTTTCGTATCGGACTCGGCCCAAGATAACGCAATTTTTGCTTCATCGCTGAGTTCGGCCTTAGCCGGAGCGGGAGGGGTCGTTTGACAGGCATTT
The DNA here is from genome assembly GCA_043783305.1 of Betaproteobacteria bacterium. Lineage (GTDB taxonomy): Bacteria > Pseudomonadota > Gammaproteobacteria > Burkholderiales > Thiobacteraceae > RBG-16-58-11. The sequence goes on from JAYVZN010000004.1 coordinate 38,732, forward strand.
AAAGTCAGCAGGCCTGCGGCAACTACAGCAAAAAGTGATTTTTGCATCATGGGTTTCTCCTTATGGTTGGGGTGGCGATTTTTGTAACTTAAAGATTATCAGCCTTGGTCAAAACATACCCGTTTCAGAGAAATTCGTCAATTTTTTCAGGGCGCTTGGCATTACAAGCGCGGGTCGCTAGTCGGCGGGCATATTTTACGCTCGTTGGGCAATCCCGTATAATGCCGCTTTGGACAGGAACTAAGCATGCGTATTTACCCAAAAGCTTTAACCTTTGATGACGTTTTATTGGTTCCCGCTTACTCCAACGTGCTGCCGCGGGATGTTAGCCTTAAAACAATGCTGACCCGCGGAATCGAACTCAATATCCCTTTAGTCTCGGCCGCTATGGATACGGTGACCGAAGCGCGCTTGGCGATAGCGATTGCGCAAGAGGGCGGCATCGGCATTATTCACAAGAATATGACATCGCAAGCGCAAGCCGCGCAAGTTTTGCAAGTTAAACGTTTTGAGAGCGGTGTGGTCAAGGATCCGGTTACTATTTCGCCGGATATGGTCGTACGCGATGTGCTGCAATTGACGCATCTACACAAAATATCCGGTTTGCCCGTGGTGGATGGTCGTCGCGTGGTTGGTATCGTAACCAACCGCGATTTACGTTTTGAAACTAACCTCGACCAGCCCATACGCAACATCATGACCCCCAAAGAAAAGCTGGTTACCGTCAAAGAGGGAGCCTCGCGCGAAGAGGCTAAAGCGTTGATGCATCGCTTTCGTTTGGAGCGGGTGCTGGTGGTCAACGATGATTTTGAACTGTGCGGTTTAATTACGGTTAAAGACATACAGAAATCCACGGAGCATCCTTTGGCCTGTAAAGATTTGCATGGACGTTTGCGCGTTGGTGCGGCAGTCGGTGTCGGCGAAGGCACTGATCAGCGCGTGGAGGCCTTAGTCGAAGCCGGTGTGGACGTGATCGTGGTCGATACCGCGCACGGCCATTCGCAAGGCGTACTGGATCGTGTTAAGTGGGTCAAAACCCGCTTCCCGCAAGTGCAGGTCATCGGCGGCAACATTGCCACTGCCGATGCAGCACGTGCCTTAGTGGATCAGGGCGCAGATGCCGTCAAGGTCGGTATTGGCCCGGGCTCGATCTGCACTACACGCATCGTCGCCGGCGTTGGTGTGCCGCAGATTACGGCGGTAGCCAACGTGGCCGAAGCCCTCAAGGATAGCGGTGTGCCGTTGATCGCCGATGGCGGCATTCGTTATTCGGGCGACATTTCCAAGGCGATTGCCGCCGGTGCGCATGTGGTCATGCTCGGCGGTTTATTGGCCGGTACGGAAGAAGCGCCGGGCGACATCGAACTCTTTCAAGGCCGCTCGTATAAATCCTATCGCGGCATGGGCTCCTTGGGTGCGATGCAGCAAGGTTCCAGCGACCGCTACTTCCAAGAAAACGAAGCGAATAAAGACAAGCTGGTACCGGAAGGCGTCGAGGGCCGGGTTCCTTACAAAGGAACAGCCGTCAGCGTGATTCATCAACTAATGGGCGGCTTACGCGCCAGCATGGGCTATGTCGGCTGTGAGAACATTGCCGTCATGCGCGACCGCGCCGGTTTTGTAGAGATTACCTCCGCCGGTGTTAAAGAATCGCATGTACATGATGTACAGATTGTTAAAGAAGCGCCGAATTATCGCGTCGATTAACGTTTGAATTCGCAGCGGTGTTGATAACCAAAGCAAACCCCCGCTTTGATTTTTGCGCCGCTGTTTTTTATAGTTTAAAAATTAATGATGACCCACGATAAAATTCTCATTCTCGATTTCGGTTCTCAATATACGCAACTCATCGCGCGCCGTGTGCGCGAAGCCAGCGTTTATTGTGAGCTGCATCCGAACGATGTCAGCGAACAATTCATTCGCGACTTTAACCCCAAAGGCATCATTCTCTCCGGTGGCCCCTCTTCAGTTTATGAAGACGAAACACCGCGCGCGCCGGATTGTGTGTTCACTCTGGGCATACCGGTATTGGGTATTTGCTACGGCATGCAGACCATGGCGGCGCAATTGGGTGGGCAGGTGGAGGGCTCGGCCAAGCGCGAATTCGGTTATGCCGAAGTGCGCGCGCGTGGCCACTCGGCTTTACTGCGTGACATCCAAGATCGTGCAAATGATGCAGGGCATGCCTTTCTCGATGTATGGATGAGCCACGGCGACAAAGTTACCGTGCTCCCCAGCGGCTTTAAAGTGATCGCCGATAATGCCACCACACCGAATGCCGGTATGGCAGACGAAACACGGCATTTTTACGGTGTGCAATTCCATCCGGAAGTCACGCATACGCTGCAAGGCAAAGCCATCATTCAACGCTTTGTACACGACATATGCGCCTGCGGTAGCGATTGGAATATGCCGGATTATGTCGAAGAAGCCATCGGCAAAGTACGCTCCGAAGTCGGTTCAGACGAAGTGATTCTAGGCCTCTCCGGTGGTGTCGATTCCTCTGTGGTGGCCGCATTGCTACACCGTGCTATCGGCGCGCAGCTCACCTGCGTATTTGTTGACAACGGCTTACTGCGGCTGAACGAAGCCGAACAAGTCATGGATACCTTTGCTAAAAATTTGGGTGTCAAAGTAATCCATGTCGATGCAACGCGTGAATTCATGACACCCCTTACGGGTATTACCGACCCGGAGCAAAAGCGCAAAATTATCGGTCGTGAATTTGTTGAAGTATTTCAGCGCGAGGCGGCCAAATTACCGAATGCAAAATGGCTGGCACAAGGCACCATCTATCCCGATGTGATCGAGTCCGCGAGTGCCAAAACTAAAAAAGCGCACACCATCAAATCGCATCACAATGTCGGTGGGTTGCCGGAATCGTTGCATTTAAAATTATTGGAACCGCTGCGCGAATTATTTAAAGATGAAGTGCGCGAACTCGGTATCGCCTTGGGTCTGCCACCCGAAATGGTGTATCGCCATCCCTTCCCTGGGCCGGGTTTGGGTGTGCGCATATTGGGCGAAGTGAAAAAAGAATTTGCCGACTTATTGCGTCGTGCCGATGCGATTTTTATCGAAGAGCTACGCGCCTCCGGCTGGTACGAAAAAACCTCACAAGCTTTCGCCGTGTTCCTGCCGGTAAAATCGGTCGGCGTGATGGGTGACGGGCGCACCTACGATTACGTCGTTGCTTTGCGTGCGGTACAGACGCAAGACTTTATGACTGCGCACTGGGCTGAATTGCCGTATGCCTTGCTCGGTAAAGTTTCCAACCGCATCATCAACGAAGTGCGCGGCATTAACCGTGTGGTGTATGACATCAGTGGTAAACCGCCGGCAACCATTGAGTGGGAGTGATTCGCTGTCCGGCAAGAGCATTTTGGCACAATGTGCCGACAGAGTAGCCGACGCTCTGTTGCTTCACTTGCTGCGCTCGGCCAACTGTTGTAGCAAGAACTCGATCAAAACACGCACACGCTGCGGCATGTGGCGATTGGAAGGATGTAGCAGCGAGAACGGTCGCGACGCGCCGCCGAACTGATGCAGTACCTCCTGCAAGGTGCCTTGCCGCAGGTCTTGCTCGACAATGAATCGATAGGTCTGCAACAGGCCAGCCCCGCTGCGTGCTAACGTGACTGTGCCGAGGATGTCATCCGAGCAACGCAAACCGCCCTGCGTGAGTAACTCAGTATTACGCCCTTGCTGACGCAGTAACCAGGGCATCGCTTGACCGTTGCTAGGCAGCAGGAACTGAATGCAGTCATGCTGCTTCAAAGCATCGAGAGAGGCGGGCGTGCCATGGCGCTCTAGGTATTGGGGTGAAGCCACTACCACAAGCTCCGCATCTTCAAGCTTACGCGCGACCAAGCTGGAGTCTGGTGGCGTTCGGGCGCGCACTGCGAGATCGAAGCCCTCAGCGGTAAAATCAACATTTTGGTTGCTTAGTTGCACGTCGATTTCGACGCTTGGGAATAACTCTCGAAATGCATTCAGTAAGGGTAAGACCCGGTAGTGTCCATAGGACGTAGGCAAGCTGATGCGCACAGTTCCAGAGGGCAAACGTTGCTCGCCCGTGATTTCACGCTCAGCCTCGATTAACTGTCCCAGCGCTTGGCGGCACTGCTCGAAGTAGTTGCGACCGCCGTCGGTTAGCCGCACGCGCCGGGTCGAACGCACGAACAACTGCACACCCAGCCGCGCTTCCAAGCGCGCCACCGAACGACTGACCGCAGCTGGCGTCAGGCCTGCGGAAGTTGCTGCAGCTGTAAAGCTCTGCTGTTCGGCCGTGAGGCAAAAGAGTTCGATGCTGCCGAGCATTACATCGTCAAAGTGCCGAGCCATAAATTACACTATGTAATGAGTGAAATGCATGATCTCATATATATTGATCGGTGCGTAATGAATAGAATTCCTGCTTCGTTTGTAACCACCCAAAGGAACATCATGAAACTGTTTTTTTCTCCCGGTGCCTGTTCGCTCGCTCCCCATATCGTGTTGCGTGAAGCAGGCGCCAGCTTTTCACTGGAGCAAGTTGACATCGCGAATTGCACGACTACGTCAGGAACGGACTACGCCATCATCAACCCTAAGGGCCAAGTGCCGCTGCTGCTACTTGACGATGGCACGACGTTGAGTGAGGGGCCGGTCATTGCCCAATTCATCGCCGACCAGACGGCGGCCGTACAGTTGATGCCAGCGGCAGGCAGCATGGCGCGTTATCGGGTAATGGCGTGGCAGAACTACATCACTTCGGAGTTGCACAAATCGTTTTCCCCCCCTGTTCAACGACGGGTTCGACCCCAGCGCTAAGATTTTGCATGCCACGCTGTTGAGAAACAAATACGCGTGGGTCGACTCGCAACTATCGAGCTCAAGTTTTCTCACTGGAGAAGATTTCACGGCGGCGGACGCCTACCTTTTCACCGTGACCACGTGGGCAAAATACGTTGATCTCGACTTGTCAGATCTGGCAAATCTTCAGGCTTTTCTGACACGCGTGGCCGAACGGCCAGCCGTGCAAGCGGCCTTGTTGGCCGAGGGCTTGGTGGCATGAACGGTATCAGCGATCACCCTATTCGCGCGCTTACGAGCCAATCCTGAAGGAAGTCCGCCATGCCCTACGTCAACATCCAGATTACCCGCGAAGGCACCACCGTCGAACAGAAGGCCGAACTGATTCGGGGTGCCACGGAACTGCTGGCGCGCGTGCTCGGTAAGAATCCAGCCACCACCTTCGTGATCATCGACGAAGTGGACACCGACAACTGGGGTATTGCTGGGCAGACGGTGAGCGCGTTGCGCAACGTAGCGACGAACATCGCGCGCTGATTGTGCAGCGCGCGATGCATGACGCTTTCGATGCCGTGATCATGGTGCTCGATGACTACTTCACCGGTTTGTACCGCAGCGATGCACAGATCTTGCGGAATGTGTTCCATCCGGCAGCGATTTATGCCACTGCCACGAACGGAACGCTGGTGCTG
>JAYVZN010000005.1:0-44056 GCA_043783305.1 Betaproteobacteria bacterium
CCCAATCCATTGTCGACATCGTGCTCAAACATGCCCCCGATTACGATGCCGAAACGACGGAAATGCGCCCGAGCAGCGCCGGGCGTTACCTTGGGTTGACCTGTACTATTACCGCCACTTCGCAGGCGCAACTCGACGCACTTTACGGTGAGTTAAGCCTACATCCCCTGGTCAATATAGTGCTGTGAGGTTATGGCCGCGTCTCTCTGTGTAAAGCACCTGGGTCTCGTCGACTACGAATCCACGTGGCATGCGATGCAAACGTTTACAGCGCAGCGCAACACCGATACGCCGGATGAATTGTGGTTGCTGCAGCACCCGCCAGTCTTCACCCTCGGTTTAGCCGGTAAACGTGAGCACATCTTCAGTACGGGTGATATCCCCATTATTCCCGTCGACCGTGGCGGGCAAGTAACCTATCACGGCCCGGGGCAAGTCATTGCTTACGTACTACTGGATTTAAAACGCCGCGGCTATGGTGTACGGGAATTAGTTCACCGTATGGAGCAAGCGCTGATCGACTTACTTAGCGCTTACGATATCCAAGCCGAACGACGCTTCAAAGCGCCGGGCGTATATGTGGCAGGGCGCAAAATAGCCGCGCTTGGTTTGCGCATTAAACAAGGTCGGAGTTACCACGGCTTAGCATTGAATGTGGATATGGATCTTGCCCCATTTTTGGTGATTAATCCTTGTGGCTATGAAGGACTCGAAGTAACGCAACTGCGCACGTTGTGTGTCGACGATAGCCCAGCGCTAGTGGCGCATAAGTTAACGATGCAACTGGAGAAACAACTTTAAACCGCGCGCCCTATCAGCCCCCATCCGGGTGCTGCGCGCGCCAAGCCACCATCCCGGCCAGCAACCCCTCATCTCCCGCTTCGGTGATAAAAACCTGCTCTAATCCCAAATCGCCCGCCGTTTGCGCAATGCGCTCATGCGATACGAACACCGGGGTTTTTTTAAACCACTGCTGGCACAATTTACCGGCTATATCGTATAAATTGTGCAGGGCTTCCGCGCTGGTGACGGTAACGGCATTCAATTCATTGCGCGCCCACAGGAAACGCAGCGCGTTGCTATCGGCTTGCGGTTTTTGGCGACGGTAGCATTCGGCATATTCCAGTTGCGCACCACGCTGCAGCAAAATATCCCCCAGCAATTCGCGACCACCGTCGCCACGGAAAACAATCACGCGCTGACCGGCTATATTTTGCAACTCAGCACATGCCAGTAGCGCTTCGCTGTCGAAACGTTGTGTCGGTACAATGATATTTTGTACGCCGAATTGCTGCAGGGCTTTACGACTGCCTTTCCCGATCGCTGCAATTTTCAGACGCGACGGTAGATCACGCCGGGCGCGGATCAGATTCAGCGCTTTATTTACGGCATTGGGGCTAATAAAAATAGCTAGGTCAAATTGGTCTAGGCGATCAATGAGCGCGTGGAGTGGTTTCAAGTCGGGAATGTCGACGATTTCCAGTGTCGGAAATAATATCGGCTTACCACCGGCTTGGCGGATTAATTCCGCTAGATGCGCGGCTTGTGCAACAGGCCGCGTGACGAGAATGCCCAGGCCCGCGAGTGGGGCCTGGGTCATGCAATGACACCGAGTTCGGCGAGAATTTGATCGGCGCCACGGGCTAGTAAATCCTCAGCCATGGCGACACCGATTTTTTCCGCATCGCTGGGCGCGCCGGTCATGGTCGCTTGGACAAAGCGCGTGCCTTCGAGGTCGGCAACAAAACCTTGCAACACCAATTGACCATTTTGAATTTGCGCGAAACCGCCCAGCGGGGTTTGGCAACTGCCGGAAAGGCGGCGACTCATAGCACGCTCTGCCTGCACGCAGGCGGCGGTTTCGGCATGGTTGAGCGGTGCTAGCAATTGCAACAAATCTTCGCGGGCGGACAGGCACTCGATCCCGAGCGCGCCTTGACCCACCGCCGGTAAACTTTCGCTGGGATCCAGCGTGGAGGCAATGCGTTCGCTCAGGCCGAGCCGCTTTAAACCCGCAGCGGCCAACACGATAGCGGCGTATTGACCTTCATCGAGCTTGCGTAGGCGGGTTTGCACATTGCCGCGTAAGGGTGCAATTTCAAGATGTGGATAATGCGCTTTCAGCAAGGCTTGGCGGCGTAAGCTGGAGGTGCCGACCACCGCGCCGACAGGAAGCTCGGCCAGTGTTTTATATTGGTTGGAAACCAGGGCGTCACGTGGGTCTTCACGTAATCCTACCGCGGCCAGGGTAAATCCCTTGGGTAAGTTCATGGGTACGTCCTTCATGGAATGCACCGCAAGATCGGCGCGGCGCTCTTCCATAGCAACCTCTAACTCTTTTACAAACAAGCCTTTTCCGCCAATTTTTGATAAGGGTGAATCCAGAATTTGGTCACCCAAGGTGGTCATGCCCAGTATGCTAATTTGCATCTCTGGGTATAATGCGCGGAGCTTGGCTTGAATATGTTCGGCCTGCCATAGGGCCAGCAGGCTTTCACGCGAAGCAATGATGATTTTTGATGGGCGGTGGGAACTCACGGCTGGAATATGGTCTCAATTAGGGTTAACCGCATGCGCGGCGGAGTATTAAAACATGAAGAAAATACATTTAGGCATCACATTTTTTACGGCTATTTTAACATGCCTCTGGTTGCCGACTACGCTGGCGGTAGAGCGTGGCAAGTTGCCCACGGCACCGGATTTAAGCAAAGAAGCAAAAATGGCGGGGGCTAAACAGATTCCTATTTTGATTCTATTCAGCGCTCCTGAATGCGGTTATTGCAAACGTGTGCGCGAAGAAATTCTCATCCCCACCACGTATAACGCCGAATACGATAATAAAGTGATTATGCTCGAGGTCGAGAACAGCAGCAGCGCCCACATGGTCGACTTTGACGGGCACTCAATCTCCCAATCCGACTTTGCGAGCAAACACCGCGTTGGTTTTGCACCCACGGTCAAGTTTTTCGATGCCCAAGGCCATGAAGTCGCTGATCCCATCATTGGTTTGGTAACGGTCGATTACTATGGCGGCTTTATGGATCAAGGTATCGATCAAGCCACTGCCAAGATACGCGCATCCACGCGAGTTAAGATAAAAACCAGTTTGTCCGAATTTTAAAAACTGCATTTTCAATGCTTCGTTTGGTTTTAGCACTTAAACTCTCGAATAATTTGCTGCTGGCGTCGACTAACGGGGAGCCGCTCCTTGAGACCACGTAGATGCGTAACCCAACCGCTTCCCGCGCTCTCACCCTCTTCCGGGGATAAATCCACGCGCTCAAAACCTTCGACATAAGCCCGCGCCACCAAACAATTGCGGTGAATGCGTACAAAGAGTTGAGCGAATTCCTGTTCCAACTTAGTCAGTGATTCTTCCAATAGATATTCCTTCTCCAGCGTACGTACCGTTACATATTTCAACTCCGCTTTTAGGAATACGATGTCCCCAACCGGCACTAGAAGAATGCGTCCGCGTTCGCTGATGGCGAGGTGGCCGCGCGCTTTACCGACGGCGGCTTTTAGCGCCATCATCGGATCTACGCGCAGTGCCCGGGCTTTTTGCAGCGCGGCGATCAAGCGCTCGGGGCGAATTGGTTTTAGTAAATAGTCGATGGCATTCACTTCAAAGGCTTTGATCGCATAATCGTCGTAGGCCGTGGTAAAAATTACCGCCGGGGCGTGTTCCAAGGTCAGTAAGTGTTCGGCCGTTTCAATCCCATCCATTACGGGCATACGAATATCCAGCAGCAGTACTTGTGCTTGTGTTTGGTGTAGTTGCTGTAAAGCGTCTTTGCCATTCGCCGCTTCACCGACGATATTCATCGATAAAGCCTCGGCGTTTTCACTTAAAACATCGCGTAAGCGGCGGCGCGCCAGCGCTTCGTCGTCCACGATCAAAATGCGCAGCGCGTCACTCATGGCTTGCTCGCTTTCACATACGGCAGGGTGATTTGAACCAGATAAAAACCTCCTTGCACTTCGCATTTCAGTCGTGCTTCGACATCGAAGTGCAGGCTTAAGCGCTCGCGGATATTCTGCATGGCCATTTTATTACCCGCGTGATGCGAGCCCTGCTGTAAGTAGGGATTTTTAATCACCAGTTGTACTTGGTCGCGGGAATGAAAAATATTTACAGATATTTCACCCGTGCCACTGCTGGGTTCAATGCCATGATAAACCGCATTTTCCAAGATGGGCTGCAAAATCAGCGGCGGCACCATCGCATCCTTGGGCATTTTATCGATGTGCCAAGCGATTTGCAGGCGCTCCCCAAGGCGCAGCGTTTCCAATTCCAGATATTGCCAGCATAGATTAACCTCGTCTTCCAAGCGCACCAATTCGCGATTTTCCCGCATTAATACCCGAAATAAATCCGCCATGTCCTGCAAGGCGCGTTCCGCGCGCTGCGGTTCGGTACGCACCAAGCTCATCACGGCATTAATGCTATTGAATAAAAAATGCGGGCGAATACGCGCTTGTAATGCTTGCAGCCGTGCCTCGCCGATCGCGGGGGATAGGATACGACTGCGCATATTGAAGTAGGCCAGCAGTGCACCGGCCATAAGCAGCGCCAGGAGCCAATAGCGATTCAATTGCCCCAAACCTTCCGCCAGAAAAATACGACCTGCAATGAATTGGTGCACCAACGTGACACTGCCCACCGCCACACTCAGCACCAAGACAATCCCCCAGATATAAGAAAGACGCCGCAATGGTTTTTTAAACAGGCATAGCGCGATTAAGGATAAGAGCAGCGCAGGCTGCATAATCAGCGAGACTTGCTGCACTTCGCCAAATAGATCCGCCAGCCTGGCGGAGCGCACCAGAGCGGCGGCAAGTCCCATGACATTCGCTAGAATGAGTATCCGCAGCATCACGCCGAGGTTGCAGAAGTCCGGTAGCGTGACGGGGTATGCGGTATTGTGCTTTATAATGGGCATTTTTCTATTGTGGTGAAGGCTTAATCTCGATGCAAGAAAAACCAGCGAATTCCGCCGATAGTGCTTGGTCTGGCCGTTTTAACGAACCGGTGGATGCCTTGGTCAAGCGTTTTACGGCATCGGTCAATTTTGACCAGCGCCTTGCCCTATTTGATATACAGGGATCGCTGGCGCACGCACAGATGTTGTCTGAAGTTGGCTTGTTATCGCCAACTGATCTGGACAGTATCCGCCTAGGCATGGCGCGGATTCAGACTGAAATCCTGGCCGGACAATTCCCTTGGTCGGTAGATCTTGAAGATGTGCACATGAATATTGAGCGTCGTCTCACCGACTTTGTCGGTGATGCGGGCAAGCGGCTACACACGGCTCGTTCGCGTAATGACCAAGTCGCCACCGATGTGCGCTTGTTTTTGCGTGATGCCATTGACCGCATCTTGAACCAAATTCGCCAGTTTCAATGGGCCTTGTTGGACTTGGCGGAAACCCACGCGGCCACCGTGATGCCGGGGTTTACCCATCTGCAAGTGGCGCAACCAGTTACTTTTGGACATCACTTGATGGCCTATTTTGAAATGTTGCAGCGCGATGCCGGGCGTCTTACCGATTGTCGTCGGCGCGTGAATCGTTTGCCGCTGGGGAGTGCTGCCCTAGCGGGTACTAGCTATCCGATTCGGCGCGAGCGCGTGGCCGAGTTATTGGCTTTCGATGGGCTGTGCGAAAACTCCTTGGATGCCGTATCCGACCGTGATTTCGCGCTGGAATTTAGCGCCGCAAGCGCGCTTATCATGACCCATTTGTCACGCTTTTCCGAAGAATTAATTCTGTGGATGAGCCCGCGCTATGGTTTTATTGTACTCGCTGACCGTTTCTGTACCGGATCAAGCATCATGCCGCAGAAGAAAAATCCCGATGTACCGGAACTGGTTCGCGGCAAAACCGGGCGCGTGTTTGGGCACCTCATGGGCTTGTTCACCCTCATGAAAGGCCAGCCCTTGGCCTACAATAAAGACAATCAAGAAGACAAAGAACCGCTATTCGATACCGTGGATACCGTGCTGGATTGCCTGACTTTATATACCGATATGATGAGCGGGCTCACCGTGAATACGGAAAAAATGCGTGCGGCCGCGAGCGAGGGCTTTGCCACCGCCACCGATTTAGCCGACTATTTGGTTAAAAAAGGTTTACCGTTTCGTGATGCGCACGAAGCGGTGGCGCGTGCAGTACGCCATGCCGAGGGCCGACACTGCGATTTAGCCGATCTGCCCTTAGCGGAGCTGCAATCGTATTCGCCCTTGGTCGATACGGACGTGTATACGGTTCTAACTTTAGAAGGCTCACTTAATAGTCGCGCTCATATTGGCGGCACTGCGCCCGCAGCCGTTCGAGCGGCCGTTTCGCGTGCGCGCGCAACACTGGCCTAAATAAAAGAGTGGCATGGAATTTTTTACGCGTCGGTGGGTAGAGTCTTTCGCCCAGAAGTGGAATCAAGATACAGAAATGACCGAACCATTGGCGGAGATCGGTTTCACGGCCATTGTTGGTTTCGGCTACCCCAACCACCCCAATCCCAGCGTATTGTTAGCGGTTAATAACGGTAAAGTTACCCGCGCTGGCTTGTTTAATACAGTCAGCCGACCCCTCGCTGTCGACTGGGATTTACGCGCACGGCCCGAACAGTGGATGATGTGGCAAGTAAAACCACTCACCCTCGCCACGGTCAGCATTGCCGTGCAGAACCAACAATTGCAATTCGAAGTCGGTGATTATCGGAAAATGATCCGCACGCGTTCGCTGGCCAATCCTTTCTTTCGTTTTTTCAGAATTATTTAAACCGCTGCATCTGTCTGGTGCCGCACTTAAAATAGAGCGGGTAAAGATCCCTACTGCGGTATATGTAGTCGGCAAATCTGCCGTGTTTCCGGTACCGTCAGCCGGTCGCTTGTCAGCCCGCAATTGTAAATACGCGCACTTTCGCGCTGTAAATGAATGCAGGTGTTGCACACGCCAAACGGACGTTCACTGTGCATGGATTGTAGATTGCGCAAAGTCTCCAGCAGCACCAGCACCGTCGTCTTGATACGGGCTGGACTCACATTAGCCGCCGCGCTTTGCCAAACCGGTGCGATTTGCGCTTCTTTGACGAGGCGCTTTCCAGATGTCGAAAGCTTCAGCCGTACCACCCGCTTATCCACCTCGTCCACATAGCGCGCCACCAGACCCTTGCGATAGAGCAGCAATAAACTTTGCGATACCGTGCCTTTGGTGAGTCCCAGGTATTCGGTAAGCGCCTGCGGCGTATTGCTGTAGCGATTGGCCTGCTTCAGGAAACTTAAAGCTTGAAGGTGTACTGGATGCAAGTGATAGGTACCGCCGATACGACGCATCTCGGCACGTATGGTGTTACCCAAACGTTCCACCAGCTCTAGCAGAGTAAATGCATTTTTCCTCATCTAATCCCTATATTTTACGCACTAAATAGCATTAAAGTATTGACACGATACCATATAGCCGTGTAACCCACTTCAATATTTACACTTAATTTTGAGGAATCGACAGGGTTTTGCGGCCTAGCTTAGTTGAATATCCTCACCCGATTGCTGGTGGATATAGGTCGCGAGCGAGGTCAGTAGCTCCGATTCCTCGCGGGTATTGCGCCAAGCCCCCTGATTCCACCGGTAGTGGTAACCACCCGACTTAGCGGCAACCCAAATCTCCTGGGTCGCGTTTTGGCGATTAATAATAATTTTACTGCCGTCTACAAATTCCAATGTCAGGATACCGGCGTTAGTTTCGTAGTCGATCGCGGTGTCGCGCGCATCCAGCGCCGCTTCAATTTTAAAAAAAATGGCATCGACGGCTTGGTTAAATTCGGTTTCAGTCACAGTGGTTCCTGGTGGATGTTTGGGTTAATATTCGGGTTCCTCAAAGTGTGCCACGAACCCGATGCGTACAGTTTTAATATTATTAGTGCTTGCTCTCAGTTTGCAAGCTTGCGGCCTAAAAGGTCCTTTGGTTCTCCCGCCGGCGAGCGCGAAACCCACGCCGACGACAACCCCGGCACCACCTTCCCCGTAAAATAAATCAACAGGATGATGTGTATGTTCGAATACCGTGCAGGACGGCTTTATGCCGAAGATGTGCCGCTGTCTGATATTGCCCAGGCGGTAGATACCCCCTGCTATGTCTATTCACGGCAAGCGTTGACTGAAGCGTATCAGCGCTTCGATCAAGCTTTTGCCGGACAACCGCATTTACTCTGTTATTCGGTTAAGGCTAACTCTAATTTAGCCATCCTCAATTTATTCGCGCGCCTCGGCGCCGGATTCGATATTGTTTCCGGCGGCGAATTAGCACGTGTACTCGCGGCCGGCGGTGATGCCCGGCGCGTTGTATTTTCCGGCGTGGGTAAAACAGCCGCTGAAATGCGCCTCGGATTAGAGGCGGGGATCTTGTGCTTTAACGTCGAATCGCAAGCCGAACTGGAACTTTTAAATCAAGTTGCAGGGGAAATGAGCCGTAAAGCACCCGTATCGATACGGGTGAACCCCGATGTCGACCCCAAAACGCACCCCTATATTTCCACCGGCCTTAAACAAAGCAAGTTCGGTGTCGAGTACGGTTTCGCCTTTGAACTGTACCAACGCGCGGCGGCGTTGCCACATCTCCTGGTGCGCGGCATCGATTGCCATATTGGTTCGCAGATTACCGAGGTTAGTCCGTTTCTCGCGGCGCTGGATAAAGTTCTGGATCTGGTTGATCGTTTACAAACAGTAGGAATCGCCGTCGAGCACTTGGATTTGGGCGGCGGTATCGGCATACGCTATCGTGATGAAGCCTTGATCGATATCGCGCAATATGCTCAAGCGGTGCAGTTACGTTTAGCGGGGCGCGGTTTAAAGTTGCTGCTCGAGCCCGGTCGGGCCTTGGTCGGGAATGCCGCGCTCTTGCTCACGCGGGTTACATATCTGAAACCCGGCACCGAAAAATGCTTCGCGGTGGTTGATGCCGCCATGAACGACTTAATACGCCCAGCGCTGTACGATGCGTATCACGACATCTTGCCGGTAGCACCGCATTCCGGGACGCAACATCTCTATGATGTCGTGGGCCCGGTGTGTGAAAGCGGTGATTTTCTCGGGAAAAACCGATATCTGGTGCTAGAAGCGAGCGACCTGCTGGCTATTATGTCGGCGGGTGCATACGGCATGTGCATGAGCTCAAACTACAACACCCGGCCACGTGCAGCCGAGGTCATGGTGGACGGTACCCAGATGTTTTTGGTACGTAAACGCGAAGACACCCGCCAACTTTACGCCTTAGAAGGCATTCTTCCGTAGAATTTTTAAAAAATTTGTTGCTTTATAGCGACAAATTTACTTTTTAAAGATCCAATTGTATCGAATCGAAACATTTCAACGAATCCCGCTCTGGGCGGGGCTTTCAAGCCATTTTCAGTTTTCCTATATTAGTTTCGTATCAACACTAAAGAATTTAACTCTTTGTCCGATAACAAAAAAATGCACTTTGTCGCGCTAAAGTACTTGTGCATCGTTTCGGGGTGCAATACATTTCGCGTCACCAAGTGGCATTGCTCTCAACTGAGTCACGGAAAGTAAGAGTTGCGCGTGAGTCAATTGCGGGTCCGAAGCGATACCGGCGCCACTAAGGGAGTGCAGACCTTACGGCTGTGCGTATTGCAAATTGCTTCTGGTCACCTACCTTTATTATATTTATAGGAGTTTTAAAGATGTCTACATTTGAAATGCTCGCAGCGGGCGCCTCCGGCGGTTCCGCAAAACCCGCGGCTAAAAAGAAACCAGCCGCTAAAAAAGCCGTCGCTAAAAAGAAACCTGTCGCCAAAAAAGCCGTGGCTAAGAAAAAGCCCGTAGCCAAAAAGAAACCCGTCGCCAAAAAAGCCGTGGCTAAGAAAAAGCCCGTCGCTAAAAAGGCCGTTGCCAAAAAGAAACCCGTTGCCAAGAAAGCCGTAGCTAAGAAAAAGCCGGTCGCTAAAAAAGCCGTAGCCAAAAAGAAACCCGTTGCCAAGAAAGCCGTAGCTAAGAAAAAGCCGGTCGCTAAAAAAGCCGCTGCTAAGAAGCCGGTCGCTAAAAAAGCTGCCGCTAAAAGGCCTGTGGCTAAAAAAGCCGTAGCTAAGAAAAATCCCGTGGCTAAAAAGGTAATCGCTAAAAAACCGGTTGCTAAGAAACCAGTTGCCAAAAAAAAGGTAGCCGCTAAGAGGCCGGCCGCTAAAAAATCGGCTCCTAAAACGATGACTTCGTCACCAACGCCAATGGCTCCGGTTATTCCGAAACCGATGGCGACGGTTGCCTCGCTACTGAAATAATTCAGCCTAACGTTAGCGTTTTGGTTGTTTAAGGCGAATGGGGAAACCCATTCGCCTTTTTATTTCCCGCCGATTAGCGGTTGAAAGAGAAAGAACCGGGACGCTGAATAAACCAATAGCCCAGCCGAAACCCTAAAAGCACCGTCAAGGTCAGCGCATAAATAACGGGCACTGTAATGTCCTTTTTTACCAGCCATAGGTAGTGTACAACACCGCCAATAGCGATTAGATAGACCAAGCGGTGTAATTGTTGCCAGCGCCGCTTCAGTCGCCTCTGCATGGCGTTAGTCGAGGTAACAGCAAGCGGGATTAGTAAAACAAAACAGGCAAAACCAACCGTAATAAAAGGGCGTTTAATAACATCTTTAACGATAGCCCCCCAGTCGAAAAACTGATCCAGCCATAGATAGGTTGTGAAATGCAGGCACACATAAAAAAAGGAAAAAAGCCCAAGCATGCGTCGGAAACGAATCAATCCGTTACGCCCCGTTAAACGGCGCAAGGGTGTAATGGATAGGGTTATCAGTAGGAAAACCAGGGTCCAGGTGCCGGTTGAGCGTGTAATAAACTCAATCGGATTAGCGCCGAGGCCATCATTAACCGCCAACCAACCAAGCCGCGCTAGCGGGATTAAACTTAAAACAAATATTAGGACTTTAAGCACGGGGTACGATCTACGGTAAGTGATGAGCCTATCCGCTTAAATATCTCTAAGTGGATAGGTCCAGTTTCTTAAAATTTTAAAAATTCGAAATCGGGTAGTACGATCCCTAAATTAATAGAATTTTTTCAGGTCCATGCCGGCATACATGGATGCAACTTGCTCGGCATAGCCATTAAAAGGCAGGGTTTTACGCTTGAAAAATTCGCCGATGCGACGCTCGCGAGATTGGCTCCAGCGCGGATGATCGACGGCTGGATTTACATTGGAGTAGAAACCGTATTCATTCGGGTTGGCCCGCGTCCAGGAGCTGACCGGCATTTTTTCGACCAGCCGGATGCGCACAATGGATTTTGCGCTTTTAAAACCATATTTCCAGGGCGTTACGATGCGCACTGGCGCTCCATTCGGGTTTGGTAAAACTTCGCCGTAGAGGCCCAGGGTCAACAGTGTTAACGGGTGTTGCGCCTCGTCCAAACGCAAACCTTCAACATACGGCCAATCCAACACCGGGGAGCGCTGCCCCGGCATGCGGCTAGGGTCGTTCAGGGTAGTAAATTCGACGAACTTAGCGCTACCCATCGGTTCAACCTGCTTCAAAATTTGATTCAAGGAAATCCCAACCCAGGGGATCACCATTGACCAGCCTTCCACACAACGCAGGCGATAGACACGTTCCTCCAGCGCCATTTTGAGCAAGTTATCCAAATCGTATGTGCTTGGACGCTGTACCAAACCATCCACAGTCACCGTCCAGGGGTGCGTTACAAAACCTTGTGACTGTATTGCAGGGCTAGCCTTGTCGGTGCCAAACTCGTAAAAATTGTTATAGGTCGTAACGTCTTTATACGGCGTGAGCGCCTCATCCAGTTGGTAAGCACTTTTTTTAACCGACGGTAATTTGGCCGTAGCAAAACTACTCTGCGGCAATAACGCCATTGCGCCTAATGCGACAGCGCCGGTCATAAAATTGCGGCGCTGCTGGTAGATCGTTGGGTCAGTAATTTCTGATGGGGCAATATCAGCGGGGCGACGAATTAGCATGGGTATTCCTTATTTGAAAAATTCTCCTGATTAGGACTCAATCACTACCCATAAGTTTAACTTACCTACAAAGAATTAGGGAATTGGGTTATTTACAGTGAATAGCCAGCGGGTTCAGTTGTTGAGGCCAGGGCACTGCGGTTGGCTTTTAAAACTGTTTCGACGGGTTTACCATAACTCTTTTCGGACGGATGAGACTTTGGCATGAATTCGATACCTCCCCCCTGTGTTTTTGACCACCCGCCCCCTACCGCGCAGCGCGGAAGCATCGGTATACCGCAGGTCAAGCCTTTTGATCCGCTTGCTTTCGAGCGTGCAATCACTGATTTATTGTGCGCCTGCGGCATCTCACCGGATTCCGCCCATACCAGTAAAACCGCCCAGCGTGTACGCGCATTATGGGAAAACCGCTTACTCGAAGGCTACGGTATTGCACCGGGTGAGGCCTTGGGAGAAGGCTTTGAAGACGCGCAGCAAGACATGGTGTTGCTGCGTGGCATCGCCGTTCATGGCGTTTGCCCGCATCACTTAGTGCCGTTTCGCGGTATTGCGCATGTGGCCTATATTCCGGGCGGGCGTTTGCATGGGTTTGGGCGGATTGCACGCATGGTCGATGCTATCGGCCATCGTTTCACTTATCA
This sequence comes from Betaproteobacteria bacterium, assembly GCA_043783305.1. Classification (GTDB taxonomy): domain Bacteria; phylum Pseudomonadota; class Gammaproteobacteria; order Burkholderiales; family Thiobacteraceae; genus RBG-16-58-11. The sequence continues at coordinate 12,637 of JAYVZN010000005.1, forward strand.
AGAATGGATGACGCGCGACATTGCTGAAGCGCTCATGACCTTCGGTAAGGCGCGCGGCGCGGCTTGTGTCATCGAAGCCGAACAGTTGTGCCTACTGTTGGGTGAAGATCGGCGCGGCGACGAGCGCGTATACACCCAAGCCTTTTCTGGTTGTTTGGAAAATGACCTAGGACTCCGTGCCGAATTCCTGCAAGCCTTAAACCGCTCCGGCTTTAACGTATAAAGTCCCGTGATCCAAAGCTGGGCATGACGCAATTCACGACACGCCTTTGTACTTGGCGCGATGCCGAGACAGGCTTACGCGCCGTCCGCACCCAGGTTTTTATCCAAGAACAAAACGTACCGGAAGCACTGGAATGGGATGGCGCAGACGAATTGGCCACACATGCCTTGGCCAGCGACATGAATGGCCTAGCCATCGGCACCGCACGTTTATTGCGACATGACGCATTCGCACATCTCGGCCGTATGGCGGTGCTGGCGGAATGGCGCGGTCAAGGTGTCGGCAGCACTTTACTTGCGTTGATGCTTACAACGGCACAGGCACGTGGCGCAAAACAAGTGTTTCTCAATGCACAAACCAGCGCCGTTTCATTTTACTTGCGCGCGGATTTTGTTGTGGAAGGTGAAGAGTTTCTGGATGCCGGTATTCCGCATCTGCGCATGACACGCCGTTTATAGTACCCATGCAGGTGCAAAAAGCTTCAGCGGTATTTCACGACAAATACGATAGACGCTATCCGGGCGAATTCATACAATGCTAGCTTCGCACCCACACGACACGAAGCCGACACCAACCCAATGACCGTTGTACAAGAAAATAAGACGCACGAAAGTGTGCAGGAGGCCTTGCACCACGTGCAAACGTTGCTGCATAAGCAGCAGATCGTAGAGTCTTTAGTCCACAAGCAAGAGATGCCTAAGCACGATCTTGTTCAATCTTTGGTGCACAAACAACACCTCGCCGAGTTACAAAAGCTATTGGATGCCCTGCACTCGGCGGACGTGGCCTATATTCTCGAAGCGCTACCGCTGGATCAGCGCTTATTGGTTTGGAATTTGGTCAAAGCCGAACGTGACGGCGAAATTTTGCTGGAAGCCTCGGATGCCGTCCGTGAGTCACTCATTCGGAACATGGATGCGGATGAGCTATTGGCCGCCGCCGAATCGCTTGATACCGATGAAATTGCCGACTTAGCTCCCGATTTGCCACAAGACGTGATCGAGGAATTGCTGCAAACCCTCGATGCCCAAAATCGCGCCCGACTGCAATCCGCGATGTCGTACGAAGAAGATACCGTGGGCGGACTGATGGATTACGACATGGTTTCCGTGCGCGAGGAAGTGACGCTGGAAGTGGCCCTGCTCTACTTACGTCATTTGGGTGAGCTGCCGAATCAAACCGATAAGCTGTTCGTGGTCGATAGCCAAGATCACCTCAAAGGCGTGCTGCCGTTAAAACGTATACTCACGATGGATCCCGGCACCATTATCCGAGAAGTTATGGTGGAAGATGTCGTGGTATTCCATCCGCAGGACGAAGGAAGCGCCGCCGCCCAGGCCTTCGAACGTTATGACTTAGTAACAGCGCCGGTGGTCGACGATAATAATCGGCTCATCGGACGTTTAGCGGTCGACGTGGTGATGGACTATATCCGCGATGAATCAGAATCCGAAATTTTAAGCTTGGCTGGCTTGCGCGAAGAAGAAGATTTATTCGCTTCGGTGTGGAAAAGCGTGCAAAACCGCTGGGCGTGGTTGGCGATTAATTTAGTCACCGCCTTGATCGCTTCGCGCGTCATTGGACTGTTCGAAGGATCGATCGAAAAGCTGGTGGCCTTGGCCGCGCTGATGCCAATTGTTGCCGGTATCGGCGGCAACTCCGGCAACCAAACCACGACCATGATTGTGCGCGCTTTGGCCTTGGGTCAACTCCGCGCTTCCGGCATGCGCAAGCTATTACGCAAGGAGTTGGGGGTGGCCGGTTTAAATGGTTTGCTGTGGGGTTCGGTGATGGGCGTGGTCGCTTACTTGTTATATAAAAATATTTATTTGGGTTTGGTTATAACGGGTGCGATGACGCTAAACTTATTGCTGTCTGCCGTGATGGGTGTGCTTATTCCTTTGTTTATGGTGAAGTTGGGGCGCGATCCTGCGGTGGGTTCCAGTGTGATGATTACCGCCATTACCGACAGCGGTGGATTTTTTATATTTTTAGGTATGGCGACGATATTTTTACTGTAGTCTACAAGGCGCGATTAGCTATTGTTTGCATCCAAAAAATAACAATCAATAGCTAATCGACCATCACCGGCAGCTTGCCGTTACAATAGCCAAATGCAGTTCGATCTTATCGTCATTGGTTCGGGTCCGGGAGGTTACCGGGCCGCCGTGCTGGCCGCGCAACGCGGCTTGCAAGTCGCCATTGTGGAAAAAGCGGATTGGGGTGGATGCGACCTAAATCGTGGTTCGATCCCCAAAAATGCTTGGCACCATTCCGCCAAAATGATCGCGGCCTCTGCCGGTCTTGCCAAGCGCGGAGTGCAGGGCGCGCTCAGCGGCGATTTTACTCAAGCTTGGGAGCACCAAAAAAAAATGGTCAAAGCGGTGCGCGATAGCTATATCGGCACCATGAAGCAATTAGGAATATCCGGATTTGCCGCCCAAGCCGCCTTTGTTGACACCACCAGCATTACTTTGGATGGCCGCGATAATTTAAGCGCGCAGCACTTTATTATTGCCACGGGTGCGAGCACCTTCGTTCCTAAACCATTCTCCCTCACCGACCATAAAATACTGACTAGCGATGAACTGTTCACTCAAGCACCGCCCGAGGGCAAGCGCGTGGCAATCGTCGGATCCGGTGCCGTGTCCACCGAGCTGGCTTTTATCTTATCGATGCTGGGCAAAGAAGTTATTTGGATCAGCCAAAACACACCGCTCGCGAACTCCAATTTTAGTCCCGCAGCACAACATTTACTCGTGGAAAAATTTAAACTGTACGGTATTGAACCCAACACCGGCAATCGCCCGGAAGCTGTGGAAATTCTGTCGGAGGGCGTGAAATTAATTTGGCGCGGCGATGCGGAACAAACCGTGGTTGACTGGGTACTGCTCGGAACGGGTCGCCGCCCGCATACCACCGGGTTAAACCTCGACGCGGCAAATGTAAATACGGACAGCAAGGGGTATATTAAAACAAACGAATTCCTGCAAACGACGCAAGCCAATATTTATGCGGTCGGCGATGTCGCCAATCAACGCATGAGCGCCAACCAAGCGCTCGCCGATGCGCAAATCGCCGTGGCCAATATTCTCCAGGCAGAGGCACGAAAGCAAGACCGCAACGCCGTGCCGGAGGTGGTGTTTTCAGCCCTTGATCTCGGCCGTATTGGTTTAAATGGCAACGCTGTCAGCAAAGATCCCGCTGTGGGCCTCACTACTTTTGCAAGCAACCCGCGTGCGCTAGGGCAAGATGTCGTCGATGGTTTTGTCCGTTTGGTGGCCGACGCGCAAAGCGGTATCCTGCTCAGCGGCGAGGCCGTTGGCCCCGATGCCGCCGAACTGGTGCATATCATTGCCCAACATTACGGCCAACCCAATGCACTGCAACACTTAGCCCAAGCCTACTATAACCACCCGGCCCGCGCCGAAGAGATTTTTAATGCCGCCGCCGAGATCGCGGCCAAATTAAAGCAGCCCGAGCCACAGCAAGTTACCCATAACGGTTAATTTTTTTCCGCTAAAAAAATCTGTAATAAATCATTTAGAAAATGTTGTCCAAGTCGCGTTGGTTGAATTCGCGTCAAGTCACGTTGCAGTAATCCGCGTTCTTCGGCGACGCGTAACGGCCCTTCGATAACGGATAGCGGTAAGCCTGTATGGTCTTGAAACAGTGCCGCCGGGAACCCCGCGTTCAAGCGTAGCGCATTCATCATGAACTCGAACCCTAATTCACTCGCCGGTACCAGTTGATCCTGTTGGATGGCCTGCCCGGCTTGTGCCTGCTCCATATAGACCTTGGGCTGTTTATAGCGCATCTGCCGTAAGATGCCTTGTTGCGTGGTGAGCTTGCTGTGCGCACCGGCACCGATACCGAGGTAATCGCCGAAGTGCCAATAATTGAGATTGTGCTGGCACGCCTGGTGTTTTTTAGCAAAGGCGGAAGTTTCATAGTGGGTGTAACCAGCGCCTTCCAGACGCGCTTCGATAGCGCTCTGCATGTCGGCAGCCATATCGTCGTCGGGCAATGACGGCGGGTGGGCGTGGAACAATGTATTCGGTTCCAGCGTGAGGTGGTACGCCGAAATATGCGGCACGCCAAAGCCGATGGCGCTGTCGATATCGGCTAGCGCTTGGTCTAAGGTTTGTTCCGGTAAGGCGTACATTAAATCTAAATTAATATTATCGAAATGCGTGAGGGCGATTTCTACCGCGCGCCGCGCTTCGTTGTCGTCGTGAATGCGCCCCAGGCTGCGCAGATGTTGTGGATTGAAACTTTGAATACCGATTGAGAGCCGGTTAATCCCCGCCGCACGAAACGCGCGAAACTTTTCAGATTCAAAGGTACCCGGATTGGCTTCCAGTGTAATCTCCGCCAGCGGTTCTATTGGTAGCAAGGTACGCAACAGAGTGAGCAATTTATCCAGGCCTTGGGCCGAGAGCAGACTGGGCGTACCGCCGCCGAAAAATACGCTACGCACGCGCCGCCCCCACACTTGCGGTAGCGCGGCTTCCAGGTCACGCTCCAACGCGGCAAGATAGGCGGTTTCTGGAATGCCATCGCGCGATTCGTGCGAATTAAAATCGCAGTACGGGCATTTACGCACGCACCAGGGGATATGCACGTAGAGCGTTAGCGGCGGCGGGGCATCGAAGTGCGGGGTTTTACTGGGGAAGCCGACGATGGCTGTAGCGCCGTTCACCGCTTAGCCCTCACTCCTCACGCGATTGAGCTGGGCGACTAAAGCCGCTAAAGCTTGGCCACGATGGCTAATGCTATTTTTAATATCCAACGCCAACTCCGCCCCGGTTTGGCCTAAGCTCGGCACCAGAAAATACGGGTCATAACCAAAACCACCGGTGCCGCGCGGAGTGTCAATAATCGCACCATGCCAAGTGCCTTCGGCGATGATGGGTTGCGGGTCGAGCGGGTGGCGTACCAGTACCATAATGCAGTAGTAATGCGCTTTGCGATTGGGCTCGTGCTGTAACAACTCCAACATTTTTTCGTTGTTACGCACATCGGATCGCGGCTCTCCGGCAAAGTGCGCAGAATACACACCGGGCGCGCCGTTCAAGGCATCGATGCAAATTCCGGAATCGTCAGCCAGTGCCGGCAAACCGGAATGTTCAGCGGCATGGCGCGCCTTGGTCAGGCAGTTTTCAATAAAGGTGCAGTAGGGCTCTTCTGCTTCGGGAATATTGAAAGCGGATTGGGGTAAAACCTCCAGGCCCAAAGGCTGCAAAATGCGCTCAATTTCCCGCAGTTTGCCGGGGTTGTTGGAAGCTATAACAAGTTTTTTCATGTTTTCAGCGCCGCTTGCTGCGCGGTGATCAATTCACGAATGCCTTTATCCGCTAAGGCCAACAAACAGGTCATTTCCGCATGCGAGAACGGCGCGCCTTCTGCCGTACCTTGAATTTCGACAAATCCGCCCTGACCGGTCATAACGACATTCATGTCGGTATCGCAGTCAGAATCTTCCGCGTAATCCAGATCCAGTATCGATGTCCCTTTGTAAACACCCACTGAAATTGCAGCAACGGTATCGCGAATGGGCGATTCCGTCAGTAATTTTTGCGCTAATAGATAGTTAACGGCATCTTGCACCGCGATAAAAGCACCGGTAATGCTGGCGGTTCGTGTACCGCCATCGGCTTGAATAACATCGCAGTCGATATGAATCGTGCGCTCACCGAGCTTGGAAAGATCCACCACGGCGCGCAGCGAGCGCCCGATCAAGCGCTGAATTTCCTGCGTGCGCCCAGACTGTTTGCCGCGCGCCGCTTCGCGGTCAATGCGGGTATTGGTGGAGCGCGGCAACATGCCGTATTCGGCGGTAAGCCAGCCTTGATTCTTGCCTTTTAGAAAACCGGGTACTTTTTCTACAATGCTGGCGGTGCAAATAACTTGGGTATCGCCGCATTCCATTAAAACCGCGCCTTCGGCGTGCTTGGTGTAGTGGCGGGTAATGCGCACGGCGCGCAGTTGGTCGGGGTTTCGTTGGCTAGGGCGCATTTTATGAACCAGTGGAGGATGGCAGGTAGCCGGTGATTTTAATCGCCTCCCTATAAATCACCAAATCAGCCGGTACTCAACCCTCTTTATTTGGAGTATTTCTTAATCGCGGTTTGAATTTCGGCAATGGCGCGTTCGATATCGTCTTCCGATACAGGCTGACGCGTATTCAGATCGCGCGTCACGCTGAAGGGGTCCAGTCGAGTTGTCACATCAATCTGCAGCATGGCGGCGGTTGAAACAGTTTCGTGGTGCAAACCGCGTTTGTGCGGCTCGCCCCAGGTCATGCCCACCGCCGACAGGTTGTCGCCATCCTCGCCGCCGCGAAATTCGGCGTGATCGAGCATTTCTGGTATGGCGCGCGTAATCGTATAGGTGTCGATAATCGAAGCGATTTCAGTCTCGGACAACACACTCCACACGCCATCGGAACAAAGCACCAAGGTATCGCCATCGCGAATAGGAATGCGCTTGCCCAATTCAATATCCGGGAGCATAAATCCGCCTAAGCAGTTGTAGATTTTGTTGCGTTCGGGATGCGTGTGCATCTCCTGCGCGGAAATTTTTCCGTCATCGTGTAATTGCTGCACCTTGGAGTGATCTTTAGTGCGGGTAAGCATGCGCATGCCGCGAAACATGTACAAACGTGAATCGCCCACATGCGCCCAATACGCATGCCCTTGCTGCACAATGGCGGCAACGCAAGTAGTGCGCGGCGATTCCACGAGTTTGTGCTTAAGGGTGTAGTCCATAATGGCTTCATGGCCGCTATTCATCGCCGCCGCCAGGAAACGATGCGGGTCTTTTAGCAGCGGCAGGGCGTGCTTTTGAAACATTTCGGTGATCATCTGCACCGTGATCTGTGCGGCTACTTCGCCGTGAAAATGGCCACCCATGCCGTCAGCCACCACCATTAACACCGCATCTTTACTATAGGAATAAGCGACGCGATCTTGGTTATATTTGCGGCCGCCTTGGCGGCTTTGCTGGAAAATTGCGAATTTCATAGCACGACTTTAAAAAATCTCTTTGGTCAAGGTTTGGCGAATAGAGTCGAGTAATTTCGGTTTCTTTGGGGGGGGTAACGGTACAATTTCCAGCAGATTTTTTTGCAGATGAAACACGCTTTGAGGGCGGTCCATATAGTTTAATTGTAGGCACCAATCGATTATTTCCAATAACTGGTCGGAATATTGGCCGGCCCACAGCTTCTTAGCGGAAGCCAATTCGTCGTTGGTTAAGCGTTGGTCGGCGGCCTGCGGCGCAAAACCGGCAAGGCAGGAAAACATGCTTGCGCCTACGCTATAAATATCCGACCAGGGGCCGAGAATTTCGCGATTTTTGTATTGCTCCGGAGCCGCAAAACCAGGCGTGTACATGGGCGACAGCTTACTCTTTTCGCTAGTCAGCGTTTGCCGTGCCGCTCCGAAATCCAGCAGCACCGGCGACCCATCCAGGCGGATATAGACATTGGCGGGTTTAATGTCGAGATGCAGAATTTTGTGCGTATGCACTTCGCGCAGCCCGTTTAACAGCTCCGCGAATACCCGCCGGATAAAGCTTTCTTTGACCACGCGCTTACGCGAAGTGATTTCCTCTTGCATGGTCTTGCCGCGCTCGTAGCGCATGACCATGTACACCGTTTCGTTGGCACGAAAAAAGTTGATCACACGCACTACGTTAGGGTGACTGATTTTGGCCAGCGCACGGCCTTCCTCAAAAAAGCATTTCATCCCGTAGCGAAAAGTGGCGAGATTTTCAGCCGTAGTCGCTTGAACCAAGGCACCTTCTTCGCGTAGCGCCAATTGGCTTGGTAAATATTCTTTGATTGCCACCGCAGCGCCGCTTTCATCGTGCGCCAGATACACAATACTGAAGCCCCCGCCCGACAATTGTTTGGCGATTTTGTAATTTTGGAGCTGGTAGCCCTTAGGCAGCGCGCGATTAGCTTGGCTTGGCATCTGTGTCATTGATTAAATTAGGGTTTCATTTTCGGCATTTATTACTATAAAGTAAAGCTTTGCTGCGGAGTCTTCAATATGTACCTGATCTTGTGTAGCGGCGGACTTGCTATCTCCCGCACTAACGGCGAAAACTATGATCTATAGCATGACCGGCTATGCGGCATTAAGTCAGGAATTATCCCAGGGCACCCTGAACCTTGAGTTGAAAACGGTTAACAGCCGCTACCTGGAACTTCAATTCCGCATTGCGGATGATTTACGCGTCTTAGAACCCGTGCTGCGCGAATTCATCGGGGCGCGCTTAGCACGTGGAAAAGTCGATTGCCGCTTGGGTTTTTCTGCGGCGGTTTCGGTGGAAAGTCTGGCCCATCTACAGACCGGTTTATTAGATCAATTATTGGCTTTGGATAAAACCGTGCGCGCGCGTGCGCCGCAAGCCGCACCGTTGAGTGTTGCGGAGATTCTACGTTGGCCCGGCATTATCGATACCGAAGAAGTATCAAAAGACGCTCTTAAAGCGGCGGCAATCGCATTATTGACGCGGGCACTGGATGACCTAACCGCAACCCGTGCGCGCGAAGGCGCTAAACTTAAAGACATCCTGTTGGAACGCGCCGCGCAAATAACCGCCTTGGTCGCACGCATCAAACCCAAGTCGGCGCTCATCGTAGCCAACTTACACGAAAAACTGCGGCAACGCCTGCAAGAAGCCCAAGTCAGTAGCGACGATGAGCGCGTGCGGCAAGAAATCGTGTTGTTCGCACAGAAAATTGATGTCGATGAAGAGTTGGCGCGTTTAGGCGCGCACTTAAGCGAACTACAGCGCGTTTTGCAAAAAGGCGGTAGCGCCGGCAAACGCCTGGATTTTTTGATGCAGGAACTCAACCGCGAAGCCAACACCTTGGGTTCGAAATCCGTAGATACGGAAATGTCGCAAGCCTCTATGGAGATGAAAGTATTGATCGATCAGATGCGGGAACAAGTGCAGAATATTGAGTAGCCGTCCCCTCTTTTGGGTTCCGCGCTACACAGGCTTTACCGTATCTTCGTTTGTCAGTGCACCCAGCACAACAAAAAGTAAAGTGGCAAAAGTGGATACCGTTTTTACGATCCGTAGCGATCTGCTAGCGTTGCACAAGCGTTGGATCGGAAACAAATCCAATCCGCGCCAGCCCCGCTTGCGCTGCCTCCGCCATGACTTCCGCAAGAATCTGATACTGGGTAGTCTTATCTGCGCGCAGGTGCAATTCCGGTTGCGGTTTCAGGGTCGCGGCGGCACGTAAACGGCGTTGCATTTCGGATTTCCCCACCACTTCACCGTTCCAGTACAGCACACCTTGGGCATTGATGCCGAGTTGAATATTGTCCGGTTTGGTAAGATTAGGGTGGCTCGCCGCTTTGGGCAGGTCGATCTTGACCGCGTGTGTGAGCAAGGGTGCGGTGATGATGAAGATCACCAGTAGTACCAGCATGACATCGATCAGCGGGATCATGTTGATCTCCGCCATCGGCTTGGAATCCGTGTGCTGTTCAAATCCGCCGAAGGCCATATCAGGCTTCCTCCGCGACTTTAGCCACACTCAATTCATTGACGTGCGAGCCGGTGGTGAGAAAAGCGAACAAGTCGTGAGCAAAGGCATCTAATTTTGACAGCAACAGCCGGTTGCTACGGGTGCTGGCGTTGTAGGCCAACACGGCGGGAATAGCCACGGCCAAGCCGAGCGCCGTCATAATCAACGCCTCGCCCACCGGACCTGCGACCTTATCCAGCGTACCTTGCCCAGTCATCCCTATATTTACCAGCGCGTGATACACGCCCCATACTGTCCCGAATAACCCGACAAAAGGCGCGGTGCTGCCCACCGATGCCAGAATGGTCAGTCCGGCTTCGACGCGCGCGGTTTCCTCGTCGATGCCGCGGCGCATAGCGCGAGTCAGAAATTCCACCGCGCTGCCCGCTTCATTCAGACGGTCGACACTATGACGCGCATGGTGCTTGACGGCCTTCATGGCATGGTCGGTCAAGCGTGAAAAAGGGTCGTTGGCAGAGTGGTGTTGCAGGTGGGCGGCAACCGCTTGCAGCGAGGGTGCATTCCAGAACAGGTGCAGAAAATGCGTAGCCCGTTGGCGGGTCGCCAGCGCCTGAATTGACTTGGTAATAATTAAATACCAAGTCGCCAGCGACATGATGAATAAGATGCCGATGGCGATTTTGCTTACCGCATCGGTTTGCGTTAAAAAGCCACTGAAACCAAAACTTTGCACCGGATCCACGAGCTTACCCTTCTAAAACAAAATTAATCGGAACAATCACCCACGCCGCTACCGCTTGCCCATCTTGCTTGGCCGGAATAAAACGCCAACTGCGTACGGTGTCTTGCGCCGCTTGATCGAGGCGTGGCCAACCGCTGGAGGTTTGCAATTCAATTTTTTCAGCCGCACCCTCGGCATTGACGTAGACCCGCAAAAGAACCATGCCCGCCTCGTTGCGGCGTTTGGATTGTGGTGGGTACGCCGGTGGCGGATTACGCAGGTAGGCAGCGCTGAAAATCGGCGCAGTGACGGCGATGGGTGCAGCCGGCGCGGTGATGATCGGTGCGGGTTCGATTTTTTTGGGCGGCACTACAGTCGCTGCCTGCGGTGCTGAAACGGGCGTAGGCGGTGTGGCGAGCACACTCGGTGCAACCGGCTGAACCGGTTTGGAGTTCGTCGGCACGGGCTTGATTGCAACCGGCAGCGGTTTGGGCGGTGTGACCGTTTGCGGCGGATCAATCCAGCGCACCATGATCGGCGCCGCATCGAGCAATAACTGCCGCACCGCACCCACTTGCAATAAACCCCAGATGACAATGGCGTGCAGCGCGATGGCTAACGCAAGCCCCAAATGACGTTCGTTGAAAGTCAGGCGCTTTGGGCTAGACGCACGGGCTGGCGGCTGTGCCAAATTTACATTCATGGGGGTTAAAAATTCGCCACTAGGGCGAGCCGAAACGAACGCGACTCTGTGGGGTGGAAATGAATATCGGCCACCCCTTGGGTCGGGTCACCGGGCAAGCGCGAAGTGTAGTAATAATCAATGGCGGAAGCTTTTCGGTTGAGCAGATTAAAACCTTCCATCTCAACCCGCAAGGTGCGGCTGAATTTGTAGCCGATACGGCCATTGAACAACGCTGTACTCTTGGAGCGCACGCTATTGTCTTCGATCAACGGTCGCGGTCCGAAGTAACGAAACTGCAGCGCGCCGAAGTAGGGCCCGAGATGGTCTACGGCTACGGCTATTGAAGCAACGCCCTCTACAGCACCCGGAATGCGGTTGCCGATGGGACTATCATCGCGAAAGCGCGCTTGGGCGTAGGCCACATCGGCATCGATGGTAAGCCAATCCTTGGGCTTGTAGAAGTTGGTGAATTCAAAGCCGGTACGGTGACTGGGCCGTCCGGCCTCGGTCGTGCCGGAATCACCGGCAAATACCAATTCCGAGTCAAAGTCCAAAACATAGAGTGATAACGCGCTTTGTAAGCCTGGAATCCAGGCGTTGCGTGCGCCAACCTCGTATCCTTTGGAGCGCGTCAGCGGGGTCACGCGGGTGGCTGGATCGCCGGTTTTGGGGTCTTGCGTGATGGTGGTGCCGCGCGCGTCGTTGCTGTGAAAGCCGGAGCCGAGGTTGACATAGTATTCGGTCTTGTTCCAAGGCCCGAAGATCAGGCTGAGTTTTGGGCTGACGATGTTATCCGTCACCGTACCGGAATTGGCCGCAAGATTACTTTGCACGTTAAAGTGATACAAGTCGCCGCGTAAGCCAGCCACGCTGCGGAATTTTTCAGCCCAGGTAGTGCGATTTTCCAAATACAGCGCCAAACTGCTCTCTACAATGTGATCCGTGCGCGTCGTGGAGAGTATCTGCCGTGCCTGGGTACTGAACAGGCCGTTGTAGATATTATCGTTTTGAAATTGCACGCCGACGCTGTTTTCTGAATTTTTACCGGACTCCCAAGTGTGGCTGGCGTTAAGTGCGGTGATGGTGCGCCGATCCGGTTGCGTAAATTGGTCGCCGTGCACCGGGTCGTTGAGAAAATAGGTAAAATTAGAGAACAGCTTCAGCTCGGTCGCAATCACATAGGCATTGAATTGCGTTGAGCTCGTCTCTCCCGTCCTGCGCCAAGCGCCGGACAAGCTATAGCGATGTGATGAGCCGCCGTCGCTCGGATCAATGGCATCGAAGCGGTTGGAGATCAAGCCCGAATCCACGGCGCGCTGTGTGATTTGATCGGTGGCGTTCCACTGCGCACGATATCCCATAGCGGCGATATTAAAGCCATTGGCCGCAGTGCCCGTGCTATAGCGCAACACACCGTTAACCTTGCGGTAATCGTCAGGGTGCACAAAGGGTCCGTCGTTGTGATAAAGCTCGAAGGCGTAGAGCAAATGGCCGTCGCCGACGGCGGGTGAATCCGCCAGCAGGGTGCGGCGAAATCCATTGCTCCCCGCACCCAGTTCGGCAATTCCTTGCGGCAGCTTGTCAACATAACCGAGACTAACGGTGCCGGCCGAAGCAAAGTCTCCTTCTGCTGCAGAATAAGGTCCTTTTTGATACTGCAAACTGGTGGCTAGTTCGGGAATCAGAAAATTCAAGTCGGTCCAGCCTTGGCCGTGGGAGTGGCTGCGCTGATTCACCAGCATGCCATCAACCGTGGTGCGTAGGTCAGTACCATGATCGAGATTAATACCGCGTAGATAAAATTGGTTAGCCTTGCCCTCGCCGCTGTGTTGGCTCACGATCAAGCCCGGGGTCGCCTCCAGCAACTCGCCCGGGCGATAGGCGGTGCGCGCCTCCAATTGTTCACGCGTGACGGTACCAACATTGGCGGAATCGGCACTGCCGATTAAGCCTTCGTCCTGCGCCCGGACTTCCACCGTGTCGAGGGTGGGAATACCTGCCGCATGCGCTGGCGACAAGCTAGCGCACAACGCAATGCTAAGACTAGCGCGACACAGGTGACTTATTGTTGTTTGCGTTTTCATGGAGTCGCCAGAGGGTAAGAGAATTGGTAAATCCCCCGGATTTTACCCGGACAGCCAGATTTTGGCGAATTAGGGAAGTGCCGCACGGCAGTTATAAATTAAGATCAAAATACTCGTCAAACAGTGGGCGCTCGGCTATATTCCATGACAGAACAAACGGACGATCTGCGTAACATGACTACTTGGTCAGAAAATTTTTAATCTAACGTGTGGGAGGCTGGAATTTAGAATGCAAGGAAATATTTTTATCGTCTCCGCCCCATCCGGCGCAGGTAAAACCAGCTTGGTGCGGGCGCTGCTGGATGCCGATCCGCAGGTGAAGCTGTCCGTGTCCTACACGACGCGCGCGCCGCGACCCGGTGAAGTGGAGGGACGGCACTACCACTTTGTCGATCAAAACGCATTTATGGTGATGCTCAATCACGGCGATTTTCTGGAAAGCGCCGAGGTTTACGGCAACCATTACGGTACCTCTCAGCGCTGGATTGAGACCCAATTAGCGCTTGGTTTGGATATTTTGCTGGAAATTGATTGGCAGGGTGCGGTGCAAGTTCGCAAACTGATGCCACAGGCCATCTCAATTTTTATATTACCGCCCTCCATTAGCGCCTTGAAATTACGTTTGACGGAGCGCGGCCAGGACGCGGAAGCGGTTATTCAGACACGCTTGGCGGCAGCGCGCGCAGATATGACGCATTTTAGCGAGTTCGATTATGTTATCATTAACGCTGATTTTGCAGTGGCCGCAGCCGATTTGCAGGCCATTGTACAGGCCAGCCGCTTACCGTTGGCCAAGCAGGTGCTGCGCTACGGCGCATTAATCGAAAACCTGTTGGCATAACATTTCTAATTTTACGTCTTACTCCTGAGGTCCACATGGCACGTATCACCGTCGACGATTGCATGCACTACATCCCAAACCGTTTTGAGCTGGCGTTGGTAGCAACCACACGCGCGCGCCAAATCGCCAACGGCGCCACCCCGCTGGTTGAACTCAACCGCGACAAGCCGACCGTTATCGCCTTACGGGAGATCGCCCTGGGCAAAGTGGGAATGGAAATACTCAACAAAGGCCAAGCTTAGCGCCACGGCGAGTCGGTTTCAATCATGGGGCAACCTGCGTCATGCATTTAGCCGAGCTCGCCGAATACATTTCCTACCTCAAACCAGACGACGTTGCGCTGGTTGAAAAAGCCTACCAATTCAGTAAGTCCGCCCATGAAGGGCAATTCCGTAAAAGCGGCGAAGCGTATATTTCGCACCCGGTCGCGGTCGCGACACTACTCGCGAAGTGGCATTTGGACGCGAATGCCCTGATGGCGGCGTTGTTGCACGATGTTGTCGAAGATACGCCTGCCACCAAACAAGAGGTAAGTGACCTTTTTGGTAAACCCGTAGCCGAGTTGGTGGACGGTGTATCCAAACTTGATCGCATCGAGTTTCAGACCGAGGCCCACGCCCAGGCCGAAAATTTTCGTAAAATGCTGCTGGCGATGGCGCGCGATGTCCGCGTCATCCTGATCAAGCTTGCCGATCGTCTGCACAATATGCGCACCTTGGATTCGATGACCTCCGACAAGCGTAAACGGATTGCCAAGGAAACCTTGGAAATCTACGCGCCCATCGCGAATCGCCTAGGACTCAATAATGTGTACCAGGAACTGGCTGATCTCAGCTTCCGCTATTTATACCCAACCCGTTATCGAGTGCTGGCCAAGGCCGTAAAGGCTGCGCGCGGCAACCGGCGCGAACTCGTGGAAAAAGTACTGCTGGCGATCCAGCAAAAATTGAAAGACGCGGGGGTCGAAGCGAATGTAACCGGGCGCGAGAAACACTTGAACAGCATCTATCGCAAGATGCTTGAAAAGTCGCTGAACTTTTCCGAGGTACTCGATATTTATGGATTTCGCTTAATCATGCGCGATGTGCCGAGTTGTTATTTGGCTTTGGGTGTATTGCACGGCTTGTATAAGCCGATCCCGGGTAAATTTAAAGACTACATTGCCATCCCCAAATCCAACGGCTATCAATCGCTGCACACGACGTTGTTCGGCCCTTACGCCACACCGCTCGAAGTACAAATCCGCACCCAAGACATGCACAAAATTGCCGAGGCGGGTGTGGCCTCGCATTGGTTGTATAAAACCGGCGAGGAGTCGGCCAACGACGCGCAGCAAAAAACCCATCAATGGCTGCAAAACTTGCTGGAAATTCAGAGCGAGAGCGGCGATGCCATTGAATTTCTAGAACACATCAAGGTCGATCTTTTCCCGGATGAGGTGTACGTGTTCACGCCGAAGGGCACCATCATGTCATTACCGCGCGGGGCGACGGCGGTCGATTTTGCGTATAGCGTGCATACGGATATCGGCAATCGCTGCATTGCCGTCAAAATTAATAGTGAATTGCAGCCGTTGCGCTCGGAATTGCACAACGGCGATCAAGTGGAAATTATAACCGCGCCGCATGCGCACCCGAATCCGGCTTGGCTGAATTATGTGGTTACCGGCAAGGCTCGTGCGCATATCCGGCATTACCTAAAAACCATGCATTCGCATGAGGCGGCGGTGTTGGGCGAGCGCCTATTAAATCAGGCATTGCGCGCATTGAAGGTGGAGCCGACAGCCATTGACGCGGAGCGTTGGAACGATTTATTGCGCGAAACAAATACGAAGACGAAAGAGGAGATTCTAGCCGATATCGGCATGGGAAAACGTCTCAATCTAGTGGTTGCTCGGCGCTTGTTAATGGCCAGCGAGGCGCTGTCCTCGGAAAAAAAACCGCTGGGCTCCATCACGATCCGCGGTACCGAAGGTCTCGCGGTGCAATTTGCTCAGTGCTGTCGCCCCATTCCCGGTGATCCGATTTTGGGTATGATCCACAAGGGTAAAGGGCTGATGATTCATACGCACGATTGCGCCAGCATTTCCCAATTTCGCGCCGACCCGGACAAGTGGATTGATGTGGAATGGGACCCCGAAACCAAAAAATTGTTCGAGGTGAATATTAAACTGGTGGTCGCCAATCAGCGTGGCGTGCTGGCCAAAGTGGCGGCCATTATCGCCGATGAAAACGCCAATATCGAAAATGTGCACATGGATGAAGAGGACGGTAGTGCTTACGCCGCCATGAATTTTACGTTGCAAGTTGAGCACCGCGACCATTTGGCGCGCGTCATGCGCAGCTTACGTCAGATACCGGAGGTGGTTAGAATCACCCGTATAAAAGGATAAATTAAAACACGCATTACATTTCAGGAAGGCCATATTATGCACAAACAAATCATTACAACCGATCAGGCACCTGCGGCCATCGGCACGTATTCACAAGCGGTTAAAGTTGGAGATACCGTGTATTTATCCGGTCAAATTGGATTCGATCCGGCCAGCATGCAATTAGCGGAAGGCATCGAAAATCAAATCCACCGCGTATTCCAAAATCTCCAAGCCGTGGCGCTGGCGGCGGGTGGTAGTTTAGCGGACGTGGTTAAACTCAATGTGTTTCTGACCGATTTGGGCCATTTTGCTAAGGTCAATGAAATCATGGCGCAGTATTTCCATGAACCTTATCCGGCGCGCGCTGCGGTGGGCGTGGCTTCCCTGCCACGTGCCGCATTGGTAGAGGCGGACGCGGTGATGGTTCTCGCGTGACCCCCTTGAGGATGATGCTCGCACCCGTGCAGGTCTAGTCATGCCCTCAAAGTTGATCAAGGTGGAGCCGCCGGCTGTACGTGGCGACTTGATGGCCACGCTGACCCCGTCCTTACGTAGTAGGTTAGCGAAACTCGGTATCACCACCGATTGGGGGCTGGTGCTGCATTTACCGTTGCGCTATGTGGATGAAACACACATTATCCCCATCGCGCAGGTACCTTATGGACAGATGGTGCAGGTCGAAGCCGTTGTCGTCAAAACCGAGGTGCGTTTTCGGCCACGCCGTCAACTTGTCAGCGTACTGGAGGATGCCAGCGGTGAAATGTTTGTACGGCTACTGCATTTTTATCCCAGCCAACAAAAAATATTGTGCGAAGGTGCACGCGTGCGGGTGCTAGGTGAGTTGCGCATGGGGTTTCTCGGGCCGGAGATGGTGCATCCGCAAATTCGAGTGGTGCGCACGGATGCGCCGGTAAAGGAAACGCTAACACCGGTATACCCCACCACGGCGGGTCTTGGCCAAGAACAATTGCGCAAATTAATTACACGCGCATTGGCGCAATGTGATTTACAAGACACCTTGCCATCCGCCTTACTGCAGAAATATCAGTTAGCGCCGTTCGTCGATAGCATTCGGTATTTACACCAACCACCACCCGATGCACCGCTGGGCGAGCTGGAGTCGCGCCGACACTGGGCCTGGCAGCGCTTAGTATTTGACGAGCTACTGGCGCAACAACTCTCCATGCGTCGTCATTATGCACGCCGCCGCTGTTTGGCCGCCCCCGCGTTGGTATCGATGAAAACGCTGACAACTGCTTTGATAGCCGCCTTGCCATTCGCCTTGACCGATGCACAGCAGCGTACCTTCGATGAAATTAGCCGCGATCTGAGTGCGCGCCATCCTATGCAACGGTTATTACAAGGTGATGTGGGGAGCGGCAAAACCATCGTTGCTGCCTTGGCGTGTTGCCAAGCACTGGAAAATAATTTTCAGGCGGCGATCATGGCACCAACCGAAATTTTGGCCGAGCAGCATTATCGCAAAATGCAGGAATGGCTCGGCCCGCTCGGCATTACGGTGGCCTGGGTTGCGGCCAGCGTTCCCAAGCGTGTGCGCGAAACCATGCTGCAACAAATCGCGGCGGGATCCGCGCAGATAGCCGTAGGAACGCATGCGTTGTTTCAAGGCTCCGTCCATTTTGCGCGCTTGGGCTTAGCCGTCGTGGATGAGCAGCATCGCTTTGGTGTCGAACAGCGTTTAGCGCTGCACAATAAAGGCGTTAATCCACATCAACTGATGATGAGCGCGACACCCATCCCGCGCACTTTATCCATGAGCTATTACGCAGATCTCGATGTATCCGTGATCGATGAACTGCCGCCGGGACGCACACCGATCGTTACGAAATTGGTTGAAGCGTCGCGTCGCGAAGAAGTGGAAGAGCGGGTGCGCGCAGCCTGCACCAGTGGACGCCAAGCTTATTGGGTGTGTCCTCTGATTGAAGAATCAGAAAAAGTACAATTGCAAACGGCCTTGGATACGCACGCAAAACTCACGGTGACCTTCCCCGATTTAAACATTGGCTTAGTCCACGGGCGGATGAAAACCAAAGAAAAAGCCGAAGTGATGGCCGCTTTCAAAGCCGGCAACTTAAATTTATTGGTCGCCACAACGGTCATCGAAGTTGGGGTCGATGTTCCGAATGCGAGTTTAATGGTGATCGAGCACGCGGAGCGCATGGGCTTGTCGCAATTACATCAGTTGCGTGGACGAGTCGGACGTGGTGCGGTACAGAGCGCCTGTATTTTATTGTATGCGTCGCCGCTGTCGGCTTTAGCCAAGGCTCGGCTCAAGACCATATATGAAAACACGGACGGCTTCGAAATAGCGCGCCAAGATTTAGCTTTACGCGGACCCGGAGAATTCCTCGGCGCGCGTCAAAGCGGCGTAGCGCTGTTAAAAATTGCGGATATTGACCGCGATTCTGCGCAATTGAATCAAGCGCGCGTGAGCGCGGAAAAGTTATTGAACACCCATCCGCAAATCGTCGAGCAGCACTTGATGCGGTGGATACCGCACGCCGAACAGTTTTTGAAAGTGTAAAAACCTGCGGCGAACGGAAAACTTGGCTTGAGATTTGCTTGACAGCACAATGTAACCGACTTGTAATGTAAGAGCACTCCGATTGATTATGCTACATCCTGGACTGAGTCGGCCTGCCATCATCGATCGCGACGAGCTTTCGTCGTCCATGATGAAAAATATAATATGGAGAAAACCATGCGACTTTTCACTCTGCTTTTGACGGTACTAATCGGGCTAGTCAGCCTTCCCACGCAAGCGGCAGACTATTACATCCTGGGCGTACAGGATTATGTTAAAAATCCAATTCTGGTGGTGCGCGATTATCAAAGTTTAGCCAATTATCTAAGCCGAACGCTGAAGACACCCGTGCGCATCGAAGCCGTCAAGACCTACGAGGATTACATTAAAAAAGCTAAAAATAAACGCTTTCATTTTATGTATGCCCCACCTTCGATGATTATGCAGGCAAATTTAAGCGCCGGATACGAACCCATCGTAAAAATTCCCGGTCTGCTGTCGGCATCCTTTTTGACCATGAATACGAGCATTGCTTTTCCCGAGGATATGAAGGGCAAGCGCATCGGATTCTATGAGAAAGATGCCATGATTACGCATCTTGCGCTGAAAGATTTGCAGGCTCTGGGTATCGACCCGGCAAAATATTTTAAGAGCGTGACCTACTACGCCGACTCGAATGGTGTGCTGAATGCGATGCAGTACAAATTGATTGATATCGGTGTAGCGAACAGCTCTTTATACAATACTTGGAGTAACCGTGGTTATAACTTGAATTTGGTTTTACAAGGAAAAGGTGCGCCGCACCTTACTTTTGCCGTGCGTGGTGATTTACCCGCCGCCACCAAACAAGCGGTAACACAGGCGTTACTTAAAGCGCAGACGGATAAAGACGGGCAAGATTATTTTAAAATTTCCTCCTTTACTAACTTTGAACCCGTCAAAATTTCGGATTTCGATGACATGGTGAAATTTCTGGGGATTCACAAATAGCGGCGAAATGTAAATTTAACGACATGCAAAGGATCTACTATGCGAACTTTATGGTTAGCAAGCTTCCTCGTATTTACTTTCGCTCCATTTTCGGTACGGGCCGCTGATATTTTGATGGGCATCGCGGAGGGTGTCGCAGAACAATCCAGCTTTGTCGAGATGCAAGAAAAGTATCAACCGCTGGCCGACTATTTAGGGCGCGTGCTCAAGACCCGGGTGAAGCTGGAATCCTCTCAAAATATTAAGAGCGCCGTACTGAATCTAAAAAATAAACGTTACGAATTGATGTTTTGTCGTCCCTCGAATGTTGCCGCCCAAGCCATTCGCGACAACGGCTATCAATTGGTGTCAATGGCCAAAGGCGATTTCACGGCGAATTTTATTGTGCTGAAAAATAGCCCTCTCACCAAAAAAGAGGATGTATTAACACACGTCATTGCGCTCCCGGAATCAAACTCCTTAATGGCTCAAGTTGGGCTAGCCACTTTGCGGGATTTAGGCGGTTCCCCCGATCCCAAACAGTTACGCTTCACGCGCTATCAGGAAGCCGTCAACTTTATGATTGAAAAAAAATTTGCCGATGTCGGAATTGTTGCACCGGCACAAGCGAAGCTATGGATTAGTAGCGGTGGAACGGTACTTTTTAAAAGTAAGCCATTGCCGTTCTGGTCCATTATTGCCTCTTCCAAAATCAGCAAAAATGATGTCGCCAAAATGCAAGCCGCTCTCATTGACATGGCGAACAACGAGGAAGGCAAAAAAATTCTCGCCAAAGTCAATGTTAAGAGTTGGGTTACGGGCAACCCTAAAGAATACCTCGATTTACTCACTTGGCTCGGCTTATAAGTGCCGGGGTAGCGTATCGTCTCGTTTTTAGGTGCCGATCATGCCGCCCGCCGGGGAGCTGGGGCTGGCCGTGTAGATTTTTTTGGGCATACGCCCGGCACGAAACGCATCGCGCCCGGCCTCCACGGCCTTTTTCATAGCGGAAGCCATCAGTACCGGATCTTTTGCTTGCGCAATGGCTGTATTCATCAACACCGCATCGCAGCCGAGCTCCATCGCAATCGCCGCGTCGGATGCCGTGCCGACACCCGCGTCGACCACCACCGGCACCTTAGCTTGATCGATGATGATCTGTAAATTCCAAGGATTGAGAATGCCCATGCCCGAACCGATAAGCGAGGCCAGCGGCATGATTGCAACACAACCAATTTCTTCCAATTGCTTGGCGATAATGGGATCATCCGAAGTGTAGACCATCACTTTAAAACCATCCTTCACTAGGATTTTAGCCGCGTGCAGCGTCTCTACCACATTCGGATATAGGGAATGCGGGTCGCCCAGCACCTCCAACTTGACCAGGTCGTGACCGTTGAGTAATTCACGTGCCAGCCGTAAAGTACGAATCGCATCGTCCGCACTATAACAACCCGCCGTATTCGGCAGATACGTGTATTGCGCGGGCGGCAATGCATCCAGCAAAGAGGGTTGACTGGCATCCTGGCCGAGGTTGATGCGACGAATCGCCACGGTGACGATATTTGCGCCACTGGCATCCACCGCGCGGCGTGTCTCGTCAAAGTCTTTGTACTTACCGGTGCCGACCAACAGCCGCGAGGCGTAGGATTGACCGGCGATTATTAAATCATCCATCACATTCCTTATCCGAAACTAACCGCCGCCCACTGCGACCACAATTTCAAGCTGATCGTCGGGGCACAAAGTCGTGGCGCTATATTGACTGCGCGGCACAATTTCGCCATTGCGCTCCACTGCTACACGCTTTCCGGCGAGCTGCATTTCTGCTAATAATTGCGCCAAATTGAGGGGCTGTTGGATTTGGCGTGTTACACCATTGACCGTAATTGGAATCAAAGACTAGCCTGCGAATTTCTGTTGCGATTTAGCGTGAATTTTAACACGCACTCCGCGCTGAATCGGGAAATTTTGTGTGCTTATCGCTAAAAATTCGAGAAAAAACGGCGTAGAATCCAGCCTATGTGCGGGTGTAGTTCAATGGCAGAACGAGAGCTTCCCAAGCTTTAGATGTGGGTTCGATCCCCATCACCCGCTCCACTCGCAACTGGATTTAGTAAAACGCCAGCAGGGCGCGCAAGTCCGACGCTTTCCCCATGCCGCCCCTTCCGGTAAACTGGCGCTCCTTTTCCCGGCACCTTTCCCCATGTATGTTTTCTTTGAAGAGGATGGCGGATTCAAAGTCGGCACCATCCTCGCCGACAATACCACGTCGTTTCAGGTTGAAACCCTGCACGGTAAGCGCGCTAAAATTAAGGCGGGCAATGTTTTGCTGCAATTCAAGGAACCAGCACTGAGTGGATTCTTAGAGGCCGCGCAAACGCTCGCCGACGGCATTGATCTGACATTCTTGTGGGAAGTCAGCGGCACGGAAGAGTTTGAGCATCAAAATTTGGGCCGCGAATATTTTGGTCATGCGCCGAATTCTGTTGAAAGTGCCGGCTTATTGTTGCGCTTGCACAGCGCGCCGATGTATTTCTACAAGAAAGGCCGGGGCCGTTATAAGGCCGCGCCGGGCGATGCGCTCAAAGCCGCACTCGCCAGCGAGGAACGCAAACGTTTACAAGCGGCGTTGTCGGCGCGCTATGTGGACGAGCTGCGCCACTTTGTTTTGCCGCCGGAATTCCACCCGCACTTACCGGCGCTGTTATACGCACCGGAAAAAAATGCCATCGAGACCAAAGCGCTGGAGCAGGCTGCTATCGCTTGCGGCTTGAGCCCATTACATCTCTTGGAAAAATGCGGTGCGATTGCATCGACCCATGACTTTCATTACAACCGTTTTTTACGTGAATGGTTTCCTACCGGGCCGGACTTTAGTGATGACATCGTATGCAGCGCACCCACCGGCCTGCCGTTGGCGCCGGTCGCGGCTTTCAGTATCGACGACGAAACCACCACGGAAATCGACGACGCGTTCTCCCTGTCGCCGTTGGATAATGGCGATTATCGAGTCGGCATTCATATCGCCGCACCCGCTTTAGGCATTGCCCGCGACACGCCTCTGGGAGCACTTGCACGGCAGCGCCTTTCGACGGTGTATATGCCGGGGCAAAAGATCACTATGCTGCCGGACAGCGCCGTAGGGGTGTTCACCCTGAAGCAGGGCAGTGCCTGCCCGGCGCTATCGCTGTACCTCACCGTTGCACCGGACTTCAGTGTGCGTAACATGGAAAGCCGAGTGGAATTAGTCCCGATTGCCGCCAATTTACGCCACGAGCAGCTCGAACCGCTGTTCAATGCCGAAACGCTCGGCCAGGGAAACGATTATGCCTATCGCGCCGAGTTGGAATGGCTGTTGCAATTCGCTAACCATTTGGAAGTGCAGCGCGGCGTGAAAGAAACTGGACGCAACCTGATTCCAGAATACAGTTTTAAAATCGCACAAGACCGGGTACAAATCACCCACCGCATGCGCGGTACACCAATCGATAAAGTTGTGGCGGAGATGATGATTCTGGCGAATAGCCGCTGGGGCGATACTTTGGCCGAAAATAAAATACCGGCGATCTATCGTGCGCAAAGCACCGGTAAAACCCGCATGACCACCGACCCCATCGGCCACCAAGGCTTAGGGGTAGCGCATTACACTTGGTCCAGCTCTCCTTTGCGGCGCTATATCGATCTTGTAAATCAACGCCAATTGATTGCGCTGGTGCGCGGCGAGACACCGGTTTATCGCGATAAAGACCCGGGGTTAGAGAGTATCGTGTTCGCCTTCGAGCAAGCCTACGATGCCTACAACGATTTTCAGCGTCAGATGGAAAAGTATTGGACGCTGCGTTATTTCCAGCAAGAAAACATTACGAATCTTTACGGTAGCGTGATCCGCGAAAGTTTGGTGCGCTTAGAAAATGTGCCGTTGGTGGTGAAAGCCATTGCCCTGCCTGAAATGGCACCCGGAACACGTGTACAACTCACCATTCGCGACATCGATTTGCTTACCTTAGACATCAATTGCCCCTTTGTTGGCCTAGCATCGGTCTGACTAAAACTTTACAATGCTCCGATGCGGAGTACCCTTTTGAAATGAATGCCGTCTTGGGCCAAGCGCGCCCTTTCAATATCTCGAATTTATACCTGTACAGCCCCGTGCGTCCGCAACGGCCTTATGCGCTGTTTTTTTTCATCGTCCTATCGCTGCTGCTGCATGCATCCGTGCTGCCGCTGCACTTTACCGACGGGGCGCGCAAATCAAAAGAACCGGAAGCAAGTCCGCTGCAAGTCGTGCTGGTCAACAGCAAATCTGCGCAGCGCCCGTTCAAGGCTGATGCCTTAGCCCAAGCCAGTTTGGATGGCGGTGGTAATACCGATGCAAAGGCTGTGGCCACGACACCCTTCCCGCTGCAAAAAGACGCGGAGCCACAACCCGAGCTGAAGACACGTTTGCACCAAGTGCAGGAAATGGAGCAACAACAATCGCGCTTGTTAACGCAATTAAAAGCCAATCCAAATCTAAACCAACCCACGCCGCCGACACAGCCGCAATTAGCGGTTGGACAAACCCCGAGCGCCATCGACATTATGGCGCGCAGCCTGCAAATTGCGCGTCTCGAAGCGCAAATTGACCGCGAACACAATGCGTATCAAAGTCGTCCGAAGCGTAAGAATATTGGTGCCCGCACCGATGAATATCGCTTCGCACAATATGTGGAAAGCTGGCGTCTCAAAGTGGAGCGGGTGGGCAATTTAAATTACCCGGAAGAAGCACGGCAAAAGAAGCTTTACGGAACGCTGCGTATTACAGTGAATATTCGTTTTGACGGCAGCGTGGAAAAAGTCGAGGTTGACCGATCTTCCGGTTCTAAAATTTTGGATGAAGCGGCAATACGCATTATTAAAATGGCCGCACCTTATGCCGAATTTCCTGCCGATATTCGCAAAGAATACGACATTCTGGGAATCACCCGCACCTGGAGCTTCACCCGTGCGGATCAACTGGCAAGCGAGTAACCCAGGCTAGGCCGCTTCCGCTCGAATAGCCTTAAACAGCGCCAGCGTTTTAGTGCGCGCCGCCGCGTAATCGACAATCGGTGCCGGATAGTCGCGCCCGAGCAGCACACCGCAAGCTTGTTGTTCGATCGGCAATAAACCCCACGGCGCATGGATATCACGGGCCTCCAAACCAGCCAACTCCGGCACAAACCGCTTAATAAACACCCCTTCCGGATCAAAGTGCTTAGACTGCGCGATGGGGTTAGAGATACGAAAGTAGGGCTGCGCATCGCAGCCGGTTGAAGCGGCCCATTGCCAATTTCCGTTGTTCGCTCCCAAGTCGTAATCCAATAATTTACGCGCAAAATAGCGCTCGCCTTTCAACCAATGAATGTGTAATTCTTTCACCAAAAACGAAGCGGCAATCATGCGCAGCCGATTGTGCATCAGACCGGTTTGATTCAATTGCCGCATCGCGGCATCGACCATCGGATAACCCGTCCGTCCGTCGCACCACGCTTGAAAATAATCCGCCCGATCCTCCCAAATAATGGCCTCGAGCTCGGTGCGAAAAGCCTGCTGCACGACACGTGGATGATGGTACAAAATCATTTGAAAAAAATCGCGCCGGATCAGCGCGGACAACCACACTTGCGCACCTTTACCCGCCGTATAATGCGCGTGGCGCACTAAGCTACGAATGGAAATAGTGCCGAACCGTAAATGCACGCCGAGATGTGATGTGGCATCCCAAACCGCATCACTCCCGTAGTCTTGCAGGTGTGCCGCAAAACCGCCCCAGGCTTCGCGTGCGCCGGACATGCCTGCTTTTACTTCAAGTTGCGCTAAATCACTGCGTGTAAAACCGATATCGCGCAGACTGGGTAGTGTACTTTCACGCGGCGCGGCTAAATGCTCAGCCAACTCCGCGATGGGATGGCTTTGTAGATCGACAGCGGTTAAACGCTTTAACCAAGCACTTTTATACGTGGCATACACACTGAAG
Source organism: Betaproteobacteria bacterium (assembly GCA_043783305.1). Classification (GTDB taxonomy): domain Bacteria; phylum Pseudomonadota; class Gammaproteobacteria; order Burkholderiales; family Thiobacteraceae; genus RBG-16-58-11. The sequence goes on from JAYVZN010000005.1 coordinate 38,594, forward strand.
GGGCGATTGCTGCCACTCATGATTTCATCGCGCTCGAAGATTACCTGATCCTTGTGCAAATGAAACTCGATGTTACTTTGCGCTAACGCATCGCCCACGGCGGCATCGCGGCGAATGGCTTGCGGTTCGTAATCGCGATTGGTGAATACCGCGCTGACACTCAACGCACACGCCAAACGCGGTAGCTCTTCACAAGCCCGACCATGACGTACGATTAAGCCGCCGCCCATTTGCCGCAATGTAGCGTCCAATTCTTTTACCGACAGCCATATAAACGCAACACGCCGGTCGGCTTTATCTTCCAACGCATTCAAACTATCAGTATCGAATACAAACGTGCAGTACACGTTTGTGTAGGCCTGCAAAGCACGCGATAAAGCGGCGTGATCGAAGGCGCGCAGATCACGCCGAAACCAAACCAAAGCAGACTTTGGCTCGCTCACGAGGGCACCCTTAAGCGTTGCCTTAAGGTCGCCAATATTTCGCCCCTTGCATTTGTAGTCGAATCATTTCCGGCGCACCCGCCGGTACAAATTCCACTTCCAGCGGAAAGTCTTCCTCGGTCAATTCCGATGCGCGCATACTGATACGACAAGCCTTAAATTTCACCCCCTGCCGCGACAGGGAGGCCAGCAAACTCGCGGTGCCGGGATTATTGGCGAGTAAAGATGAAATCCCGCCTTCGTAAGCAACCACTTCGATGTTGACCTTATCCGAACCAATATCTTCCAGCACCTTGGAAATTTGCAAAAAAGCACGCCGCTGCTGTATTTCTTCGGAAGCGGTCATTTGCATCACGAATGTAACCGGCGCTACCCTGCTCAATTTTGCTTTACTCGACTCGGCCCAAACTGGATTGGCACCACTCGCCATCCAGCAGAATATCGATAAAATCAGTGCATAGCGCATTATAATCTCCGACAAAAAGAATTAGTTTAACCGATCTTTCCCCGCCGCTTTTAATCAACGGCATGAAAAAGCGCGAGCAATTTTCCGCAGGTTGGGCCTATCGCGGCAATTGCGTTAAGCTCCCTTTAAATTTAATTCTGAGAACCGTTATGGACACGCTCAAACTCTCTCGCGACATCGCCCAGCAATGGCAAAGCGACATTACACCATGCCTGGTGGAGTACATCGCCATACCGGCCAAATCACCGCTGTTCGATCCGGACTGGCAAGCTAATGGACATATTGATCGCGCGCTGAATTTAGCGGTGCGCTGGGTGGAAAAACAAGCCATTACCGGCATGCAAATCGAAGTGGTACGTCTAGCGGGTCGCACGCCGACGATCTTCATCGATATCCCCGCATTGCAGGGGGTGCTGCGCGCGGTGCCGCTCTTGGAGCGCGACCAAAAAGTGACTGAACCTAAAACGGTCCTGCTCTATGGTCACTTGGACAAGCAACCTGAAATGACCGGCTGGCGAACGGATTTAGGGCCGTGGCAACCAGTGATCGAAGACGGCAAACTGTATGGCCGCGGTGGCGCGGACGATGGCTATGCGATTTTTACCGCGCTGGCCGCTATCGCCGCGCTACAGGTTCAAGCGGTTTCACATCCCCGCTGCGTGGTGCTCATTGAGACCAGCGAAGAATCCGGTAGCCCGGACTTACCCGCCTATATGCAAGCGCTCGCGCCGCGCATCGGCACACCCAACTTAGTCGTCGGCCTGGATTCCGGCTGCGGCGATTACGACCGCCTGTGGAGCACCTCTTCGCTGCGCGGCATGGTGGGCGGCACCTTGCGCGTCGCGGTGCTCAATGAGGGCGTGCATTCCGGTGATGCCAGCGGTGTCGTGCCTTCCAGCTTTCGCATCGCGCGCCAACTCCTGTCGCGCATCGAAGACGAAACCACGGGCCGGATTTTGCCTGCTGCTTTCCATGCGGAGATATCTGAAGAACGTGAACGTCAAGCAGCGCAAGCGGCACAGATTTTGGGGCGCACGGTGTATGAAAAATTTCCTTTCCACAACGCAACAAAGCCCTTGCACAGCGACTTAACCGAGCTACTGCTAAACCGCGCTTACCGCCCTACGCTTTCGATCACCGGCGCAGACGGTCTACCACCTTTAAACAGCGCTGGTAATGTATTGCGACCGATGACGGCATTAAAGCTATCGCTCCGTTTACCCCCCGCCGTCGATGCGACCCAAGCGGCACAAACCTTAAAACATCTCCTGGAAACCGATCCGCCGCACCACGCCTCGGTCCGCTTCGACATCGAGCAAACCGCCACCGGCTGGAGCGCTCCACCGCTCGCGCCCTGGCTGGGAAAAGCCTTAAACCAAGCCTCGCATCACCACTATGAAAAAGCAGTGGGCTACTTGGGCGAGGGTGTAACTATTCCCTTCATGAGCATGCTCGGGCAACAATACCCGCAAGCGCAATTCGTCATCACCGGTGTACTCGGTCCGCACTCCAATGCGCACGGGCCGAATGAATTTTTGCATTTGGATTATGCGATGCGGTTGACTTGCTGTGTGGCGGAGATTTTGGCGGCGGCGATTTGATTCGGCTGCAAATCAACAGGCCACAATGATGATTGTTGACTGCTTCGTGCTGGCGGAGGTTGAAGTGCTATTGCTCGGCCATTATTGTTGCCGGTGGCGTTATAAGCAAATCAGGTCTGCAATGCGCTTGCACACCAGCCGTTGATTTAAAATTTAAGCTGAATGGCCGCTTCCCAAATCTGCGGACGGCGTACTATCAACTCAACTCGGTAAACCCCATCCTTCTATTGCATCGCCCGCCGTGTATCCTGTGTGGCGGATAAGATCAAGGCATTGGCTGACTGAATATTTCCTCTCAGCGAACAACACGGCTCCATTCTGCTAGCCTTGAGGGCTGTGCCCCGCTGATCCGCAATACTGCTGTAATTCTTCCGGTACATCGTGTGGACATACGCCGCACCCGCGATTCCCCGGAACGGCATAGTCGATAAATTTTGGATAATCCAGCTTCAAGCCATGCATTATCGCGACGAATTCTGCCTGCGTTTTTTTCCGCCAAGGCGTGGGTTGCGGGACTTCTCCTGCGCGATACTGGAAACAGAACGGCCACTATAGTCATGGGCCGGATAGACCAAGGTCTCACCGGGCAAAGTGAATAATTTTTCGCTAATGGAATGATAAAGCGCTACAGCATCGCCATTTTGAAAATCCGTCCTGCCGCAGCCATCGATTAGAAGTGCGTCACCAGAAAATAATCTGTCGCCCAGGCGATACGCAAAATGGTTATCTGTGTGACCTGGGGTATGTAAAGGGTCGAGTTGAACGCTGCCCACGGAAAACGGCGTACCTTCTTCCAACGGAATATCCGTGCACGGCAATTGGTCAAGGCCAGGCCCCGCTATTTTACTGCCGACCTGCTGCTTGAGTTTGTAGGCCGCCGTGAGATGGTCCGCATGTATGTGCGTATCGATACTATATGCCAACGTCAAACCCAGGTCTCGAATCACGCAAAGATCGCGTTCCATACTGGGCAGCACCGGGTCAATCAGAATTGCCTGTCGTGTTTCCTCACAACCAAGCAGGTACGTGTAGGTGCTCGATAGGGGCTCAAATAGTTGACGAAATAGCATTATTGTCTCCTTGAAATAAAAAATTAGGGTCTATCAAATTTATCTGATATACCTCGCCATCCACCTGCTTACCGGTCCGACCACGCAGTCCGGCAGGCCATTGGCGTTCAAGGCGAAAGGGGTGCCGGAAGTGGTAAAACTGAGCTTTTCCGGCGGCGAGAGTGAATTATGGCCCGACCAAGAGGGCTATTAGGGTTCGCTCTGAATGAACCATCATTGGACTTCATGCGTAAGGGCATTTATCATACTTAAACTTGGATAAGAGGATATTCTAAATGTTTACAAGCAACCCCTTTACTGAACTTTCGACACAAATACCCGTTGCCGTCATGCAGGGGTACATCATTTTGATGGTCCTGCTGGTGATAGGCGGGACAATACTTGACATGCTTCATAAGAAAAGCGCGCAGTACTTTTTCGAAAATGCGAAAAAAGCGAAGAAGAGCGCAAAACGATCCGTGGGTGCTGGAGAAAAAGCATCGATTGCGGTTCAAGTGCTAGTAAAAGAAGTTTTAACCTCGGGTGAATTCTGCAATGTAAAACGCAGACTTTCCCATCTGTTGACCATGTATGGCTTCATTATATTTGTGGCGACGACCGCGATTATGATTTTTGGTTATCCAACGCCCGCGACACCCGCACCTGACATCCTGCCGCAGCTATGGCATATCGGCGCACTGATGTTGGCGGTTGGTGGATATTGGTTCTGGTTCTTTATTCGGGTTGATGTCTCTGCGGAAGGCCTTTCGTGGTATCGCTTCGAGCGTACGGATTTGTTTATTATTTCGCTGCTCACAACATCAACTTTCGGTTTACTCTGGTCCTATACACAATCGAACGGTATTGCCGGATGGACAACCCTGTTCTTCGTTCTGTTCATCGCTTCGAGCACTACTCTTTTTGGCAGCGTATTGTGGTCCAAGTTCGCGCACATGTTCTTTAAGCCGGCCGCCGCTTTTCAGAAGCGTGTTACCCGTGCTGACGGCTCAAGAGAGAATTTGCCTAAGGAGTATGATTTGACGGATCCTGCTGTACAAAAATTGTTTCCGGATATCCCGGAATATATGGGAAAGAACCCGGCCTACATGGGTCATGGTATCAAGCGTGAGTCAGCAGACCACTACTAGCATTCATTTAACTATTACTGAAGTAAAGAGAGAATACTATGCCAACTTTTGTATATATGACTCGTTGTGATGGTTGCGGACAGTGTGTTGATATCTGCCCCTCTGACATCATGCATATTGATAAAACGCTGCGTCGTGCTTACAACGTTGAACCGGACATGTGCTGGGAGTGCTACTCCTGCGTAAAAGCCTGCCCTCACAACGCTATCGATGTACGTGGTTATGCCGATTTTGCGCCGCTGGGCCACTCGGTACGTGTGCATCGTGATGAAGAAAAAGGCACGATCGCCTGGCGCATCAAGTTCCGTAACGGTAAAAAGGACATGGAACTGTTGGCCCCTATCACGACAAAACCGTGGGGCACGGCGATTCCTAAACTCGCAGACGAGCCTGCGCCAAGCCAGGCAATGCGTAACAGCGAGCTATTGTTCAACGAGCCTAAGTACGTCCGTATGGATGACGGTGGTTTACATACGCTGGAATCGAATGGCTTAAAACTTAAAGCAGGGGTGTACTACTAATGGGCTACAAAACAATTATTGAAGACAATATCGATATTCTGGTGGCAGGTGCTGGCCTTGGTGGCACCGGTGCTGCATTTGAAGCAAGATATTGGGGCAAGGACAAAAAAATTGTCATTGCCGAAAAAGCCAACATTGATCGTTCTGGTGCGGTCGCCCAGGGTTTATACGCGATTAACTGTTACATGGGTACACGCTGGGGTGAGAACAATCCGGAAGATCACGTCCGTTATGC
>JAYVZN010000006.1:0-2792 GCA_043783305.1 Betaproteobacteria bacterium
GGTTCATCTGGCCGACGATGCACCAGTCGCAGTTGTTGCGACACAGAGGCGGTAGGTTGTGTAGATACTGGCAAGTCGCGATGACACCTATATTTATATGTCGGCCGCGCGCGTAGAGCCTTTTAAGAGCCGGGCTTTGGTGAAAATTGGTGTCGCTCATCACGTCGTCTAAAATAAGCAAAACGTTCTTTTTGTCCTTCGCGGCGACGCCAGAGTTAGCCTTTGTCATCTTCTCTATTAGAGCGCTGGCCCACGCCTCGTCCCACGCCTCGTAGATGCAGGCCTCGTCCACCATTGAGCTATAGAAGCCGTTCACCGACTCGGTGGGGCACACAACGTAAATTTTAGCGAACTTTGTTTTAACCTGTTCAACGAGGTACTTTAGTAAAACCGACTTTCCAGAGCCGCGTTTAGCGACGAGCGATACCGTTTTATTTACGATGCAGAGGTCGAGCATGTTCTATAATACGCGGCCACAAAAAACGGGGCCAATTAGCGAGCACCGCGCTGCGCAAATACAGCGACCACACATACGCCTTAAACCGCAGTTTTCGCCAAGTCAGCATCGCGTTCGTTAGCTTAAGTGGATATATTATGTGGAGGTATTACAACCGAGCAATGAGCGAACGCGACGACACCGAAGACTACGAAGAAGATGATTTTTTAGCCGAACTGGACAACGACCGTTATGTGGCGACCCCGGTGCGCACCGAGAAAGAGATAGAGCGGGCGCGCAAAGATGAAGTGCGGGACGCCAAGCGTGCGGCGCTGGAACACGAACAAGATATTAAGCGGCAGATTCGCGAAGCCAAGCGCGACCAGCGCGAAGCCGAGGCGGAAGCCAGGCGCGAAGCCAAGCGTGTCAAAAAGAGCGGCGGCGACGATGCGGGCGACGACCAACTGTTCAGCGAGGCGGGTACGCCGATCCAGGGTAAAGACAAAATCGTTTTGCTAAAGAAGGTGAAGCAGTATAAATCGCTGTTTCCGGCCGAACTCAAGGGCTTTAAGGTGAAAAAGAACCCGAGTACAAAAGAGCTGTCAGAGGCGCTATCCGAGATGGAAACTTTGGTGGAAACGTCGGGTGTGGATGGGTTTTTGATGGACGGGGTATTTCAGACTATGAAGCTTATAGAGGGCGTAAGTTCGTGCACCAAAAACTACGATATTCGCGGGTGCGCCGACCTGTTAAAGGCCAATAGAGAGTTCCACAATCTGTGCAAGCAGATGTTCATAAAATACGGCGTGTTTAGCTCAGTGCCTGCAGAGTATCAATTGTTGTTATTGGTGTCTACCACGGCCTATGTGTGCGCGGCTAAAAACAAAAACAAAGATGCGATGAACGAATATTTGAACGCCACCATTTAGGCGCGTTGAGCGACAAAATAAAATGCGCGTATACAGAATACAATGGTTCTTTCGCTTCCAACAATCCATCTTCCAAGCACGCTAAGCAATGTTGTTAAAAAACCGTCGCTTGCATCAGTTGTGGCTGTAGCCGCTGTCATAAATCCACTGGGCGCGGCCGTGGGCTACGGCGCTTATCAAACTATCAAGCACCCAGATCAAGTAAAAAGCACACTGAGCCATGCGGCCGACTCAGTCAAGAATGCGGCACCTGTGGTGGCTTCTACACTTGGCCACGCGGCTGTTGAGGTGGGCAAGGGCGCTAAATCGGCGGCTGGTGCAGTGGGCTCGGGGCTTACTAAACTTATGATGCCGGTAATGGTTGTGGGGGCTCTGGCTGTGGTATTAATGATTTTGAAAAAGTGAGCGGGTGTCGATTTATTCTCTTTTGTAAGTACATACAATGACCGCTCACGCAATGACTGTTAAATCGTACCTTTCGCACGCCGTAGCAAAACCCGCCGTTGCTGGCCTCGCCGCCGCGGTTATTGACCATTACGTAATGGGCGACGTCAGCTATCGCCGCAATGCTATGTTCGGCGGGGCCGTCGGGGCCGGTATTTTCGCCGTGTCGTGGGTTGAGCCTCTTGTCGCTCCTGTGTTCCCCACAAAAACACCCTTAGGCCACATCGGCAAGGCATTGGAAGGGCGCATCGTTGAGATTGCGTTCGGCTCGGGGGCCGCCTATGCGCTAAACCACTTTGTGCTCAAGAACCAGCTAAACCCTAACCAGCTGCTAAAAAAGCTTGGTGTAATCGTTGCTGCAGACATAATCGGCGAGACCGCGTGCGAGCTTTTACTAATCATCTAAGCGTCACATCGCCCGCAATTAGCGATTTTTATATAGCAACATTATATACGAACCATGGGCTTCAACTTTCCTTCTTTGCGTCTTCCAGCGCCCCCGAAAATTAACATTCCTAAAATCCACATCCCGGCGCCAAAGCCGATTCACATTCCGCCACCGCCGCCAATCCACATTCCAAAAATCGTTATTCCGCCCGTGAATATTCCAAAACCAAAAATAGATATGAAAGCGCTACAGATGGCTACAGGCATCATAGGCGGAGTCGTATCGGCCATTCCAATGGGTAAATATGTGATGATGGGCATTACAGCTGCGGCTGACGCGGGCACCAAAGGCGCGGCATCTTCGTATTTGAACAGCGGCCACGCTACAAACAGTACCTTAAGTATGATCCCGGGTGCTATTTTAGCACAGCGCATCGCCAACGACGCGACGGGCGGCAAGAGCGGCGCCGCGCTAAACAAATATGTCCCTGACCCGGTACATTTAGCCATAGCCGACGCGAAAGCCGTGGCTACTGCAATAGCCACTAAACCGAGCACAACATTGTCTGTATTCAAAGACGCACTGCGCTCTAATG
>JAYVZN010000007.1:0-16586 GCA_043783305.1 Betaproteobacteria bacterium
GCGCAAAGTGACCTTCCCGGCGGTGACGACGGATCGTATTCGGGTGTTTGTGAATGACGGATTGTTTAGTGCGAGTCGTCTGGCGGAAGTCGAAGCGTACTAGCATTAATGGTCAACCTAAACAGTCGCAATTTTTTGCAATGCATTACTGACCCATGAGAAAAATATTAACTTGGGTCGGCAGATATATAATATAACCCACAAACGCTTCACTTCTATCCATGTCCAAGCTATCCATTATTATCCCCGTTTACCGATCCGCCGGTGTGCTGCCCGAATTGCACCATAGGCTGACAGAGGTGCTAGAGCGACTAAATAAAGATTATGAGATATTGTTCGTGGAGGATTGTGGCGGAGATAATTCTTGGAGCGTTATTCAGAAATTATCGAAAGAAGACCCGCGGGTTAGAGGGATTCAGCTTTCACGAAATTATGGGCAGCATAACGCTTTGCTTTGTGGTATCCGCGCTGCTCACGGCGAGATTTTGGTCACTCTGGATGATGACTTACAGAACCCCCCCGAGGAAATCCCAAAGCTACTGAACGAAATGGGCGAAGGTTACGACGTGGTCTACGGGACTCCGGCAGTCGAAACCCATAGTTTTTTGCGTAACCAAGCCTCTCGTATGACCAAGTTGGCACTGCAAGCTTCTATGGGCGCAGAGACGGCCAGCAAGGTGAGTGCGTTCCGAGCTTTTCGTGTTCATTTAAGAGATGCTTTCGCTGAATATCGCAGCCCATCTGTGAATATCGATGTGCTGCTCACCTGGGGCACCACGCGTTTTACGTCCATTGCGGTGCGGCAAAACGAACGAACTTTCGGCACCTCCGGCTACACGCTGCGTAAGCTTATCACCCACACCATCAATATGATGACGGGTTTCTCTACACTTCCTTTACAAATGGCGAGCGTGGTCGGTTTTATTTTTGGCACCTTTGGTTTTATCGTATTGGCCTACGTGCTGGGACGTTATTTATTCTGGGGCAGTAGTGTGCCGGGTTTTTCTTTTCTGGCTTCTATCATTGCGATCTTTTCCGGGGTTCAACTTTTTGCATTGGGTATATTCGGCGAATATTTGGCGCGTATGCATTTCCGTTCAATGGAGCAGCCACCTTATACGATTAGAAAAAGTGCGGAAGCACAGGCGCTGCTCGTCCCGGATGCTACCAAAAAACATGACTATTCAAATCAAGCACACCTTAAAGGTATGGACGGTGTGGTGGATACTTCTGATCTTTATCTGGAGTGGTCAGAAGTGCCGTGGGATACCGCAATAATAGGTTCCCCGGTACTACAAATCAGTAATATGGCGGTTCGCGGCCCCTTGGCCACTAACCACTTTAGTGCATTTGAAGTGGTGCGGGATCAGCTAGATGTAGGATTGGTAAGTTGCCGAATGTCCCATGAGCGTCTCAAAGAATCGATGTTGTTGGAAGAACATGGCTTTCGATTTATTGAGATGCTTTATATGCCCGAGTTGGATAACTTGACAAAGATTGTATTACCGGAGAAGTCTGGTATTGACGTAAGGTTGGCTGAAGAAGGTGACTTGGCCGCGCTCAAGGAGATAGCCGGCAGCGCATTTCATAATGAGCGTTTTCACGTTGACCCTCGACTGGGTTCTGATTTGGGTGACGAGCGTTATCGTCGCTGGGTTCAGAACAGTCTTGCTCACCCGCGGCAGCAACTTTATATCGTGCGCGACGGCGTACAACCCGTTGCTTTTTTTCTAACGGAAATGATGGCTGACGGTACCTGCTATTGGCACTTAAATGCTGTTTCGCCACGAATTCAAGGCCAGGGCTACGGGCATCGTGCATGGCAAGCCATGCTGCGCGAAGCCAAAGACGCGGGCGCGCAACGAGTAAAGACTTGTATTGTGGCATGCAATTTTCGTGTGCTTAATCTTTATGCGCGGCTGGGTTTCCGGTTTCCGCCGCCCCTTATGACTTTCCATTGGGTCAGGGATAAATAGTTATGATGGATGCGCAGACCCGCAGGCAATTCATGCGTTACGTTGTGGTAGGAGCCACCTCAAATTTACTTCTTTATTTGGCATATCTTGGGCTGACTGCCGGTGGATTTGGGTATAAAGCAGCCATGACATTTCTCTATATCACAGGGGGGCTGATTACCTTTATGGCCAATCGAATTTGGTCATTCAATCATCAAGGTGACGGGCATTCGGCTTTGGCGCGTTACGTTGTCGCCTACTTGCTAGGCTATCTATTCAATCTTGCTCTACTGTGGTTTTTCGTCGACAGACTCCATCAGCCCCACCAGATTATTCAGGCAGCGGCCATCGTCTTGGTTGCGGTCAGTCTATTTTTAATGAATAAATTTTGGGTGTTTGCGCCCCCTGCTGTTCGAGAAAGGGCCGGATGAAGCGTTGTCCCGGCTGCACATGTGGTTACATCAGTATGGATTGGGTCTGCCCAGCTTGTGGCTTCGTGATTAGCCACGCGGAGGGTTTTGCTCTTCTGGCACCCAAACTGGCACTTAAGGGGCCGGGTTTTCAGCCAGAAGCCTACGCGGAATTGGCCATGCTAGAAGCGGGAAATTTTTGGTTCCGAGCCCGTAATCAGCTAATTGTCTGGGCTATGCAGCGTCATTTCCCGAGTGTGCTGCGTTATCTGGAAATTGGATGCGGCACCGGTTTTGTACTTGCGGGCGTTGCAAACGCTTACCCCCAAGCACGGGTTACAGGCAGTGAAATATTTAGTGCGGGCCTCCCTTACGCGTTGGAGCGTTTGCCGAGTGCCGAGCTTCTTCAAATGGATGCACGGCATATTCCATATGAAGATGAATTTGATATGGTTGGTGCATTCGATGTCTTAGAGCATATTGAGGAGGATGAAAAAGTGCTTGGCGAGATAAAAAGGGCGCTTCACCCTGCGGGTGGAATCGTCCTTACAGTACCGCAACACCCCCGATTGTGGAGTCGGCAAGATGAATATGCGTGCCATGTTCGAAGATATAAGGTGGGTGAATTACGCGAAAAAGTTGAGCGCGCCGGTTTCCATGTTGTTTTTGAAACATCGTTTGTTAGTCTTTTATTACCCGCTATGGTTGTATCAAGGCTGACAAATAAGCAGAAAGTGGTTGGCAACGAAATGGCGGAACTGCGTTTGCCGAAGCTGCTTAATTCAGCTTTCGAAAGTATTATGACCGTCGAGCGACTTTTTATTCGGCGGGGAATGCGCTTCCCATTTGGTGGGTCCAATTTATTGGTCGCAAAAAAAACAGGGTGATGATATGACTATTCCTTTCAACAAGCCCTACATGACGGGTAAAGAGCTTTGGTATATCTCTCAGGCCCATGCCAACGGACATTTAGCCGGTGACGGTGTCTTTACCAAGAAATGTCATGCTTGGCTGGAAGCTCGGACGGGTGCCAATAAAGCCCTGCTAACACATTCATGCACTGCGGCATTGGAAATGGCGGCTATTTTGGCGGATATTCAGCCTGGTGACGAAGTCATAATGCCATCCTATACTTTTGTTTCGACCGCTAACGCATTCGTGTTGCGGGGGGCTATACCGGTTTTCGTGGACATTCGCCCTGATACCTTAAACATCGATGAAACTAAAATCGAAGAAGCGATTACTGAAAAAACTAAAGCTATTGTTCCCGTGCATTACGCGGGAGTGGGCTGTGAGATGGATACCATCATGGCTATCGCCAGAAAATATAACTTGATCGTGATAGAAGACGCTGCGCAAGGAATTATGTCTACTTATAAGGCGCGCCCTCTCGGGTCAATTGGCCACATGGGGGCTCTTTCCTTTCACGAGACCAAGAACATCATATCCGGGGAGGGTGGAGCGCTATTGATTAATGATCCTGCGCTTGCCGAAAGAGCGGAAATCATTCGAGAAAAAGGCACAAACCGTTCACAATTCTTTCGTGGTCAAGTAGACAAGTACAGTTGGGTAGACATAGGTTCATCGTTTTTGCCGAGTGAGCTCATCGCGGCTTTTTTATGGGCTCAAATGGAAGAGGCGGACGATATAACTAAGCGCCGCCTGAGTATTTGGAACGTTTATCATCAGCACCTGGAGGTGCTGGAAAAAAAAGGTCTACTTCGTCGACCTATTGTACCGAAGGAGTGCATGCAAAATGCCCACATGTATTACATCTTGCTCCAGAGCCTTGATGCCCGAACGAGCCTTATAGCAGCATTAAAGGACCAAGGTATTCATACGGTTTTTCACTATGTTCCATTGCATAATGCACCGGTTGGTCTTGCCATAGGGCGCTGCGGGACATCAATGAAGAATACGAACGATATGGCGGACAGATTGTTACGTTTACCATTGTGGATTGGGTTAGAAAACCACCAAGACGAAGTTATTAAACTAACCATAGCGAGCCTCACAAATGATCCTATTTAAGAATCTCATCGGGTGGCGGCTAGAACGGAAGGAACTGTCGTACTTGCGATTTAAACAACACCGACCACGAAGTTTTTCCGCCAGTGTTTTTATCGAAATTAAGTCGCCTAAAGCCAGAGATTGCTAATGAGGGTCTCCGCGCTGAAAAAAATATTCATAAATCGGGATCATATTTTTTATTTCGCGTTGTTAATACTGGCCGCTATCTGGCTTTCAGTTCTTCATTGGATAGTCAATCCCTATAAGCTGGCAATCTGGATTAACGCTAGCGATACTGGATACATTTCTGTTGAATCAAGGTGTGGAAATCAAGATGGTATTGCTCAAAAAAATAGCCTATTGGTGGTTGGAGGGTATATTCAATACGAGTTCTTGCTACCTAAGTGTGACGTGAGCACAATAGAAATTACTAACGCTAGTAAGCATGGTCAGCACTATGAAATTTCTTCGGCCGCGGTAACCTATTACGGTAAAGAGATACGTCGATTTTTAGGTCGTAAACTCACGCTCGAAGGTGAAGGGATTTACGATAATGACAGCAGGCCAAGCCTAGTTGGCGCGGCGGTGTTAGCGCCCCCACTTATATTGAATGCAACGGGTACTAAAACCACGGAAACTCGCATTGAGTGGCCGCGCTATTTGCCGGTTATTTTACTCCCGTTTATTTGGTGGTTTTCCAAGAAATTAGCAAACGGGCAATCTTTCGACCTAAAAAGAAATGGTTTTGGCGGCGCGATTGCATTCCCCGCTGTTGCAGCATTTTCACTAATTGCCGTTATGGCGGTGGTAGCTAGAACCGATGTTTCAGTCCACCCCGATGAGCTGACGCATGTCGCTAGCGCAAGGTACTACTATGACCATTGGTTGAAACCAAAAATCGGTGCGCCAGAAACACTGGATGCACATAAGACAAATGCGTATGGCGTAGCCTATCTGACGGGTACTGATCCAGTCTATCAATTGGCAAGCAAGTTTGCGGTAGCTACTTGGCCTATTTTTGAAAACGATGTGGTAGCACTTCGAATGTTTAATGTGGTGCTTTTTGGATTGTTGGTGTTGATGGCGCTTAGAGCCAATGATGCACGCCTTGCCTTGATCCCGCTGCTGGTTACACCACAAGCATGGTATATTTTTTCCTATTTTAATGGCGAGGGATTGCCGCTATTTTTGTCAACGTTAGTGATGATATTTTTTTTCAGCTTTACAAAATTCGACAAGCCATTTGAATCGCGCACTTCACTGCAGCGCATTTTCCTCCTTGGTTGTTTGATCGGGGGGATTTTGCTTTCCAAGCCAAACTATTGGACGGTCTTGGGGGCGGTTGCTTTACTTATAATTGCGCATGGAGAGTACTTAACAAAAGAAAATTTTTTATTAATGGCATTAGGCTGGCTATTCGCTCTATTTGGATTATTTCTGTTTCTGGATAACCACATTGCCTTGCCGGTGCTGATACGTTTATTGCCAATATGCGTTGGGATTGGCTTACTGTTTTTCACGGGAGTAAAGCTTACAAAGAGTGTTATAAAGCGATATAAATTGAAATTAATCCGGATCAAACCCGTGACGGTCATGCTAGTGGGGTTGATCATGGTGCTGGGTCTTAAGATGGCTGATGAAGTATGGCAGAACCCTCCCCCATTTTCCGCCGAAAGAACTAAAGTACTAACAGAAATTAGAGAAATTACCGCAGATTCTAAATTTAAGCCCGGCGCGCTTGATAAAAACGTCGTGAGCAAGACTCACCAGATGCGTGCACAAGGGATCGGATTAAATGAAATTCTCTTAGAAAAAACTTGGTTTAAGACATCCATTACGAGCTTTTTTGGTGTTTATGGATACTTGAATATCTGGTCGTCAAAATATTTATCCTACATACAGCTCTTGTTGTTCATCGCAATTACGATTTCAGTTCTCAAGTCAGCGGTTCAGCGGAACGTCAACGGCGCTGCGTATTCGGTACCTATATCGCTACTTGTCGGAGGCATAACAGTTGTTGCGGCATCGGTCGGGTTTAGTTGGATTTATGATTATCAACCGCAAGGAAAGTACCTTTTGCCGATACTACCAATTCTTGCGGGAGGAATGCTGATTGCAAATCAGCGGGTCAAAAACAATACTTTTCAATGGTTTATTATTGGCGCTTTTTTACTGTCGGCATATTCATTTTTAATGGTTGGCATTCGGTGGATTCCAAAACAACCGGGAATATACTGATGAGAGCCAATTTGGCGGACGTACGCCAAATACCATGTCTTGAAATGCGATAAATTGGGCCTAATTTTATTTTTCGTGGAGGGTCAAAGGGCCATCCTTCCTCAACCCTCCCGATCCCACAAAGCCAACGTACAACCCAGCGCGAGATACGGCCATAATTCTGCCACTAGATAGGCGACTCCACCGATATTGAATAGCAGTTCCGGTTGCACGGCGAGGTCCGGCGTTTGCCCGGTAGCTGTTAAAAATGGTACGCCGTGTATGAGCTTGGTTAGAATAAGCGCACAAAGCACGCTTGCGAGTAGCGGGTAGGGGGGTGGTTTGGCGCGTAGATAAATTAAAGCAAGGGATGCCCCGGCACCCAAACTGAGGCCAGTGATGGCTTCTAGCGATAACAAGCGAATAAGAAAAACAAGTTTAATAAGCAGTGCGGCAATGAAAAACTTAAGCAAAATTGCGCTTAAGGTGAATCTTAAAATGCCCACTTTCAAGCGCTGATCCGGTCGCAATAAAACAGCGATGAATAAACTCAGGCAAGCAATTTCCAGCGCAAAGATGAGCGCAAGCTCCGGTCTAAATTGAGTGATGCGGCTCTCCCAAAATGGCGTGAAGCCGCCATGCAGGCTGCCGGCGACCAACCCCGGCTTTTGCAGATTAAATTGGGTTAATACCCATAGCATAAGCAAAATTAGACCGAAGTTGACAATCCATCCAGGCCGGAACCAATGCCGACGTAATGCGACGAGCAGCACGAAGAAGCGGCTACGCGTGGAAATAAAAGGAGCCAAGGTTGCGCCGATTGCCATGCCCGCCGTGTTGGCTAGTATGTCTACGTTGGAGGCGACGCGATTGGGTACGAATAATTGCAAACATTCCATACCGCTACTGAACGCAGCGCCGAGCAAACAAATACTCAGCCAATGCATCGATGAATACGGGCGGCGACATAGTGCGCGTGTTGCAAGGATACCGAGTGGCACGTAGACAAAGAGATTCGTCAGAAGGTCGATGCGCGTAACTCTGCGCGGCCATGCGGCCCATAAAAACGATAAATCAAACGGGCGGTCGCCTTGCCACGCGGAGAAGGGGTAGAGACTGCCATACGCCAGCAAGGCGCTATAGGTGATTAACAGCAGAGTCCCGGTACTGTTTGAGCGATGGGAGGGCAAGGTGGGGAGTATCGGTGTAAACGTTTAGTCTAGCACTGTGCGAGTTTTTGTTCCCACGCCCAGGCATGGGCAATGATGGTGTCCAGAGAATCGTATTGTGGATGCCATGCGAGCTCGTCGCGCGCACGTCGCGCATCGGCCACTAAGCGCGGCGGATCACCGGCGCGGCGCGGTTGATCGATAACCGGAATTTTACGTCCGGTGATACGCTGCGCTGCCGCAATAACTTCGGCGACGGAGAAGCCGCTGCCGTTGCCGAGGTTGTAGGCGTTGCTGGCCTTGCCTTGTAGTAGCCCGTCAATCGCTAGGCGATGTGCGCTGCACAAGTCTTCGACATGCACGTAATCGCGAATACAGGTGCCGTCCGGCGTGTCGTAGTCGCGGCCAAATACTTGGATGTTCGGTGCGCGACCGGAAGCGGCGCGCAACACGAGCGGGATTAAGTGTGTTTCCGGTTCATGGCGTTCGCCTAACTGGTTATCCGGGTCGGCCCCGGCCGCATTGAAATAACGTAAGCTGACTGATTTCAAACCATATGCGTGGTCATAGTCGGCTAAAATTTGTTCCACGAACCATTTGGTTCGTCCGTAAGGGTTGATCGGTATTTTGGAATGGTCTTCCGGAATCGGTACCGTGTGCGGATCGCCATACACCGCCGCGCTGGAGGAAAAAATAAATCGTTGGATGCCGCGCGCTACCATAGCGTCGAGCAGGTTGAGCGTGTTGGTAACGTTGTTTTCGTAATACTTGGCGGGCTCTTTAACCGATTCGCCGACCTGAATGAAGGAAGCAAAATGCATTACGGCATCGAATGACTTTTCGACGAATAAGCGATCCAGCGCGGGTCGGTCGGCTAGATCGAGATGAATGAATGCTCCGCCGCTGACGGCATCACGATAGCCGGTGGAAAGATTGTCGAGCGTGGTGACGCTGTAGCCTTTGGCAACAAGCATCTTAACCATGTGGGAGCCGATATAGCCGGCACCGCCGACGACGAGAATGCGAGGTGAAGTCATAGTGGAATTTAGACCAAAATAGTGGTGGTTGAGTTTGTCTAGGATAAAGTAACTTCCCGTATACTTCCAGGCACCGGTAAAGAGTGCGGACGCAACGCTACTAATACCGTCGATGCGAATCGCGTTGCGCGCTTTGCAACTTGCCCACCGGGTGGTGTTTTATCCGGGGATGTTCCGGACGAATGCATCATGATCGTACCCTCGCCGCCCTGGAAAAGCCTGTACGGACTTTCAACAACACGATAGTCCATGTCGGAAAACCGCGCTTCCGGTATGCTTTTAGCTTTTAGACAAAGAATTTAGAAACTCATGGCGGATTTCGATGTATTTAACGGCGACGCGGACGGGATTTGCGCGTTGCATCAATTGCGCTTAGCGGAGCCGCGCCAAGCGCAGCTCGTCACCGGTGTGAAGCGCGACATCGCATTGCTCAAGCGCGTCACCGCGAGTCGCGGTGATCGGGTGACAGCGCTGGATATTTCGCTCAACAAAAATCGCGATGCCGTGCTGCGCTTGTTGGAAGCGGGTGCCGCGGTGGCGTATTTCGATCACCACCAAGCCGACGATATTCCGGTGCATGCCAATTTTTTCGCTTACATCAACACCGGCGCCGAGTGGTGCACCAGCCTGCTGGTGAACCGTCAGATCGACGGGCAGCACTTGATTTGGGCGGTGGTGGCGGCCTTTGGCGACAATCTGGCCGAGGCGGCGCGCGCCGCCGCTGCGCCGCTCGAATTAGCCCCAGCCGCGCTGCAAGCATTGCAGGAGCTGGGCGAGTGCCTTAATTACAACGGCTATGGCGAGGCGCTAGAAGATTTGTACTTCGATCCGGCCGAGCTGTATCAAGCGCTTCATGGGCACGTCGATCCCTTCACTTTTATCCGCGAAGACCGCGCTTATCCCATCTTGAAAAATGGCTATACCAGTGACATGGCGCAAGCACGAGCAATTGCCCCGATGCACAAAAGCGCTGCGGGGATGATTTATTTGTTGCCGGATGCGGCTTGGAGTCGACGCGTCTCCGGCGTATTCGGCAATGCACTGGCGACGGGCGCGGCACAGCGTGCGCATGCGGTGTTGACGCGGAAAACCAATGGCGGTTACCTGGTCAGTGTGCGTGCGCCTTTGACCGTGAAGGCGGGTGCCGACGTGCTGTGCAGCCAGTTCGAGACCGGCGGCGGGCGCAAGAGCGCTGCCGGGATCAATCATCTACCGGAAGCAGATGTGGAACGCTTTATGGCGGCTTTTGACCGCGCGTTCACCGTCACTTAAACAAAGAAAAATATGACATGAACCAACTTATTTCTCCCTACGGCGGCACACTCGTCAATGGAATGGCCCATGCCCAGCGTGCCGCTGAGCTGAAAATCGAGGGGCTTAATTTACCGTCGCTTGATCTTGATCGCGCGCAGTTATGCGACCTGGAGCTACTGCTCACGGGTGGCTTCTCACCGCTGACGGGTTATCTGGGCCACGCGGACTACCAACGTGTTATTGCGGAGCAGCGCTTGGCCGACGGCACATTCTGGCCCTGGCCGCTGGTGCTGCGTCTGTCGGAAAAACAGGCGCAGGACGTGAAGCCCAGTCGACGCTACGCGCTGCGCGACCCGGAGGGCTTCATGCTAGCGGTGTTGACGGTGTCGGCGGTATGGACTGCCGATAGCGCGGCTGAACTGGCGGCATTGGGCGAAGCGCCGACGCAGGCCTTGTGTGTCGGTGGCTCGATCGAGGGTGTGGCCTTGCCACCGCGTCATGATTTTACGGATCTGCGCTTGGCTCCCGCCGAATTGCGCAGCCAGTTCCAAAAGCATGGGTGGAAGCGCGTAATCGCTTATCAGACCAGCCATGTCATGCAGCGCATGCACCAGGACTTCGCACTGCAGGCATCGCTCAGCCGTGATGCTAATTTATTGCTGCACGGTATCGCGGGCATTTTGCCCAACAACGAAGTGGATTATTTTAGCCGAGTGCGCGCCAATGAGGCGGCGTTAAAGCATTACCCGTCGGCATCGACATTGTTCGCGCTCTTGCCGCTGGCCGAAGTCGGCATCTCGCCGCGGCAAATTTGCCTACGCGCGATTGTGGCGCGCAATCATGGTTGTACGCATTTGATCGTGGGCGGCGAAGATGCTGGTGCGGACAGCAGCGCGCATCGGCGCGGCATGGATCTGGTCGGCGATGTGCTGGCGGAGTCGGGTTCGTCGATGGAGGCGCTGGGTGTCGGTCTCGTGCCGTTTGAGCGCATGGTGTATGTGGAAGATCGCGCGCAATTCCTGCCCGAGGATAGCGTGCCGGTCGGTGCGCGCGCCTTGGCTTTTCCGGCGACTGAACTGCAGCGTCGTCTGGATTATGCGCTGGACGTTCCGGCCTGGTTTGCTTATTCGGATGTGGTCGCCGAAATACGCCGAGCGCACCCGCCGCGCAAGGCGCAGGGATTTTGCGTGTTTTGCACCGGGCTTTCAGGTGCTGGAAAATCCACCATCGCCAAGGCGTTGCAAATCAAGCTACTGGAAATGGGTGGGCGCCAAGTGACTTTGCTGGATGGCGACGTGGTGCGCAAGCATCTATCCAGCGAACTGGGTTTCTCGCGCGAACATCGCGATCTCAACATTCGTCGCATCGGCTATGTGGCGAGCGAAATCGTCAAGCATCGCGGCATCGCCATCTGCGCTCCCATTGCACCGTATGCGACGACGCGCCACGACGTGCGCGATATGATTGAACAGTACGGCGGCTTCTTCGAGATTCACGTCGCTACGCCTATCGAGACCTGCGAAGCACGTGACCGCAAAGGCCTTTATGCCAAGGCGCGCGCCGGTTTGGTAAAAGAGTTCACCGGCGTGTCCGATCCGTATGAAATTCCAGAGAACCCCGAGCTGATGATCGACACTTCGAATGTCGGTGTGGACGAAGCCGTGCAACGCATTTTGCTTAAATTGGAGCGGGATGGATATCTACGGTAAATGGGATTTATGCCGGAATCGGTTTAAAACCAAAGGCACAAATCCGACCAGGATACCGCCGATCCCCATGATATTAGTAACCTTGTCAAACGTCGGAATGCTGTACAGCGCGATGAACACCAGGAACAGTGCCGCGAATAAAGGCCACAGCACATAGGACACCGCGTTGTATACGCCGCGCTTTAATTTATGCCGGTAGTGCCAGGCACAGGCGAATCCAGCCAAGCTCATGTAGAAACAGATTTGAAAGCCGATGGCGAGGATAGAGCTTTCCAGAATACTTTTCACCGAAGGCATGAAGGATGAACTGAACAAGAGCAAGATACCCAGGAACCAAATCACCAGCGTGGCCACCCAAGGCGTTCGCCACTCGGGGTGAATCTTGGCGTAACGCGGGTGCAGCATTTCATCGCGCGCCATAGCGAACATGCTGCGGCTGAATTGCAGTATCTGGGTCTCAATGGTGCCAATGGTGCTGAGAATGGTCGAGAGCACGGCTAGATAACTCCAGGGTGCCGGAAATAATTTATGGGCAACCGCGTACAGCACATTGGTATTGGCCTTGGCGATTTCGTCGTCCGTCAACACAATCAGCACCACAATCATCATGATGATGAAAAACAGAATCAAATTCACCATTGCCCAAAACGCACCTTTGCCGGCGGGATGCATCTCGTTTTCCTTGCCGCTTTTGGTTTCTTCGCTCAGGTTCATGGTGACATCCCATCCCCAGTAAAAGAAGATCGCTGTTAATGCACCCGTGGCGAATAATTGCGGGGTAAACGAAAAAGGAGAGAACCAAATAAAGGACGGTGTGTGTGCCGGTTTGCCGCCGTATTGGATAAACGCTCCGATAATCAGCGCGAAAATCACCACGGTTTCAATGCCGGTCAGGATCAACTGCGTATAGCTAGCGTGTTTGATGCCTTTGGTGACGACAAGGGTGACGAGGGTTAACCAACCGGCTGCTGTTAATGCCACCCAGGTAGTGTTTTCAACGAGGTTGGGTGCAATTAACAGTAGGGTGGAGGTGGCCGCCGGTATGGTTGCGGACACCATGAAAAATATCGATGCGACTAAAAGACCCCAACCTGCAAAGAAACCCCATTGCCTTCCGAAGACGTGACCCACCCAGGCATAAGCAGCACCGGCATGCGGCGAAATTTTGCTGAGGTGGATAAATGCTAGCATGATGCCGAACATCACCAGGCCGCAGTAAAAAATGCTGCCGACCGATAATACGCCGACGGAGGCCACGATAGCGGCGGTCGTGACCGCAACGCTGAACGCCGGAGCCGTCCCGGCGATGCCCATGACTGTGGATTCAAAAGTACCGAGGGACTCCTTGGCTAAATGGCCTTTCGCGGACACGAATACTCCTTTATTCGAAACGTTTTTGAAAATCGCTATGAGTTATACCAAACCCGATAATTTTACAAAATTTTCCGTGCGAAAGGTGCTCAAAGAAAGCCGACAATGAGCAGCCAGAGGCTTACGATGAGGACGGCCAACAAGGCGGCGATGGTCATCAACCAGCGATTGCGCTTGCGCTGTTCGGCCATCAGTAACAGAAAGCCCTGCTCGATTTTCGGCAGCGGGTCGCGGTTCATGGCCTCGTGCAGTAGGCGCGGTAGTTTCGGCAGTGTAATGGCCCACTGCGGGGCTTCTTCTTGCAGCGTGCGCAGCATGCCGCGCCAGCCGATTTGTTCGCTCATCCAACGTTCCAGAAAAGGCTTGGCGGTTTTCCATAAATCCAAGTCGGGGTCGAGTTGGCGGCCCAAACCTTCGATGTTGAGCAGGGTTTTTTGCAACAAGACTAATTGTGGTTGAATTTGCACATTGAATTCACGCGAAGTTTCAAACAAGCGCAGCAATACTTTACCGAAAGAAATTTCTTTCAACGGCTTGTCGAAGATGGGTTCGCACACGGTGCGAATGGCGGCTTCAAATTCGTCCTCACGCGTTTCCGCCGGTGCCCAGCCCGCCTCGATATGTGCCCGGGCGACACGTTTGTAATCGCGGCGAAAGAAGGCCAGAAAATTTTGCGCTAAATAATTTTTATCGATATCCGTAAGGGTGCCCATGATGCCGAAATCCAATCCGATATAGCGCCCGTCCGGTGCGACATAAATGTTACCGGGGTGCATGTCGGCATGAAAAAATCCATCGCGAAATACTTGGGTAAAAAATATTTCTACACCTTGCCGCGCGAGTTTTGGAATATCCACATTTTGCGCACGCAATTGGTCGACTTGGCTTACCGGCAAGCCGTGCATACGTTGCATCACCATGACTTCACGGCGGCAAAAATCCCAATAAATTTCCGGCACTAAGAGGACTTTTCCGTTCTGAAAATTGCGCCGCAGCAGACTGGCGTTAGAGGCCTCGCGCATCAGGTCTTGCTCGTAATGGAGGTGCTTGGAAAATTCGGCGATGACTTCACGCGGACGTAGCCGCGGGCCGTCTTTAAACAAGTGCTCGATTAAACCGGCACCGACATCGAGTAGCGCGATATCTTTGTCAATGACGCGGCGAATGTCCGGACGCAGTACTTTGACGGCGACTTCGGTACCGTCCTGCAAGCACGCGAAATGCACTTGCGCCACCGAAGCGCTGGCGATGGGCACCAAATCGAACACGGGGAAAATATCATCGTAGCGCTGCCCATAGGCGCGGTTCAGCGTTGCAATCACCAAGTCAGCGGAAAACGGCGGTACGCGGTCTTGCAGTTTAGCGAGTTCGTCCGCCAAGTCGGGGGGGAGTAAATCACGCCGGGTGGAGATGACTTGGCCGAATTTTACGAAGATCGGCCCTAGCCGCTCTAACGCTAAACGTAGCCGCACCGCGCGCGGTTCGCTCAAAGGTCGCCAGAAAAAAGCGATTTGCACGCATACGCGCAGCCACTTCAACCGCGCATGGGCGAGAAAGAACTCGTCCAAGCCGTAGCGAAAGGCGATAAACAGGATGTAGAGCAGGCGGAAAAAGCGCATTTTTCAGTGCCGCTCGCGAATGAGCGCCGATGTTTTGAATAATTTCATCGGTGTCTATCCGCGGTTAACGAGCTTTTGAATGCGTATGTCCAGTTGATCGGTCGCCGCGCGTACGACCTCCACTTCTTGTGCGAACTGTTCAACATGACGACGCTGAATAATAAATGCTTGCTCTTCGGTAAAGTATTCACCGACGGCCGTCGCCAAGTTAAGCGTCGATTGTTTACGCCATTCCCATAAATTGCGCCCAAAGCCGACCACCCGATGGGCGATGATGTCGCCCAATAGGCGCGACAAGTCTTCTTCTACTTCCCAGTGGATGTGCGCGAGGACATGCCCGATTTCAGCGCCGAACGAAGCGTCGCCGGTAATGCGGATCAGGGATGGGTCGCGCGGTGCCACAGTAAAGTAGCGCAGCAGCGCATCCGCGGTGGCGCTCAGCGTAGCATCGGCTATCGCCTGCGGCGCAGCTTCTACGACAGAACCGTCCGGTTGGAGGGTGAATGTCAGCGCGGGTAAGGGCGGTGCCTGTACGGTGAAGCTTTTACCGGACAGCGGCTGCAAGCGTTGCAAAGCCCAAGTATTTTGAGCCAGAACGTGATTCAGTGTTGTCGCAGCGAGCCACATTAAAATTTGTAGCCCTTGTGTAAGGCCACGATACCGGCGGCCAGATTGAAATACTCGACACGCTCCAATCCGGCATCTTGCATCCTGTTTTTAAGTTCCTCTTGGTTTGGATGCATGCGGATGGATTCGGCGAGATAACGATAACTGGCTTCGTCTTTTGCCACCCATTTTCCCAGCAGCGGCAGCGCCTTGAACGAATACAAGTCGTACAGCGGTGCTAACGGCTTGGCTATTTTGGAAAATTCCAATACCAATAAACGTCCTCCGGGGCGTAATACACGCTGCATTTCAGCCAGCGCTTGATCTTTGTGCGTCATATTGCGCAGACCGAAAGCGACGCTGACGATATCGAAATAATTGCTCGGGAAGGGGATTTTCTCGCCGTCGCACTGCACCGCCAGCGGCACTAGGCCTTGGTCGATCATGCGGTCGCGTCCGACGCTGAGCATCGAACCGTTAATGTCGGTGAGTACCACTAAGCCATCGGCCCCGACACGCTTGGCAAAAGCCAAGGATAAATCGGCGGTGCCGCCCGCGATGTCCAACACACGGTTACCGGGACGTGCGCCGCTTTGCTCCAGGGTAAAAGCCTTCCAGATCCGATGCAGCCCCAGCGACATAAAGTCGTTCATAACGTCGTAGCGCTGGGCAACGGAGTGGAACACTTGCGCTACTTGGCGCGCTTTTTCCGATTCCTCGACCGTTTTGAAGCCGAAGTGAGTGGTTTTATGCATGGGCCCTCGGGCTGACGTTTCTATTTGCTTTTACTGGTTACTTTTACTGGTTACTTTTACTGGTTACTTTTGCTTGGGGCGGTTTTCAAAAGCGCCGGGCATCGGGCTAGTCGGTTCGCGACTCGCACCGGCTTTTTCCATGCGCTCTAAATAGTGCGTCCACATGGATTCTTGATGCGATCCAAGTTCATACAGATAGTCCCAAGAATAAATCCCCGAGTTATGGCCGTCGGCAAAAGCCAGATTGACGGCATATGTGCCGACGGGTTCGATGCCGGTAATTTCCGCATTGATTTTACCGACCTGCAATACTTCTTGGCCGGGCCCGTGGCCGCGCACTTCCGCCGAGGGCGAATAAACGCGCAAGAACTCATAGGGCAATTTAAAGTGCTTGCCGTCGGCGAAAGCAATTTCCAGCACGCGCGATTTTTGATGCAGCTTGATTTCAGTCGGAGCAGGGGTATTTTTGTCAGA
>JAYVZN010000008.1:0-2717 GCA_043783305.1 Betaproteobacteria bacterium
TACTGGATTGCTCGAAGGCTTGAAGCTCACCGATAACGAGATCGCAGCAGTGATGGGGCATGAAATTGCACACGCTCTGCGCGAACATACGCGTGAAGCAATGTCAGAAGCCGTAGCGCAGCAAGTAGGTGTTTCCGTCCTCGCCTCGCTGGCAGGCTTTGGCGATGTTGGAACGAGTTTGCTCTCCAATGCAACCAAAGTCGTGGTCGGCCTACCCTTCTCACGCGCGAAAGAACGCGAAGCCGACCGCATTGGTTTGGAATTGATGGCGCGTGCCGGTTACGACCCGCATCAGGCCGTTTCGCTGTGGCGCAAAATGATGTCTGGTGGTGGTAGCCCACCGGAATTACTGAGCACCCATCCTGACCCGGAGAATCGAATAAAAGACATTGAAGCCCTGCTACCGAGTGTGCTGCCGCTGTATGAGGAAGCGAAACGTAAAAAAGGCAAACGCTGAAAAAAAGAGGCCGGGTGGTAAACCACCCGGCAAACCTCGGATCAAGGAGAGAGAGTCCCAAGACAAGAAACACAATCGCGCTTCCTGTATTCAGATTGTTGCAATCCACATGCCAAACATACCGCTAGCCGTCTTACCATTTCGTAACTTCCATAACGCAGGCTTAGCCACTTGAATTGCTGACATATTTTTTGCGTTCCTGTTGTTCACTCCAGAGAGTGACGGTAACGCGCATCACAAACGACGCTGT
Organism: Betaproteobacteria bacterium; assembly: GCA_043783305.1. Classification (GTDB taxonomy): domain Bacteria; phylum Pseudomonadota; class Gammaproteobacteria; order Burkholderiales; family Thiobacteraceae; genus RBG-16-58-11. The sequence goes on from JAYVZN010000008.1 coordinate 708, forward strand.
TGATAAGTGCCGTAAAGCAGTGCTGTATTGTGCCGCACAGAGTCCACTCAGCACTAATCCACTATAAATCTTTATTCATGTTGCATGACTTTTGTCAGCTTACCCAGCTTTCGCATACTCTGCTTCGCAATGAAAAAATGCAAAGCAGGCTTTTAAATGTGCGGTGATTTGCGGCGTGAGATCCACGAAACTAACGCCATAATAGAAAGCGCCATCCGCTTCACGTTGCCGACAAATCCGCCCCGAAAGATGCAGCGGTAGCTGTTGCTTTAAGCGGCTACGCTCCATCGTGGGCGGTAATAGTTCGAATTGCAGTACTGCACCCTCGACTAGTTTTTCGTGAACACGCACTTGCATACCCGAAAGCGACAGATCACTCGTGACACCATCCAGTATTTTGTCCTGGGTTTTGATCTGCACCAATAAACTTTGCTCCAGACGCGGGTTGCGACGTTTCTCATTCGGTGCGCGCTCGACTTCCAAGATTTGATGATCAAATTGAAATCCAGCCATTAATCCATTTAATTGCTGCGTCACGCGGTACAAATCATCACTAATTTTTGCCGTCACTTTCACCTTCGAGGTCTTGGCTTGCAAGGTTTCAAAAAGCGATTTTAGGTCTTTGCGTAAAGCACCAAACTGATCAATTTGTGCTTGGCTAGCAGCCGATATACGATCACTAACTGCAGCCGCCTGCGTGATTTCTGTCGCCATGACATCAAACACATCGGCCGTGGACTGCGCCCGCGCCTGATTGGCGTGACTGCTCTGCACGACGTGTTCCATCGCTTGCGTCACCTGCGAAATTTTACTGTTTAATTGTTCGATGATGCGTGTAATTTCATCCGTTGCGCTAGTCGTGCGTACCGCTAGGTTACGTACTTCATCGGCAACAACGGCAAAGCCACGTCCGGCTTCGCCCGCGCGCGCGGCCTCGATGGCCGCATTCAGCGCCAATAAGTTGGTCTGATCGGCAATGGTGTGAATCGTCGCAATAATAGCGTGGATCTGTTGCGCAGCATCCGTCAGTTCACTCACTTCACCCGCAGCGTGATTCACTTCTTTCAAACTAACTTGCATTTCCTGAATATTAGTTTGCACGGTGTTCCGTCCTTCGCGTGCACGCAGTTCGGTTTGCTGCGAAGTGTGTTTAGACTCACCCGCCAATTGTTGCGCCGTCTCTGCAATCTCATACAAAGCATCCGTAGCCATCGCAACTTGTGCAGAACGTTGCTGTTCATGCTGTGCATTATCGTAAATTTGTTTTGATATGGAGCTAATTTGATAGGTGGACTGCCCCATTTGGCGTCCATTTTCTTCGATTGCACGCACCATGCGGTTCAGTTGTGCCACGACATCGTTAAAACTCTTTTGCGCTTGCCCTAATTCGTCATAGGAAGACTGCGCCAAGGTTTTCTTCAAATCTCCTTGCTCTACGCTTTTCAGTGCGTTGACTAAGGCTCGGATAGGCTTTACAAATACCGTGGCAAGCACGCCGATCAGCATAAAAAGCAACACAAATTCGATCCCCGACTCCCATAGTGAGTGCCAGAGGAAATTTTGATAACCGGTCTGGAGTTGTTTTAAAACTTGCGCGCTCGCGCCACCTTGTTGCGCAATTTCGATCATTTTTTGTAATTCCATTCTTGCAATCCAGCGATTGTAGATCGTGGTCAGCATGGTCACGGCGAAGAAGCCCAATTGCAATTTCCAACGAATGCTCAGGCCTAAAAACCAGTTTTTAATTCGGCTTAACACAGACACCCCTTGTTATATGGAAATTTTCTGGATACGCGTGTTATCGGCATCTTGGGCAAAAATTTTAGCCCTACACGCTTCCGCAGCGATTTCTGCTGGCTAATAGGGCACGACTACTCTAGTCCGCAGCTAAAACATGTCGCGATATTTTTATCCTATCTATCTGTTTATATTTACTTTATACACACAGCACGCACTTGCTTCATGTCAGTAACACCTTGTAAAACGCGTTCAATACCATCTTGCTTGAGG
>JAYVZN010000009.1:0-43029 GCA_043783305.1 Betaproteobacteria bacterium
TCCTCAATGTCGCGCAAAATACGACGGCAATGCTCAAAATATTGTTGACCATACTCGGTCAGCGAAAGTGCGCGCGTGGTTCTGGTGAGCAATCGTGCACCCAATCGTTCTTCCAGTACGCGTAGGGATCGACTCAGCGCCGGCAGTGATTTCCCCATTTCACGCGCCGCGCTACTCAGACTGCCGCATTCCACAATACAGACAAAGTGCGTCATCGCCGTCAAACGGTCTTCTTTCATGATTATTGCTTATTAAGTTAATAGAGAAGTAAATTCTACGGTTATTGTTAACTGTAATGCAAGTTACTAAGCTACGTTGCACATAAAGACTGTGAGTCTTAATGATGAATTCCACAAAACTTATTTTTAGGAGAAACGTAATGAAGATGACCAAAATATGGATGTTGGTAAGTTTGATGGCGTTGCCGTTTGCGGCGCAGTCGGTGCAGGCCGCGCCGCTATCAACTTTGCAGGAACACTTCGATACCTTAGGTTTGGGCGTGGCACTGGGCGGGTTTGATCCGGTATCTTACTTCCCAGAAGGCGGCGGTAAAGCAGCTAAAGGTTTTGTTAAACGCGATTTTAAATACAAGGGCGTGAACTATCGCTTCGCATCGGATGCCAACCGTGATCGTTTTATTGCGAATCCGGAAAAATATCTTCCGGCTTATAACGGCTGGTGTGCTTGGGCCATGGCAGAGCTAAATGCCAAGGTCGATGTAGAACCGACTTCCTTCGAAATTTATAACGGGAAATTGTATGTGTTCTACGATCATGCGGATTTGAACACGCGCGCTTTGTGGTTAAAGAACCCCAAAGAGATGATCTCGAAGGCCGATACGCACTGGAAAAAATTAGCCCAGTAACGTGGTGCAGGCGCGGCATTACGGAGCGATGGCAATCCGACTAACATTTTTTAGATGATGTTGGCAAGGAAGTTTTCATGCCGTATAAAATCGCAATCGTAATTGTGACCGACACGTCCCAAGCCGATGGTTTGGGACGTGTCGCTAATGGTTTGACGGCAGCCAAAATGCTGAAAGATGCCAAAGCAAACGTTCAAGTTATTTTCTCTGGTGCAGGCACTAAATGGATCGGTGAAATTGCCAAGCCGGATCACACGCTCTACAGTATTTACACCGATTTAAAAGATTCCATTGTTGGAGCTTGCAGCTTTTGTGCGTGTATTTTTGACGTGCCGAATGCTGGCCAAGATTCCGACTTGAATTTACTGGAAGAGTACGGTACTCCTATTAATTTTTATCATCTGGTGCAAAATGGATATCAGGTACTTACCTTTTAAAAATAAGCAGGCTTGCCGCGGCGGCGGTTACTTTTAAATAAAGAAAACACAATGCGGTATTGGATAGGTTTGTGCTGTTTGTTATGCCTCGATTCAGCATCGTGCGCAGAGATGGTGTATATACCCTCGGGTGCGTTTTTAATGGGTTGCACGCAGTCGACAGAATGTGAAATGGACGAGGGTAAGCCGGGCGGCATGCGGGTTTTTGTCCCGGGTTTTTATATCGACCCATATGAAGTAAAGGTCGCCGAATATCGTGCCTGTGTCGCGGCGGGTCAGTGTCCGCCGCCCAAAACCTATCGACTGAATAAATACTGCAACTACGATGCACCAGGGCGCGAATCTTATCCGGTGAATTGCGTGGATTGGCCGGATGCGGTGAACTACTGCACCCAACATGGCAAGCGCCTACCACTGGAAGCCGAATGGGAGAAGGCGGCGCGCGCCGGTAGCGAAGCGCCTTACATCTGGGAGACTGCGCCGACTTGCAGTCAGGCCATTTTGAATGATGGCAAAACGGCGGGTTCCGTCTCCGGAGAGTTCGATGGTTGTGGCGAGGATCGCAGTGAAGCGGTTGGAACGCGCCCAGCCAACGCTTTTGGCTTGTATGACATGTTCGGCAATGTCTCCGAGTGGGTGCAAAATTGGTATCACCCGAACGCCTTGCACCTGTACGCACAGGGCCAACTGTGGGCACCTAAGTCGGGTCAACGCAAAGTCATTCGTGGCGGTGCTTGGGATGAGGCGCCCGTCGCGCTACGCAGCGCCTCGCGTTATGCAAAAACACCGCACAGCGGAAAATCAGTGTGGGGTTCAAATGGTTTTCGTTGTGCCCGGGATGCCGTACAGCATTAAACTCAAACTTAAATAAATCATGGTCGGCGAAAACGGAAGGCACAAAATAAATTCGTGCGGCAAGCGAAATATAAAAGGATGAATAACCCATGAAATATGAAAAACCGATACCCGGCGGGCATGGCCCCGATCCGGACATAGAGCCCGACATCGCGCATGAAGGCGAATGCCTTGCGCATCAGCGTTTTGGTGCCGAAAAACTATGGCAACAACACGATTTCAGTGCTATGTTCAAACCATCTATCTCGCCTGTTATTGCAAAATTTGTGGAATCGTTGCCCTTCTTTTTTATCGCGACAGCGGATCGATCCGGTGCGTGTGATTGCAGTTTTCGCGGTCGTGAATTCGATGCCTCTGGGCGTACCTACGATTTATTGAAAGTCTTTGATGCAAAGACGTTAATATTTCCGGATTACAGTGGAAATAATTTTTTTAATTCTTTGGGCAATATTTTAATGAACGGACAGATCGGTATGCTGTGCATTGATTTTGAAAATCGTCTGCGCGTTCGTATCAACGGTCGTGCCAGCATCATTGAAGACCGTGCTGTATTTGCGCAGCGCTGGCCGCTGGCGCAACGTTATGTCCAAGTTGATGTGGAGCAGGTTTATGGAAATTGCCAATCGCGCATACCGCAAATGCAGTTAATACAGCCTAGTGATAGCTTTTTTCAGGATGAATAACCGATCAGCGGAGCGCGAATGCTTAGCCGCAGGGCCGCAGGTTATTTGTTGCGAAGCAGCGATTTTTTATCCCGCATTACGTTGGGTGTAAATACATCGTTACCCTGCAATATTTGACTGGTATTGGTTGAGCCGTTGATGGTTAGTTGCCAAAGGGTCGATATCTGCCCGTTGTAGTAAAAACCGGTCCACGACGTAATCGAATTACAGGACTCCTCAGTACTTTGCCAAATAGTCGTAAAGGTAATTGCAGTTCCGTAAATCCACCCCGTCACCGGATACGCTATATTTTGACAATTGTATCCTTGTGCTCGATTGATATAGTGGCCGCTTATCTGGCCATTGGGATTTACCGCGTCGATATACAATGTGGAGCCGCTTTGGTTGTTCCACGCCGACAATGCTTGAATGGATGATTTGCTGGTCGTGTCAGCCGATGCAGTGGAGCTCGCAAATAGAAATACGGCACAAAGGTAGAAAAAAATATTTTTCATGATGATGGATCCTTTAAGTGAATAGCCTCGCGATTGAAGTTAGTGGATTGTATGGCGAGGCGGTGCATACAATCGAACGCATAAATAAGAGCCCCCCTTCGCAAGCGGTGATAGAACTTTTGCGGGCAATATAAAAAATTCCAAAGCGGAAAGGATGGTTGTTATCGACCATGCCACCGGGGAGGACATGAGCATATCACTTTTACGATGGATGACGCTAAAAATATGGGGTTTTCTGCGTCCCGCTGGCTGATGGCTGAAAAAAGATCGCAAACGGCTGCGGGAAGTCCCTGCGGTAGTGCGGTCTTGGGGACTCGACTCTAGGGCATAGGAAAGGCACAATACATCCGGTTAGCCAACGGCTAAAACCCAGCGAAAAACCAATACACAAGGAATTCAGATGTCTCAAATGATGCTTAAAGGCGGTTGCCTCTGCGGTACCGTTCGCTATGAAGTTAGTGGTGAAGCGCAGCGATTTTATCATTGCCATTGCGGACGTTGTCGTAAGTCAACGGGTACCGGGCACGCCACCAATCTGATGCTGACAAACGCACAACTTGTTTTTACTCAAGGCGAGCCCTCTCTGAAAAAATACAAAATACCGGAAGCGGAGCGATTTACGCGTCAGTTTTGTGAACACTGCGGCAGCGTCGTGGCGCGTGTCGTTCCTGAACTAGATGCCGTCATTGTTCCGGCAGGATCGTTAGACGGCGAAGCGCCTATAAAACCACAAGCACGGATATTCTGGGACTCGCGTGCGGAATGGTCCTGCGATGGGGACGCATTGCCACGGCACGCTGAGTTTCCTCGATAAGAGATTGTACGTTCAACCCGTTCGCACTGGACTCAAGCTGATTCTGTGTGCAACGCGGGCTGTAGTTTTTATTCTTGCCTAGCACACCAGACCGGCGGGCTCGCCACTGAATTAGTCCAGCGCGTCTTTCCAAGCACGCACGGTGGCGAATACTTGCCAAGGTTCGGGGAGGGCGCGGCCGGCGTAGTGTTGAGCCGCTTGGATGACCGATGGCACATGGCTGCGTAAAAACGGATTCGTACGTTTTTCCAGTGCTAGGCTAGACGGCACGGTCGGCCAATTTTTAGCGCGTGAGTCGCGGGCTTGGGCTTCGCGTGCTAATAAATCGTCATTGGCGGGCTCCACGATTTTAGCGAAGCGGATGTTGTCCAAGGTGTATTCATGAGCACAGTAGATTTGGGTGGTGTCGGGGAGTTGAGCGAGTTTGGATAGGGATTGGTACATGGTTTGCGGCGTACCTTCAAACAGTCGCCCGCAGCCGCAAGCAAACAGGGTGTCACCACAAAATAGATGTTCTGCGCCATAATAGGCGACGTGTCCTGCGGTGTGCCCGGGGACATCGATGACGCTGAATTCCAGAGCCAATTCTGGGATTTGCACACAATCGCCTTGAACTACAGCATGTGTGCGTCCCGGAATCGTTTCGTGCGGAGGGCCGTAGACGGGTACTTTGTAACGGGCGAGCAGTGCGCGGTTACCACCAACGTGGTCAGCGTGGTGATGGGTGCAGAGGATGGCGCAGAGCGTTAGCTGGTGTTGCTCCAAGTAATGCAATATCGGCGGCGCATCTCCCGGGTCGACCACTGCCGCATAGCTGCCGTGCACCAGCAACCACAGATAATTGTCTTCGAATGCCGGGATGGTGATTACTTGTATCATGGATATATAGTTGTTGACGGAGAATTCAAGCTTGTCCAATTGGAATGATACACCGAACGAGGAGCGTCGGCGCGATGCGCGCCCCTGGTACGATACGACATTGGGTCGCTATGTGTTGGAACGCGAACAAATTTATATCGATGGAGTTATCAGTGATATTTTCGGCTTCCGCGCCTTGCAATTTGGTCTGCCGCACTATGATCTGTTGCGTGCCAGCCGTATACCCGCCCATCTGACGCTGAGCCCTTACCGGCCAGCGCAGTTACAGACCGATTTTGACTGTCTTGCCATTGCCAATCAAAGCGTGGATCTTGTGCTGATGCCGCATATACTTGAGTTTTCATCGTCACCACACCAGATTTTGCGCGAAGTCGAGCGGGTGTTGATTCCGGAAGGGCATGTCCTGATTACCGGATTTAATCCTCTAAGTCTTTGGGGCACCTATCATGCTTTGCAGCGTCGCCGCGCTGAATATCCGTGGTGCGGGAAATTTATTAGTTTACTGCGGCTCAAGGATTGGTTGGCGCTGTTGGGTTTTGAGGTAACGGCAGGCCGATTGACCTGCTATGCGCCGCCATTGCAGAGTGAAAAATGGTTGACGCGGTTTAAATTTATGGAAGCCGTCGGTGATCGCTGGTGGCCGCTTGGCGGCGGTGTATATTGTTTGCTGGCCAAAAAACGTGTGCACAGCATGCGTATTATTTCACCTTCTAAAAACGAGCGCTTAGCGGCGCAACGGCGCGTTGCACCGCTTGCGCAGAAAAATGTTAAAGAACGAAATCAATAGGAGAAAGAGCTTGTCTGAGAGCATCGAAATATTTACGGATGGCGCTTGCAAGGGTAACCCCGGTCGCGGTGGTTGGGGCGCGCTAGTGCGTTTCGGCACGCAGGAGCAAGAATTATTCGGCGGAGAGGCATTGACCACGAACAATCGCATGGAATTAACGGCCGTTATACGCGCGCTTGAAACTTTAAATGAGCGTTGTCGCGTGCGGCTGCATACCGATTCGCAATATGTGCAAAAAGGCATTAGCGAATGGATCATCGGTTGGAAAAAACGCGGTTGGAAAACCGCAGATAAAAAACCGGTAAAAAATGTCGACTTGTGGTTGCAGTTGGATCAACTCGCCAGTCAGCACGATGTCGAATGGCTGTGGGTTAAAGGCCATGCGGGGCATGAAGGCAATGAGCATGCCGACCGTTTGGCCAACCAAGGTTGTGAGCAGGTTTGAATTTTGCCCGCCACGATCATTACCTGTTGAGAAGAAAACGATGCGGCATATTATTTTAGATACGGAAACAACCGGTTTAAGTCCCGCGTTGGGACATCGCATTATCGAAGTCGCAGCCGTGGAGATGGTTCATCGTCGCTTAACCGGAAATCGTTACCATTGCTACCTCAACCCCGAGCGGGAAATCGATGTCGGGGCGCAGCAGGTTCACGGCATCAGTCTGGAATTTTTGCAGGATAAACCAAAATTCGCGGAGGTATCCCAAGAGTTTTTGGCTTTCATTGCCGGCGGTGAATTGGTGATTCACAACGCACCGTTCGATGTGGGTTTTTTAAATCACGAATTGGCGCGACTTAATTTGGAGCCGATAGAGACTTGCTGCCAAGGTGTGATAGATACCTTGAAGCTGGCCAAAGAGCTGCACCCGGGACAGAAAAACAATTTGGATGCTTTGTGCAGACGCTACGAAGTAGATAATTCCAACCGCACTCTACACGGTGCCCTGTTGGATGCCGAACTTCTGGCGGAAGTCTATCTCGCCATGACGCGCGGCCAGGAAAATTTGATGATGGAGATCACACCGGACACCCAAAGTGCGGCAATGATTGCCGCATTGGTGCCCCTCAACCCCTTGCAGGTACGGTGTGCGAGCGCGGAAGAGTTAGCCCTTCACGATGCTTTATTGGCGGATATCGATAAGGAAAGTAACGGGCAATGTGTGTGGAGCCGCCTAAAGTAACACGGCATGACGAGGCCTTTAAAAACGGAGCCGGGCCTCGCTCAAGGATGTAGCAATTAGGCAAGGTATATTGCGTGACCTGTTCGCGGCCCTATTGAGCGTGGCGGTATACGGAGTGTATTAAAGACGGAGCGGTCAATGTTCGAAATTACGGTCGTTGCTTTACTATTTTTGCTGATACTTGGCACGCTGTGGGCCAATATCCGCGTGAGCCGTTTGGCGCGCACCTTGGATGCATTTCCCAGTTTGGTTGCGGAGCAGTTAGAGACCAAGCATCGTTCGATGTTGGCGGATTTGCACGACGGCTTGAGCAAGCAAGGGGATCGTTTAAATCAGGCTTTGGGTGAAACCAGCGAGCGGCAGCGTACGGCAACTGCTACCGAGCTCGCGTTAACCCGCGACACTATACATCAGCTTCAGTTGACGCAGTCGGAGCGTCTGGGAGAGTTACGTGAGATGATGGCGCTGCAACTCAGTCATTTGTCGGGTGTGCTGCAGGAGCGGCTGAATGTCATGCGCGAAGAAATTCTCGCCAAGCAAATGCTGACGCTGACAGAGCAAGCGCGCGCGGAGCAAGAGTTGCTGCAAACGACGATGGCGGCCCTCACACAGCGCTTGATGCAGTCGATGGAAGCGTTGACCAAAACCACCGACACGCGTTTGGAACAGATTAGCGGTAAGGTTTCGGAGCGCTTGGATGAAGGATTTAAGAAAACCAACGACACCTTTACCCAGGTGATGGCACGGCTGGCGACCATCGACGAAGCGCAGAAGAAGATCGATGGTTTGACCACCAATATGGTGAGTTTGCAGGAATTATTGGGTGATAAACGCTCGCGGGGCGCTTTTGGTGAGGTGCAGTTGGAATCTTTGGTGCGTAATATTTTACCGCACAATCCACAGCAACCGGTGTACGCCATGCAGCATAAATTTTCCAATGGCACACGCGTAGACTGCGCCTTATTTTTACCGGAGCCGACCGGCACGGTGGCAGTCGATTCAAAATTCCCCTTGGAAAATTATAGCCGCATGTACGACAGCAAATTGTCGGAGCTGGAGCAGCAGGCGGGCGAGCGCCAATTCAAGCTCGACGTGCGCCGCCACATCGACGATATCGCTTCCAAATACATCATCGCCAATGAAACCTCGGATGGCGCGGTGATGTTCATTCCGGCGGAGGCCGTGTTTGCCGAGATTCACGGTTACCATGCCGATTTGGTGGATTACGCTATGCAACGCCGGGTGTGGATTGTTTCGCCCACGACCATGATGGCGATTCTTAATACGGCGCGCGCCGTTATTAAGGATGTGGAAACGCGCAAGCAAGTGCATATCATCAAGGATTCGTTGGGCAAATTGTCCAAGGATTTCGACTCATTCGATGCACGCATGAAAAAGCTGGCCGATCACATTCGCCAAGCACATGAGGATGCGGAAAAAGTACATATTTCCAGCCAGAAAATTACACGTCGCTTTCAGCAGATCGAGTCGGTGGAACTAGAGCATGAGGTGCCTGAAACGCTAGAGGTTTTGGGAGAAGAGGCCGAAGAAGATGAAAAAATTCGGAAACTGATCTGATGCGCATCCGATTAAAAATATGAGTGGCGCGGCGCGTGTCTGCGGACACGCCAAGGAGCGTACGGCACTTACAAAATGATACAAATAGCGATAGGACTTCTAGCGAAAGTTCTGATAATCTGCAAAAAATGAAAGTGTAGGCACTGAAATGAATAGCTTGGTACGACGTTATTTTGAAACACGTCAACGTTGGTAGAGCACCCCTAAAACTCAGAACACCCCAGCCGGCGCGTTACGTTAGCACACATCGTTTTATTTTGTTCCCGTCCCGGATACAACCCCTTCAACCGAGGCATCGTGGATGCATATGGATTCTCGAGTAAAATCCGCACAGCGTTCTAAGCGGCATCAATGGTTGAAAATTTTCATCGTGTTATTGCTCGTGTTACTTGTCGGCGGCTGGTTTTGGCGTTTGCAGGCAAATGCACCCACGACTAAAGGCAAGCACGTTGACGTGGTTCAAATTGTGAGCGCTGTAGCGGTGCGTCGCGATGTGCCGGTTAAGCTCACGGCGAATGGGACGGTTGCGGCGTTGCAAACGGTGGAAGTCCATTCTCAGATTAGCGCTACGATCAAAACAGTGCACATCCAAGAAGGGCAGTTTGTACATAAAGGTGAACGACTCTTTAGCCTCGATACCCGCACCGAGGCTGCCAACCTCAGCAAAGCGGAAGCGCTGCTGGTTAAAGATCGTGCTGATTTAACAAATGCAGAACGAAATCTTGAGCGTCAACGCAAACTATTTCGGCAGAAATTTATTTCACAGGCGTTACTCGATACGGCACAAAATCAGGTCGATGGCTTGCGTGGGCAGTATGCCGTTGATCGTGCGGCGACGGAAGCAGCGCGTGTGGCGCTTAGTTTTGGTGAAATTAGCGCACCGATTACAGGCCGCACCGGGGCGATTGCGGTGTTCCTCGGCAGCTTGGTACAACCGGGCGGCGGAACCTTGCTGAGCATTACGCAAATTGACCCGATAAAAGTAAATTTCACCTTGCCTGAGCGCGATCTGGCGGTGCTGCAGCAGGCGCTCGCCTGAGGCATCGTCGACGTTAGCGTAGCGGCGGATACGGTGCCGCCGACAACACTGAACGGGCGACCCGTTTTTGTGGACAATGCGGTTGATAGCGCAACGGGAAGTATTCGACTCAAAGCTGAATTTCCAAATGTGGACAAACACCTCTGGCCGGGTATGTTTGTAACGGTAGCGCTCGCACCGCAAACGTTGGCGGCCGCAGTTACGGTTCCCGTGCAAGCCGTACAGAGCGGCCCGGAGAGAAAATTTATTTATGTGATTGGGTTGAATGCCAAAGTGCTATCGGTGCCGGTCCAAGTGCGTTTAATACAGGATGGAATGGCCGTGGTCACGGGTATCGATGCCGGGATGCGTGTGGTGGTTGAAGGCGCACAAAATCTTCGTGTGGGTAGCGTGGTGGCCGAAACCAAGGCAGGTAAATCCGAGGGCCATCGGAAAGCAGATAAAGCAGCCGTACAACCGTCGTCCGCCGAAGAAAAATGAATCTCTCCGAGCTTTGTATCCGCCGTCCGGTTATGACGGTGCTATTGTCGGTGTCGGTTGTGTTGGCGGGTATTCTCGCTTACGGCGACATGCCGATTGCCGCTTTACCGAGCTATGACTCTCCTACGATTTCAGTGGATGCCGCGCTGCCCGGTGCGAGCCCGGAGACGATGGCTTCTTCCGTGGCGACACCGCTGGAACGCCAATTTTCCACGATCTCCGGTCTTGCGGTCATTAGTTCTACCAGTACCTTGGGCAGTACTTCGATTGTGCTCGAATTTGATCAAAACCTTGATATCAATCAGGCCGCTTTAGATGTACAAGCGGCGCTGTTGCGCGCGCAACGGTCGTTACCGGTTGAAATGACGGCACCGCCATCTTATCGCAAGCTCAATCCGGCCGACGCGCCGATTATTTTTCTGTCGCTGACCTCACCCGCCATGCCGCTTTCGGATTTGAACGGGTTTGCCGACAATCTTATTTCACCGGTACTGTCCACCTTACCGGGTGTTGCACAGGTGCAGATCAACGGGCAGAAAAAATTTGCAGTGCGTGTACGCGTAAAGCCGGAAGCGTTGGAGGTGCGCAATTTAACCATCGACGATATCGCGGTCGCACTGCACAGCGCCAACGCCAATTCCCCCATCGGAACATTGGATGGTCCGCGGCAAACACTGACGATTCAAGCCAACCGCCAACTAAAAAATGCCGCCGCATTTGCCGATTTGATTGTAGCGACGGCGCCCAACGATGGCCCGGTGCGCTTATCCGACGTAGCCACCGTGGAAGACAGTGTGGAATCCGTAAAGACCGCCAGTTGGGCCAACGGCGAACGCGCCATCACGCTTTCCGTGCAGCGTCAGCCGGGGTCTAATACCGTTGCCACCGTGGATGCGATTAAGGCAGCATTGCCGGGACTCATTGCCCAATTACCGCCTTCGGTCAAGCTCCAACTGCGTAACGACCGCTCGGTATCAATTCGCCATGCGATTCATGATGTGCAGATCACGCTGATGATCACGATGGTACTGGTGGTGTTGGTGATATTTTTATTTTTACGCAAAGCAAGCGCTACTTTTATACCGGCTTTGTCGTTACCGATTTCTTTGCTGGGTACGGTCGCACTGATGCATGCCTTCGGCTATAGCTTAGACAATATTTCATTGCTGGCGATTACCATTGCGGTGGGCTTGGTCGTGGACGATGCCATCGTTGTGCTGGAGAACATCACGCGTCATGTCGAGCATGGGATGCCGCGGCTACAGGCGGCGTTAGTGGGTTCGAAGGAAATTAGTTTTACCATTATTTCAATTTCACTCTCACTGGTCGCCGTATTCATCCCGATATTTTTTATGCCCGGCGTGATCGGCTTGTTGTTCCACGAATTTGCTGCGGTATTGGGAATTTCCGTAATGGTGTCGGCCGTTGTATCACTCACACTGATCCCACTCATGGCGAGTCGGTATTTAGCCGACGAGAAAAATGAAAAACACGATCAACGTTGGAGCGTTTGGTTTGAGCGGGGGTTTAACGCCGTACAGGCAGGGTATGAGCGCGGATTGGATTGGTCGTTAAGTCATCGGCGCATCGTGCTGGGGATCGCGTTCAGTACGGTGATCGCCACAGTCATATTGTTCACGATTTTACCCAAGGGATTTTTTCCGAATGAAGATATCGGGCAGGCTATTATCACGGTGGAAGCGGTTGAGGATATTTCATTCCCGGCAATGGCGGCGCTGCTGCAGCGCACAGGCGAGGTGATTCGCGCTAACCCGGCTGTAGCGACACTGATCGTGAATGCGAGCAACGGCAATAGTGGGCGCATGTTTATGGCGTTAAAACCGCGTAGCGAGCGGCCACCGATGGAGACGGTATTGGAACGTTTACGCCGTGCCGTGCGTCCGATACCCGGGGTAAAAGTCTTCATGAACCCACTGCAAAATTTGCGGTTGGGCGGACGCACCAGCAAAAGCCGCTATCAGTACGTCATGCGCAGTGTGCGTGCTGAAAATTTGTACGGGGCGGCGGATGCGCTGATGGCGCGCATGCGCGAAGAGGCAATGTTTCGCGATGTAACCAGCGATGCGCAATTAAAAGGTTTGCAGGTGCGCCTGGATATCAATCGCGATAAAGCCAGTTTACTGGGTGTGCAGATCGCGGATATTCGCTCCGCGCTTTACAGCGCATTCGGCGAGCGTCAGGTTTCTACTATTTACACTTCCAGCGATAGCTTTCAAGTGCTCCTGCAAGTCGCCGACCAAGATCGTGTGGATGAAAACGCCTTTGGGAAAATTGATGTTCGTGCAAAAAACGGCAGCTTGGTGGCGTTAACCAGCGTGGCGCACGTAGCACGAGAAGTTGGGCCAATCGCCATTAATCACGCGGGCCAGTTAGCGGCGTTAACGATTTCATTTAACTTAGCACCCGGTGCCGCGCTTGGCGATGCCGCAAATCATATTGAAAAATTTAAGCACGAGCTTAATTTACCCGCGAGCATATTGACCAGTTACGGTGGGGACGCGGCGGTTTTTCAGTCCTCGCAGACGAGCCAAATAGTGCTGATCGTTGCAGCGCTGTTGGTGATTTATGTATTACTCGGTGTGCTGTATGAAAATTATATTCACCCGCTCACTATTCTTTCCGGTTTACCTTCAGCCGCCGTGGGTGCGCTGGCTATGCTGTGGCTGTTTAATTTAGAGCTTTCAATCATTGCCATGATCGGAATCCTTATGTTGATCGGCATCGTCAAGAAAAATGCGATTATGATGATCGACTTTGCGCTCACGGCGCAGCGCGATAGCCATATGGCCCCGTATGCGGCGATCCGCACCGCGTGCCTGCTACGTTTTCGCCCGATTATGATGACCACTTCAGCGGCGCTGATGGGCGCATTGCCCATTGCTTTGGGACTGGGGGAGGGCTCTGAATTACGCCAACCGCTGGGTCTCACCATTGTCGGTGGATTGTTATTTTCGCAAGTCATTACGTTATTTATTACACCGGTTATCTACCTGTATCTGGATCGTTTTTCAGGCAGCGCTCCACTCAAGCCAGGTGACGACGGCCAGCGGCTTCGATGATGAATTAATGGTGCGCTTTTCGTGAAATAATGGCTGTTTCTGGATTTTCGTACACACCTATTTTTGGGAGGAAGTCATGTTTTCAAGAATTCTCTTTGGGATCGTTATAATAAGTTGTGGCTTACCTGCTTGGGCCGATCACTACACCATCGATTCCACGCATACTTTTCCCACCTTTGAAATCGATCATCTCGGTTTTTCTACGCAGCGTGGCCGCTTCAATACAACGCACGGCAAGCTGACCTTCGACGCAGAGAAAAAAACCGGTAGCGTTGAAATTGTTATTGATACGGCATCCATCGATACTGGCTTGGGTAAATTGGAAGAAGTGCTACGCTCGGAAGATTTTTTCGACGTAAAGCTTTACCCCACCATCACATTCCGCGGCGACCAGTTCCAATTCTCGGACGAGCGTCTAGTCGCCGTGAGCGGTAATCTCACGCTGCACGGGGTCACACAGCCGGTGACGCTCAATATCCAGCGTATTAAGTGTGGGTTAAGCGTTGCGCGCTTGCGCAATATGTGTGGAGCCGATGCCGTCGTCGATATCAAGCGATCCGAATTCGGGATGCGCAAAGGTACGCCGTTTATTGGCGATGACGTAAAAATTATTCTGCAAATAGAGGCTGCCAAAGATCTATAAATAGCCTCCGGCAGGTTAAACGTTAAGCGTGCGTTTTAAACTTTAAAGCGGCCCACCGTATTTTGGAGTGAAGAGGCTAACTGCTCAAGATGATGCGCGGTTTTTGAGGTCTCTTCCACGGCCGCATTATTTTCTTCCGCCATTTGCGCCACACGCTCTACGCTTTTTGCAATTTCATTGGTTGCTGCGCTCTGTTCCTTAAGAGCGGCGTTGATGTCATTCACTGTGCTGACTACGCGTTGGGAGTCGCTGTTGATTTGATTCACGGAATCACCCGCGCGATTAGCTTGGCTCATGCCATGATTTACTCGGTCCACACCAGCTTGCATACTACCGGTGACGCGCTGAATGCCGTCTTGAATTTTACCGATCATGCTGGAAATTTCTATTGTGGATTGCGAGGTACGTTCCGCTAGTTTACGCACCTCATCGGCCACCACGGCGAAACCCCTGCCTTGCTCACCGGCGCGTGCCGCTTCGATCGCGGCGTTGAGCGCCAGTAAATTAGTTTGTTCCGCCACGTCTTTAATCACATTGACGATGCCGGTGATTTGCTCCGATTGTTGTGCTAATTCCTGCACGGTTTGCGCCGACTCGGTTACCGATGTCGCAATTTTTTCCATTTCGGTAATAGTGCCGTGGATAATCGTACCGCCTTCGTCGGCGCGCGCACTGGATTCAATCGACAAACTGTGCGCATCGTTCGCATGGTCGGAAATTTGGTTGATGCTGACGGTCATTTCTTCAATAGCCGCAGCCATTGAGGCTGCGGCTTCGCTTTGATACTGCGAGCTGTTCGAAACCTGCCCGGCGGCGGCAGCTAATTCCGTCGCGGCGCTGGAAACTTCGTCTGCATTCCCACGTGCTTCACGGATCAGCTTGCTTAAGCTGTCGTTCATATCTTTCAGCGCCTGCATGAGTTTGCCTACTTCATCGCTGGACTTCACTTCAATACGGCTGGTTAAATCACCTCCCGCCACACGGGTTGCAATGGTGACGGCTTCACAGATTGGAATGGTAATACTGCGCGTAATAAAAAAGGCAACCAGCGCGCCGAAGATCAACCCGATCGCCGAAAGCACCAAAGCTGTCATGCGCCCGCTATTGTATGTCGCTTCGGCTTTTTTCACATCGAGCGCTGTCAATTCTTCCTGCTTATTGATCAGCGCATTGAGTAAATCCAGCCATTTCCTTTGCGCCGGGCGAACTTCACTCAGCAGCACCTTAGTCGCCTCTTCGTTTTTATTGACCAGCCCCAGCTCGACCGCTTTGGCGGCTAAAGGAAGAGTGATATTTTTTGCTTCTTCAATTTTAACGAATAAATCTTTTTCTTCTGCGAATGTATTGGGGTCGCCAGAGAATTTTGCTCTTAATTTTTCTTCAGCTTCTTGATAGCTTTTAGCGAGCGTTTGTAAACGCTCAACTTCCGGTTGCATTTCTGATTCTTTAGTCAGTAGAACGATATTTCGTATGGCAATCGCGCGTTGATTGATCGAATAACGCATGGTGCCCAATAGTTTTGCTTCGGCGTTATTGCTCTCTACAATTTTATGGATTTCGGCATTAATACTGGCCATCTGAATCAAGCCCAGAACCGCAATCGCAAGCATGACCGCTAAAAGTGCTGAAAATCCGATACCGAGGCGTGCGCCGATATTAAAACGTGTAAGCATGATGGTTTCCATTCGGTGGTAAGGAGTCATGCCAGATATCGGGAAATCTATATGAAACTTTAGTGACATTCCTGTCCTACTCAGCTATTTAATGAATCGCTTATGGAGTAACCATCGGTTGTCGGAATAGCGGGCATTCATTTAGGCACCGCCGGCACGTGCCGATTTTGCCGCCGCCACCATGTTTTTCAGCGCGGCCTCTGTTTCAGACCACGCTCTTGTTTTAAGCCCACAATCCGGGTTAACCCATAAATTCTCTGGTGGAATCACGCGAGCCGCCTTTTCCAAAAGACGGGTTATGTCCGCAACCGATGGCACACGCGGCGAGTGGATATCGTAGACACCCGGCCCAATTTCATTGGGATAGCGAAATTTACCAAAACCACTAAGAAGCTCCATGTCGGAACGTGAGGTTTCGATGGTGATTACATCGGCATCCAAGGCGGCGATGGCCGGCAAGATGTCGTTAAATTCCGCATAACACATGTGGGTATGGATTTGCGTTGCATCGGCAACACCGGATGCGGAAACGCGAAAAGCGCGTCCGGCCCAGTCCAAATAAGCGTTCCATTCGGCTCGTCGCAAGGGCAGTCCTTCGCGCAGCGCCGGTTCGTCGATCTGGATAATGCGGATACCGGCGCGTTCCAGGTCGAGCACCTCGTCACGAATGGCAAGCGCAATTTGCAGGCAGGTTGCGCTCCGCGGTTGATCGTCGCGCACGAACGACCACTGTAAAATCGTGACGGGGCCGGTGAGCATGCCTTTCATCGGTTTCGCCGTTAATTGCTGCGCGAAGACCGACCAAGCCACTGTCATGGGTGCCGGGCGCGATACGTCGCCGAAGATGATGGGTGGTTTGACGCAACGCGAGCCGTAGGATTGCACCCAGCCGTGCTGTGTAAAAACAAACCCCGCCAACTGTTCGCCAAAATATTCCACCATGTCGTTGCGTTCAGCCTCTCCATGTACCAGTACATCTAAGCCGATTGCTTCTTGCACGCTGACGGCGTGTGCAATCGCCTGACGCATGGCTTGTTGGTATTCGGCCTCGAGGATCGCACCGCGTTTAAAGGCGCCGCGTGCCGCGCGTATATCGGCCGTTTGCGGGAATGAGCCGATGGTGGTGGTCGGAAAAGCGGGCAGGTTTAGGTGCGCACGCTGCTTTGCTTGTCGATCCGTAAACACGGATTGGCGCTGGTCAACGCGGTCCGGCAGTGCGGCTAAGCGTTGCGTGACCTGTGCATTGTGAACGCGCGGGCTCGCCTTGCGCGTGGCCAAGGCGCGGCGCGCGTCGTCCAGCTTTTGTGCATGACCGTCTGCGCCGGGTTCGAGCACCTGTTTTAAAAGTGCTAATTCTTCCAGCTTTTGCTGCGCGAACGCCAGCCAGGATTTAATTTCCGGATCGAGCGCCGTTTCTACCTGCAAATCGACCGGTACGTGCAGGAGTGAGCATGAGGGTGCCAACCATAGGCGCGATCCCAGCCGCTGCTTCAGTTCGGTCAGCGAGGGGAGGAGGGTGTCCAGATCGGTGCGCCAGATATTGCGCCCGTCGATCACACCGAGTGACAATATCTTATAGCTAGGTAGGCGGTCCAGCACGGCGCTTAGTTGCTGCGGTGCGCGCACGAGGTCGATATGCAGACCCGCAACCGGTAGATTGACGATGGTCGAGAGTTTGTCCTCGATACTGCCGAAGTAGCTCGCCAACAAGAGCTTGACCCCGGACGAATTAAGTTGCGAGTAGGCATTGCTAAAAGCCGCCAACCAGTCTTGCGGCAAGTCGAGCGCTAGAATGGGTTCGTCGATCTGCACCCATTTCACACCTTGTTCCTTGAGACGAACTAGGATTTCACGATAGACTGGTAGTAATGACTCCAATAGGTTTAAACGTTCAAATTCTGCTTCTTTTGACTTTCCCAACCATAAAAAGCTCAGCGGTCCGACCAGTGTGACCTTGGTGGGATGCTGCAGCGCGTGCGCTTCGGCGACTTCGTCGAACAAGCGGGTGGAGGCAAGGTGGAAGCGCGTGGTTGAGGTAAATTCCGGCACCAAATAGTGATAATTGGTATCGAACCATTTTGTCATTTCCAACGCGGCTTGGCCATCGGTCGTCGGTGCATGTGCGCAGCCATCGACGGCACCGCCGCTGACACCACGCGCCATCGCAAAATAACGTTCCAGTTCTGTAGTTTTGCCGCTGAAATCGAAGCGTGCTGGCTCGCAACCGAGGAGCTGGATGTGGTTAAGGAGATGATCGTAATAGGCGAAATCGCCCACGCTGACAAAATCCAATCCGGCTAAGCGCTGCTGCGACCAATGGCGCGCACGCAGGGTACTCCCGACGGTTTCCAATTCGGTAGCGGAAATTTCGCCGCGCCAGTGTTGTTCCAAGGCAAACTTTAATTCCCGGTGCGCGCCGATGCGTGGAAAGCCGAGGGTATGTAGGGTGGTCATGGCAACTCCTTTTAACAGTGGCGCCATGATCTAGGTTTTTCAGGTATGATTCAAACGCATATTTTTCACATATTAATGAGATAGATTCATGATTGAATTACGTCACTTAAAAGCAATTGCCATTTTGGACGATACCGGGAGTGTCACGCTGGCCGCCACGCGTCTGCATTTAACGCAATCGGCGCTGTCGCATCAGTTAGCGGCTCTGGAAAGCTATCTCGGCGCACCGCTGTTCGTGCGCCAACAACGCCCGCTCAAGCTAACCGAAACCGGGCTGGTACTGTTGCAAACGGCGCAACGGGTTTTACCGGAAATCGAAGCAGCACGTTTACGTGTGGCGCGTTTAAAAGCGGCAGGGGTGAGCCGCGAGCTGCGTATTGCCGTTGAATGCCACACTTGCTACGACTGGCTCATGCCGGCGATGGATTCTTTTCGTGAGCAATATCCGGAAGTCGAACTCGATTTGGTACCGGGTTTTCATGTGGAACCATTGACGCTCTTGACGGAACACCAAGCCGATGTGGTGATTGTTTCGGAAGCTAAACGCGAAGCAGGAATTGCTTATCATCATTTGTTCGGTTACGAAATCGTGGCCTTGATGGCGCGCGATCATATGTTGACAGCGAAATCCCAACTCACCGCACAGGATTTTGCGGCGCAAACTTTAATTACTTATCCGGTTCCGGATCGCATGCTGGATTTGGTGCGGCGCGTACTGAAGCCGGCAAAGATTAATCCGCTGCGGCGAACCGCCGAATTGACGGCGGCGATTCTGCAACTCGTTGCGTCACGGCGCGGGATAGCCGCACTACCCCGCTGGGCGGTGCAGACCTATTTGGAGCGCGGCTATGTGGCGGCACGCCCCATTACCACCAAAGGTTTGCACGGCAAATTATATGCGGCTGTGCGTATGGCTGAAAAAGATTTGCACGCAGAATTCACCGCCATTTTGACCCGCACAGCGTTTTCGACCCTGAGTGGTTTGCACGTTATACAATAGTTTTCTCATATAGGGGCAGAGTAATCCCCTTATCAAAATTCTTTCATACCCCTGTAACTTCTGTAGCGTAGTTTTCCAGAGTGCCGCGCGGGTAATATTTTGAGGCGTAATGTAGGCACCGTTCGCGTTCAACCGGCCCCGTGTGCCGCTGCGCGACGTTGCTTCGTGGTGGTCATGCCGCCGCGAGCTTCGAATTCTATTTATACAACAATGGGGGATTACTTCATGCAACGTATTTCAAAACAATTAATCGCATTGACCGGCCTTGCCTTAACGCTTCTGACCGGAGAAATGGCTAGGGCCGATCAGGATCAGGAAAAATGGGTTGAAACTTCGGTCGACAATTTTTATTTACCGGGAGGACTATTCCGCTCGCAGGGTTTAGCCAATGTGCAGAACGAAGTTGTTTTTTCCTGGCAATATGGATTGGAGAGGACGACGCGCGCTCCGGACTATCTAGTACTGAATCGTAATTTTCAATACCCGGCCCTACCGGGCATTCCCCGCGCCCTGCTGGCATTGGGCGATAATCATATCGGCGATATTGATTATTACGATGAAAAAATTTATGCGCCGATAGAAGACGGACCGGCTTATCAGCACCCCAACATTGTCGTATTCGATGCCAAGACGCTGCAACCGACCGGTGACGTATTTGCTCTGCCGCTCGATATACAGGGGCCGCAAGGGGTACCGTGGGTCGCGGTGGACGGCGATGAGGGTAAAGCTTATACCAGCCAATGGGATCCTGTTTCAACGATCAACGTATTCGACCTGAATACCTTTCAGTTGGAAAAGCAAATCACACTCTCTACCGTGATCGGACGCATTCAAGGTGCTAAGGTGTATCACGGTGCGCTCTACGCCACCAGCGACAATGCGGACAAATCCGTTTACAAGATCGATCTCGAGGACGGAATGGTTACGGAGCTTTTCAAAATGAAAGATTTACCGAGTTACGGAAACTATACCGTACACGAAATGGAAGGCTTGGCGTTCTTTAAAAAACCGCACGGTGCCGTGAGTATGGATGTTTTGTTTATCCACGGATATCTCGATGACTACAGCTTGAAAAGCACTACATTGCACAGTTCGATTCATCATTTCAGCCAAGTGCCGTCGCCTGAAAAGACGGATACCGATGCTGAAGAATCTCATCCATTTCGTTTCGCACCACGCTAAAAATTTTGGAATACGCTAGCCGCCCATTCATCCGGAGCCCGTAGAAGCTTGAGGCGCCTTCTCCCGCGCGTGTAGGGGAAGGGGTTCGTGGGCTAGGCATGCCGTAAATTAAATTTTCAAAGAAAGCCATCTTGGGGCGCATCCGTAAAGATAGGGTGCGCCATCCCCGCTGACTATTTATAGCCACTCCGGACAGGCTATTCGGACCCTGAACAGGGTGCCAATCCGGTAGCAACAAAATGCAGTATTTCCCGCGTCTTTCGCCATTAGTTTTACTACAAAATAAATTGTAAACGCTGCACCTGAACGTTGAAACGCTTGACTCTGGAGTCGACTCTAAGGTTTAGAATAACGTTTCTTCAAGGAGAGCCGCATGTACACCATTGGAAAACTTGCGCAGCACGTGGCGGTAACGGCAGACACGGTGCGCTATTACGAAAAAGAAGGCTTATTGTTGCCGGCACGTAAAACAGAGGCGGGTTATCGGCTTTACAACGAAGAAGCCGTCCGGCGTCTGCGTTTCATCCGCCAAGCGCAGCAATGTGGATTTAGTTTGATTGAGATTCGCGAGTTATTGGAGTTAAAAAACAATGATGCGGCGTGCTGCACCGATGTGCGCCGCGTAGCGATTGAAAAAAAATTACAGCTTGAGTACAAGATTCGTATGTTGCAGCAGATGTCCGGCGCGCTAAGTGAGTTGATCGACATTTGCAACGATGGGTCGCGCCCTCTGGATGATTGTCCTATTCTTTCCGCATTGGAAAACAGTATGAGTAAACAGTTGAAAGGAAAACATTTTGGTTAAGGTTGAAGTATTTTCATCGCCGGGTTGCGGTAAATGCATTCAGGCAAAAACCCTACTGCAAGCGGTAGCCGAAGCGTTGGGTACTGATAAAGTTACTTGGCGCGAGGTGAATATTTTGGAAGAAATCGACTATGCCGTGGATTTAGGCATTCTGTCTTCGCCCGCTATCGCGATTGATGGCGTGTTGGTTTTTACGACACTACCGAATTCGGAAAAACTGCGCGCGGAAATTGCGCGTCGCCTGTAGCGCGGGTTCGGGGATGAGCATATTACTGCTGATTACGGCGGCACTCCTGGGCTTACTGGCTTTTTTCGAGCCTTGCACCATTGCCACGCACACCTTATTTGCGGTACGGACGCACAACGCTGCGCGGCTACAGCGCGGGCTGGCACTCGCACAATTGATCGCTAGCCGAACGCTATTGTTAAGCTGGATCTTTGGGGCGGCGGCGGTTGTCGGACTCGATGCGGTATCTGCAAAAAGTGCGGTGTTGATGCTCGGCACGATTGGGCTGGTTTATCTTGTTTCACGCAGAGTTTATTTGCCGGTTCCGCATCTGGAATTTTTCCGCTTGCTACCGCGACATGATGCCTGGTCGCAAGGCTTAAAGTTGGGCCTCACGTTACCAGCGTGTACGTTGCCGCTGGTACTCATCGTTAGTCTTTTGTCGGCGTTAACTCGGCAACCAGCCATTGCCGTACTAGCCGCCATGCTGTTCGCTCTGATGTTTACGGTTCCAACCTTATGGGGCGTTATATACGGATTGGGTACAAAAGCGCGCGCCTTTCTCGCACAAACAGCCGCTCTAAGCCCTTATCTCACCACGCTTCTGTTGTGGGGAGCGGCATTTACAATTTGGCAAATGGGAGTGTGAAATGGATTTGGAATCTTTGCGCGCGACGTTGGAGCAAGCCAGCCTCACCTCCCTCGGCGTGGGCTTTGCAGCGGGCTTTATTTTTAGTTTTAATCCGGTGGCGTTGGCGGCTATTCCGGTATCACTCGCCTATGTCACCAAAGCGCATGAGACCCGGCGCGCGGTTCTATTCGGTGCGCTCTTTATTGCAGGCCTAGTGCTGACCCATGTGTTGATGGGTATTGCCGCTGGTTTCGGCGGCTTGTGGGTGCAAGCTTTATTAGGGCGCGAGTGGGGTTTATTACTTGGCCCTGTGCTTATTTTATTGGGATTGATGTGGCCCGGCTGGATCAAACTCCCTTTGCCGAGTATCGCCTTTCGTGCCAAGCGCGCCAGCAGCGGTTGGGGTGCGTTTTTACTCGGCATCCCTTTTTCGGTGGCGATTTGTCCTTTGTGTACACCGGCACTCGTAATTTTATTAGGTGTTGTATCCGGCATCGGCTCGCCTTTGTTCGGTGCCACCTTATTGCTGGCTTTCGCCTTAGGTCGTGCAGTGCCGATTATCTTAGGGGCGTGGGCGGTGGGCTGGCTGGAAGGTCTGAAATCTTTGCAACACGCGCAGAAAGCCTTTGAAGTCGTGGGTGCTTTGCTGTTGATACTGTCCGGTTTATACATGCTGAATGCCTATTTTTTCTTTATCCCGTCTTTAGCGAGTTAATGCCGCCCGGTCGGCGTTTTGTCACTGTCCACTGCGACAGCGAATGTCCGCGTCTGGCACAAACTTTAAGCATTTCTGCGCGGATATTCCGGGGAATGACTAAGGTTCCAAAAGGATCAGCCGTTAATGTTTTTGACGATTCTGTTGAATAGCACAGGGTTCAACAACGCAGAGATAGTGACGGTTCATGATTTCAACTTATTTCAAGTGGTGGTGTCTTTTTCTGTATGGGCTATTATCGGCTGGTTTTAGTGGGCTGCTGCGGGCCGAGATAGTCGATGCCAATTTGCCCAGCGGCACAATTGTGACAGCCGATTTTCGTCGCGGATCGCCGGGCCTGCCGACGATTTTACTCATTCACGGCTTTATGCAGACACGCGAATTTCCGACCATTACGCGATTGGCGGATGGTTTGGCGACGGCTGGATTTACGACGCTGGCACCGACACTTTCTCTGGGCATTTCGCGCCGTAGCCGTAGCTTGCCTTGCGAGGCCATCCACCGTCACACCTTGGAACAGGATGTCGCTGAAATTGCGTTCTGGATGCATTGGCTCGAACGATACCGGCCAGGGCCCGTGATTATTGTTGGGCATAGTTACGGCAGTTTGCAAAGCTTGATTTATGCGGCTGAAAAGCCTTCCGCGTCTTTGCAGCAGTTAATTGCGTTAAGTTTGGTTGATGTGGGGCGCCAGTCCGATCCGCAAACGGCCAGCGCGACACTCGCCGAAACAAGGCACCGTATAGCGACCGGCGATACGCAATTAAATAGTTTTCGGCTGGGGTACTGCAAAAAATATGTTGGTACACCACAGAGCTTTTATTCTTACGCACGCTGGAATCGACCCGATATTTTTCGGATTATGCGCCAAAGTAAGGTTCCTCTGGAAGTCATTATGGGCAGTCGGGACGAGCGTATGGGGGAAGATTGGCCCAAAAAATTGCGATCATACGGCAACAGTGTTCTGGTGATTACGGGTGCCAATCATTTCTTTGATGCGGAACATGAATTTGATGTATTGAATTTGACGATTGCCTTGTCGAAATCGGGCGAGAAAAAAAATTAACATGGTTCCTCCTTTGAAGGGCCTATTTAGGCCGGTTTCACTCACCCGACTTACCGTGCTGAGCCTAGCTGGCGTAACTTTACTGCTGGTTGTTACCAGCAGTATATTTTTTGCCAACATAGCGCAACTCGAACGAAACTTTGCGACGAATAATAAAAAATACGCGCGCTTGGAACTGACCGGAGCGTTAACGCTGATGAAAAGCCATATGTCGGAAGTGGCGCAAACATTAGCTACCTGGGACGAAACAAAGCAACAGCTAGAAGACCCCAATTATTATGCCTACTGGCGCAATCTACGTGTTTTAACATCCGGCCTGCGGCTTCCCGCGATGGAGGCGGTTGAATTGTATGACATCCAGGGGAAAACGCTCTCCAAAGAAATCCGTGAAGGTGCCGCCGCGATGCCGAAGCAGATCGGTCCGGAAAATCTTCGCTTGGTACTGACGCGCGCGCATGGCCGTGAATATTTAATCTTGTTTTTCCCTATTTTCAGCGATATCGCACAACAACATCTTTTAGGCTACGGCGGCATTAAAATGGATTTCAATGCCGAATTGAAAACATTGCGCCGCTTCCTTTATGTAGATATAGCCAGTATTCGACTCAAACTCGAAGATAATGAAAGGGTTCCGTTGGATAAGGCGTTACAGAAAATTAATTTTAATACGCAGCCCAGCGTCGAAATTGTAGCTTTTAAAGCGCTGATTTACCGCGTCCTGTATCAAGTAGCCGCCATCCTATTGGCCGGGATGCTGTTGGGTTATATGTTGGTCGTGATGTTGGTCGCGAAGCCTCTGCGCCGACTCTCGGAACACATTGACGCGATGCGCGCCGGACGCGGCGGATTGTTGTCCGATGCCTACCGCGGCCCGGTAGCCGTGGTGGAACTCGAAAATGTGCGACGTTCGCTCAATGATTATCAAA
Source organism: Betaproteobacteria bacterium (assembly GCA_043783305.1). Classification (GTDB taxonomy): domain Bacteria; phylum Pseudomonadota; class Gammaproteobacteria; order Burkholderiales; family Thiobacteraceae; genus RBG-16-58-11. The sequence continues at coordinate 24,497 of JAYVZN010000009.1, forward strand.
GCAAACTGGACGACATGCACGTCAATCTAGCCAACAAGAATGTCGAGCTGTGGCAACTCGCCTATCATGATCCACTCACTGGTATTTTCAATCGTCGGGCATTCGAGGAAGATTGGAACGCGTTGTCGCACTCGGGTTTAACGGATATCAATATTGCCTTTTTGCTGTTTGATTGCGACCATTTCAAGACCATTAACGATACCTATGGTCATCCGGTGGGCGATCAGGTAATTCAAGGTATCGCGGAGTCTTTGCACGGCGCGCTGCGGACGGGTGATCGGTTGTACCGCATGGGCGGCGACGAATTTGCAACGATTTTGCATGAGACGGATATTGGGCTTGCCAGTCGTGTCGCGGAGCGTTGTATCGAGGCGGTAAACGCGCACGATTTCAGCGTTTACGGTTTGCTCGAACCGTTGCGAATAAGCATCGGTATCGCGCACAGTCGCGACCTAGCGGAAGCCGATATGTTGCACAAACATGCGGATATGGCGATGTATCACGCGAAGCGACCGGGTAACGCCAAGATGGCCATTTATACGGAAGGTTTGGCATCCTTTAGTCAGGCGGTTCTCTCCAGCTCGGAAACGGCGGCTGTTTATACGGCGATGACCAATGCAGATCGAATCGAGATGCACTATCAGAAAGTGGTGCAACTACCCTCGACCGAGGTCGAATATTTTGAGGCACTGGTGCGCATCCGACACGCGGATCGCTTGTTGTATCCGAGCAGTATTTTTGCCGTGGTGGAAGCGAAGCGTTTAGAAATTGAGTTCGATAAAGCCGTGTTGGAGCGGATCCGTTTGGATCTGGAGCAAGGCTTGATTCCAGAAGGCACGGGACTTTCGATTAATGTTTCCGGGATGAGTATCGTAACGCCGCAGATTACGGATCAATTACTCGCCTTAGGCGAATTTCTGGATCGTTACAAGCTGGTGATCGAGATCACGGAAACGTCCTTGATTACGCAAATTAGTCACGCATCGGCTAATCTAAATCGGCTGCGCAAAGCCGGTTTTGTTATTGCACTCGACGACTTTGGGAGCGGCTACTCCTCATTTCGCTATTTATCCACCATGCCGGTGGATGTGATTAAATTCGATATTTCGATGGTGCGCTGTTTAGAAAGTGAAGATCGCCAGTGCGTCATCGTGGAAAATCTAGCCAAACTCATCAGCGCCGCTGGGTTCAAGCTGGTGGCAGAAGGTATCGAAACAAAAGAGACATTAGAGCGCGTTACGGCATTGGGTTTTACCCATGCGCAAGGGTACTACCTGGGGCGACCGGAGCCTTTCAAAGATTAAAACCGTACGGCATTAAAATACACAATTGTCATTCTCGATCCGCGTTGTCTGAGGGCAACTGTGACCCGCGGTATTGCTCCACAGCGGATACCGGGTAAAATAAATCTTCCGCGCTTGCTACCGCCGAAACACAACAAAGCTCCGTAAGACTTTGGGCTGTGTTGCGGCGTGCAAACAATGAGAACTAATTTTTAGTTCGCTGACGGTTGGAGTTTTATTCATGAGTTCAGAAATTTTAACGGCTGTGCTGCAACGCTTGCAATTTTACTTACCCAGACAAATTCCGGCGGAACAACTCATCGAAAGTGCAGATTTACAAAATGATTTGGGCTTCGATTCCTTGGGCTTAGCGACAGTGGCGACGGATTTGCATTCGACATTGGCATTCGATTTACCGTATTTTATAGAAAATATGAGCGAAATTCGCTTGGTCAGCGACTTGGTTCGCGTGGTTGAAGAGGCTTTGCTTATTCATTAATAAACGTTGATTTTTAGATATTCGTCATTCTTAGATCAGCAAACGCCGCGCTAAATTTTATCAGCGCAACTTTTTTCATTATTTACGTTTATGATGGGAGGACGATTTTAACGGCGGTCGTCAGCAACCAGAGTCTGTTTTTATGAATAATAATATATCGTGGGTTAAGTATTGACCCGGATTCTACTGCTTGAGGTTGTTATGGTGTCAGTACGTGCGGGAGAGAGCGAGAATAACGAAGAAAGTAACTATTTTCCGTTAAGCCATTTACAACAAGCCTATTTATTTGGTGCGCAACACGCTTTTGACCTGCACGTTGCAACCCACACCTACTTTGAATTCCGGTTACAAAATTTAGATGTCGTTGCTTTAGAAAACGCGCTGAATCGACTGATTGCCGCGCACGAGGTGTTGCGTATGAAATTGGTCGGTGACGGCCAAATGCACATTCTGAATCGGGTGGATCACTACACGATTGCGATCACCGATTTAACGTTAGACGACGATGTAAGCGCGCAACAGCAGTTGACGCAAATCCGCGCACGCTTTGAACGCGCGGACTTGGATTTTTATCGTTGGCCGTTTTTTGCGGTGCAAGTTTCGCGCTTGCCGGGGTCTGTCGATCATGTGCATTTTAATTGGTCGCCGATGTTTATCGATGGGCGTAGCGTGTCTCGGCTGTTTCACGAACTTTCTGTTTTGTACGGAAATGCAGCGGCCGTTTGTCAGCCTGCGCCGTTCTCCTACGCGGATTATGCCCGTCGGCGCGCGCAAGCCGTAGCGTCACCGGATTATGCGAAAGCTAAGGCATATTGGTGGAAGCGCTTACCCGATTTGCCCCACGGCCCGGAGTTGCCGCTGGCGCAAGGGCGGTTGCAACCGATGCGCTCAAGCTTGCTGCGCCGCCGTATCCTCATCGAAGCTGAAATTTGGAGCGCGTTAAAAGCGCGGGCCGCTACCTTGAAATTAGGATTGACCCCACTCCTGCTGACCTTGTTTGCCGCCTGCATTGCTCAGTGGAGCAAGAATAAGCACTTTACATTGACTATGTTGATTCAAAATCGGGAGCGCGACGTGTCGGGTTGTGAAGATGCCCTGGCAAGCTTTACTTCGACCGTGCTAGTGGAGATGGATTTTCGGCAGCCACAATCTTTAATCGAGCAGGTAAAAGTATTGCATAAACGCTTATTCCTTGATTTTATGCACATCAAAGTCTGCGGTTTAGAGGTGTTGCAGCAGCGTAACCGTGAGCAACACAGTTTAGCGCGCGCTAATAGCCCGGTGGCGTTTGTCAGCAATCTGGAAGTGATGCCGGGTACGGAGTGGTCGGACGATTGTTTTCATCGTCAGGGGCGCCACCTGGTGCGGAGTAATTTGGAAACCCCGCAAATCGCGTTGGATCACCAAATAGCCGAAACCCAAAACGGCGAGTTGGCGTTAAATTGGGATGTCATGGACGCATTTTTTTATGCGGGCGTTCCTGAAGCCATGCTGGAAACTTACCGTCACTTGATCGTCGATTGCGCGTTGAAAGAGTCGTCATGGACCGGGCCTTTGCAAATTGCAATTCCTCCGGCACACGCCGCACTGATCGAGGCCACGAACGATACCCGGCATACATACGAAAAAAAGTTATTGCATCAATTATTTCAGGCTCAAGCGAGTGTGCGGCAGACCGCGCCGGCGCTGCTGAGCGCCTCGGTGACTTTGGATTATCGTCAACTGCAGCAAGCCGTGACCTACTGGTGCAATCGGCTGGTGCAAGCCGGTGCGCGCCCGAATACGCGGATCGCAATTTTTATGCACAAGGGTTGGGAGCAGGTCGTCGCCGCTGCAGCCGTCACCTCAGCAGGCGCGGCTTATGTGCCGATCGATCCCGTTTTGCCTGCGCATCGCATAACGTATTTACTGGAGTGCTGCGAAATAGCGCTGGTGCTGACGCAATCGGCGCACACGGCGCGTCCGGAAGTGCAACACTTGCAGCAACTGGTCGTGGATGCCGCTCCCCAACCGCTGCCGCTCGACGTACCGCTGCCGACGCGGAACAGCAGCGATCAAGATCCGGCCTATATTATTTTCACCTCCGGTTCAACTGGCCAACCCAAGGGCGTGGTGCTTAATCATGAAGGCCCGGTCAATACGATCCTCGACGTGAATGCCAAATTCGGCATTGGCGCAACGGATCGCGTGTTGGCTATTTCTGCACTGAGTTTCGATTTATCAGTGTTTGATATTTTTGGACTGCTGGCTGCCGGCGGGGCGATTGTCATACCGGATCATGCGCGGATACGCGACCCGGCGCATTGGTTGGAAACGATGCACTTGCATCAGGTGACCGTGTGGAATTCCGCACCGGCCTTAATGCAAATGCTAGTGGAATATTGCCGTGAAACCGGGCATCAATTACCGCACTCGCTGCGCGTAGTGATGCTCAGCGGCGATTGGATTCCAACCTGGCTGCCCGATGCCATTCACCAGTATCTTCCGAATGCCGAAATCTACAGTTTAGGCGGGGCGACCGAAGCTTCGATTTGGTCAATTTACTATCCGATTAAAAAAGTTGAAAGCGCTTGGCTGAGTATTCCTTACGGCAAGCCTCTGGCAAATCAAACCCTGCATGTACTGGATGAACAACTCAACCCGAGACCCCTAGGTGTGACCGGCGATTTGTATATTGGCGGTATCGGATTAGCGCAAGGCTATTGGAAAAATGCGCCAATCACACAACGCGCTTTCGTCCGACATCCGCAGAGCGGCGAGCGTTTATACCGCACCGGTGATTTGGGGCGTTATGGGCAAGACGGTAACATCGAATTTTTAGGCCGCGAAGATGCGCAAATCAAACTTCAAGGATATCGTGTTGAGTTGGGAGAGATTGAAACGGTGCTGCAACAACATGCCGCCGTCACGCACGCGGTTGTGATCGTGCACGGCGAGCAGGCCGCGAGTCGGCGCCTGGTCGCGTATGTGGCCACGGCTAACCGTGCATTGCACAAAGAAGAGCTTGCCGCACACGCGGGTAAATACTTACCGCCGTATATGGTTCCGGCTACCTATATCGTGTTGGATAAAATGCCGGTAACTTCCAATGGCAAGGTGGACCGTAAGGGCCTGCCATCACCCGAGCCGCTGGCGCAGATGCTGCAACAATCGCGTGCACCGGAAACTGAAATAGAGCAGAAACTCGCGCAAATTTGGCAACCGATATTGAATGTGCCGCTTACTGCAATCGGTGCTAATACCAGCTTCTTTGATTTGGGAGGGCAGTCCTTTCTCTCCGTTCGAATGATGGCGAAAATACAGCAGCAATTTCATATTGAATTGCCGCTGGCGATTTTGATTCAAGCCGATACCATTGCCGCGTTGGCGGAAAAAATTGAAACCCACCGCCATGCGCTGCCGGATGCAGTCGGGCAAGCGCCGTCGCCGTTGGTGTTGTTGCGTGAATACGGTGCGGGGATTGAACCGCCCTTGTATCTGGTTCATCCGGTCGGCGGCAATGTGTTGTGCTACCGCGGCTTGGTGTCCGAATTAAAAGTTTTACCGCGGTCCTACTTTGGCTTGCAATCCTTTGCCGCCTTGCAGCAAAGCGATGCACCATACACATTGGAATCGATAGCCACACACTACATCGATGCTATCCAGCGTGTACGGCCACAGGGGCCATACGACTTGGCCGGTTGGTCCATGGGAGGAGTAATTGCGGTGGAAATGGCGCGTCAATTAATCGCAGCAGGCGCGAGCGTAAACCGCTTGTTACTACTGGATGCGCCGGCCCCCTTGGATCACAATATGCCGGACACCCGTGCTTGCATTCAATGGTTTTTTCGTGATTTGCACGGCACGGATGCGTTGTGGATGGACGATTATTTGCAAAATATGGAACGGCAAAATAAAGAAATTCAATGGTTGCAGGTGCTCGATCATGTGCTCGAACAAGGGTTGGCACCGGAAGGTACAACACGCGAAGATCTGGACACCGTATTCAACATGTTCGTGATGAATTTACGGGCGTTGCGTCAATATCAACCGCAGATACTGCAAGGTGTACGGCATGTCCTAATCGCTCGCGCCGAACAACCGCCGATTGACGCGCTTAAACAACATGCCGCCGCCAACGATCCCGCTTGGGGTTGGCATCATTGGATACAGCAGCCTGTCGAGGTTTGCAGCATCGCCGGTGATCACTATTCCATTTTTGCGCCGCAGCACCTACCCGCTTTGCGGCAAAAGTTAGTACAGTGGTTTGAGGGCGCATGATGACGGATCGGATTTTTATTTCCAAAGGAACGCCGTAATGCAGTGGGCGTTTCCTTATCCGTCGCAGCGTATGCCGGTTATGGCCGATCATATGGTGGCATCCTCTCAACCGTTGGCGGTACAAGCGGGCGTGGATTGCCTGCGTCGCGGCGGCAATGCCGTGGATGCCGCGATCACCACGGCGATCACCCTGACGGTGGTAGAGCCGACCAGCAACGGTTTGGGTGGGGATGCTTTTGCTATGGTTTATCACAAGGGAAAATTGCACGGAATTAATGGTTCCGGACGCTCACCGCGTGCTTGGTCTTTTGAGCAATTCATGAATTTACCGTGCATGCCGCAACAGGGATGGCCCAGTATTACCGTACCGGGTGCCGTGTCGCTGTGGATGGCTTTGTCTAAACGTTTCGGCAATTTACCTTTTGCGCAATTGTTTAGCGCCGCCATCGGCTATGCCCGAACCGGATTCGCCGTATCGCCCATTACAGCCGGTGCTTGGTGTAAGGCCGTCGAGCGCTTTCAGGAATTTGCCGAATTTAAACGAGTCTTTACACTCAACGGACGCGCACCGGAAAGCGCGCAACGCTTCGCTAATCCCGATCAAGCCGCTACCTTAAGCCGTATCGCAGAGAGTGCAGGGCAAACATTCTATCAAGGTGAAATAGCCGAGCGGATTGTTCGTGCGGCAAATAGCGACGGCGCTGCATGGAGTATGGCTGATTTGCAGCAACATAAACCGGAGTGGGTGTCACCGCTATCGATCAATTATTACGGCTATGATGTGTACGAGTTGCCGCCGAACGGCCAGGGTGTGGCGGCGCTGATTGCGCTGGCGTTGTTGCAACATAAGGGCATCGAATGTTTCGCACCGGATTCGGTCGACAGTCTGCATCTGCAGATCGAAGCGATGAAAATCGGATTGAGCGCGGTAGAGCGTTATTTGGCCGATCCGGAATGGATGCAAATGGAAGCCCAAGCGCTACTTCAGCCGTCCGTCATCGAACAGCATGCGGCTCGGATTAATTCCAATAAAGCACAAGTGTTGTCGTACCGATTGCCGACCGACCACGGCACGGTCTATCTGAGCACGGCCGATGCCGACGGGATGATGGTGTCGCTGATTCAATCCAATTACATGGGATTTGGATCGGGCATTGTGATTCCCAAAACCGGCATCGCGATGCAAAATCGCGGATGCAGTTTTTCTTTGCAGCACGGACATCCGAATCAAGTTGACGGAGGAAAGCGCCCGTTTCACACTATTATTCCAGGTTTTGTTTGTAAAAATGGTCAGCCGGTATTGTCGTTCGGCGTGATGGGAGGGCGCATGCAACCACAAGGCCATGTGCAGATGATTGTACGCATCCTGAGTGCGGGTCAAAATCCGCAAGCGGCATCGGATGCGCCGCGTTGGTGTGTGCTGGAAGACGGTCGTATAGCGGTCGAAGTCAGTATGCCGCGTGCGAGTATCGAGGCGCTGCAACAACGCGGTCATCAGATCACCATAGAATCGAATAGCTCTATTTTCGGCGGAGCGCAACTCATTATGAAACAAGACCAAGGATATATCGGCGCTTCCGATCACCGCAAAGACGGAATGGCTGCCGGCTTTTAAAAAGGATACGCCGTATATGACGCTGCAAAACAACCCTTCGCATAGCACAATAATTGCAGCCATCCAGTCGCAAGCGCTGGCACAGCCGGATGCGGTAGCGCTGCGCTTTCATGGCCGGACGAGTTTGACATACGCCGGATTGGTTGTGGCTATTCAAAACGTTAAAAATGAAATTCATACTTATGGATTGGGATGCCAGGATCGCATTGCCGTGGTGCATCCAAATGGCCCGGAACTAGCGTTAATCGTATTGGGTATTCTGTCTTGCGCCGGCTGCGCGCCATTGAATCCGAAATACACGGCGACCGAATTTGAATTTTATTTAACCGATCTTAATGTTAAAGCCGTCGTGGCGCAGGAAGGGTTAAAATCACCGATTTTTGCGGTCTGCGAACGCCTAAATATACCGGTAATTGCACTGGCGGCGAGTGCTGTCGACCCCATCGGTACGCTGCATTTTAGGTCGAAGGGTACGTCCGTTCAGGCCGATACGGAATTTATTCAGGCGCAGGATTTGGCTTTAATTCTGCACACCTCCGGCACAACTTCACGTCCCAAAGTGGTGCCATTAACCCAACACAATCTCATGTGTTCGGCGCAAAACATTGCCTCCACCCTCCGCCTAACGCCGCAAGACAGTTGTTTTAACATCATGCCCTTATTCCACATTCACGGCATGATGGCGGGTTTGTTAGCGCCCCTGGTCAGTGGCGGTAGCGTTATTTGTTCTCCCGGTTTTGCCGAGGACCCATTTTTTGTCGCGCAGTTTTACCCGTGGATGATCGCGCTGAAGCCAACTTGGTACACGGCGGTGCCAACCATGCATCAAGCCATCATCACCAATGCACCGCGATTTCCCGACATCGCCACGCAGTGCCCCTTGCGGTTTATTCGTTCCTCCTCGGCATCGTTGGCACCGCAGGTCATGGTGTCCTTGGAATCGATCTTTCGTGCGCCGGTGTTGGAAGCCTATGGCATGACAGAGGCGGCGCACCAAATGGCCAGTAACCCCTTGCCACCGGACGTGCATAAACCTAAATCAGTTGGTTTGGCGGCGGGTCCGGAAGTGGCGATCATGGATACGGACGGAAAAATATTACCGGTTGGCTGCACCGGTGAAATTGTTATTCGTGGGCCCAATGTAATGCGCGCCTATGAAAATAACGAACAAGCCAATGCCACCGCGTTTTACGGCGCGTGGTTTCGTACCGGTGACGAAGGGGTCATGGACCAACAGCACTATTTATTTCTCACCGGACGTTTGAAAGAAATGATTAACCGGGGCGGCGAAAAATTATCGCCGCGCGAGATCGATGAAGTGTTAATGGACCATCCCGCCGTTCTACAGGCGGTTACTTTTGCTGCACCGCACCCGACACTGGGCGAAGTGCCAGCCGCTGCCATCGTGTTACGCGAAGGTTTTGACGTGGACGCGAAAACCATCCAAATGTTTGCGGCAGATCAATTGGCGGCGTTTAAAATTCCAAATCCAATTGTTTTTGTCACCGAAATACCAAAGGGCCCAACCGGAAAATTACAACGCATCGGCTTGGCGGAAAAGCTGCTGTAAATTATTGCATGGAGAATTTTGATGGATGGTACAAATAAAATAAATTACCCGGATCGCTTGCGGGCACAAATTCGCAATGATGGTATCGTTCCCTTGATCGGCATCTACGATGTGTTTTCCGCCAGCATTGCCGCGCGCCATTTTAATGGACTTTTTTTAAGCGGCTTCAGCTTTGCAGCCAGTTTCTACGGATTACCCGATGTTGGTTTTATCAGTTGGTCGGATATCACGAGTCTGGCCCAACGCATTCGTCTTTTGTTGCCGCATCATCACCTCGTGGTGGATATTGACGATGGTTATTGCGATGCCGATGTTGCCTGCCACGTGGTGGGCTTGCTGGAGCAGATGGGTGTTTCGGGCGTGGTCTTAGAAGACCAAAAACGTCCCCGGCGTTGCGGCCATGTCCCGGGGAAACAAATTCTGGAATTAGACGAGTTTATGGAAAAGTTGGAACGCGTGTTAAACCACCGCCAGCATTTATTCATTGTCGCCCGAACCGATGCCGTAAAACCCGACGAAGTCATGCGCCGCGTGGCTGCTTTTAATGCCACGGCAGCCGATGCCATTTTGGTGGACGGGATCAGCGATGTCAGCATCCTCCGCGAAATCGCCGCGCTGACGACCAAACCCTTGGTGTTTAATCAAATCTACGGCGGAAAATCTCCCCCTTTATCGTTGACGCAGCTAAAAGCATTGGGGGTTTCCTTGGTCAATTACAGCACCCCGTGTATTGCCGCCGCACAATCCGCCATGCTTGGTGTGATGTTGAAATTAAAACAACAAGACGGTTTGTTGACCGAAGATTTGGCGCCGGGTGTGGCCTTGGCGCAATGCAATCTTTTACTGAATGAGAACTTGAAAAGAGACCTGCACTTGAAATAATGCCCGCCTCGCAAACGCAACCGAGTGGTGTATGAAAGTGCCTGTGGATACTTGGCATCGGCCGCCGATACGGCCCCGTATGGCATCGGACGAAATACACGTTTGGCGTTTCGATCTTGAGTTACCGGAAGTCGAAATGGATCGGCGGCTTGGGTTTTTATCGATAGAGGAACAGGAGCGAGCGAATTGCTTTGTTTTTAAAAAGCACCGCGATTTTTATATTGCGGCACGCGGCGCGCTGCGCCAAACACTGGGCCTTTATCTACACAACGACCCGGCAACTCTGCAATTTAGCTATGCGAGCCACGGCAAGCCTTTCCTCCGGCCTGAATACAATCCACAAAATATCCGTTTTAACGTAACGCATTCCGACGGGATCGCGCTGCTGGCGTTGGCTGTCGGGTGCGAAGTCGGAATTGATATTGAGCGTGTCCGTACTGATTTTCCCTATTCGGAGATCGCACAGCGGTTTTTTTCAGCGGCGGAATATGCGGCATTCTGTGCGACGGAACCCGCGCTACGTTGCGCAACTTTTTTTAACTATTGGACGCATAAAGAAGCGTTTATCAAGGCCATCGGCGTGGGCCTATCTATTCCGTTGAATCAATTTGAGGTCTCGCTAACACCGAATGTACCGGCTAAATTGTTGAGTACGACCGCGCAAACCCCGCACCACACTTTTCGAACATTATCGCCTCGCGTTGGTTACGTCGGTGCTCTTGCGGTTATTGGTCGCTGCACCCGAATGCAATTATGGAGCCATTAAAAAACGGTGGCTGAAAACCGGTGGCATGTTCAATGGCCGTCGCAGGCGGTATTTAAAAAATCCTGGAGGGTATTACCGGGGACGGATTCAAAGTGCTGCTTTAGTTCGTTCATTGACTGTATTCGATCCAGACGGAAATGCCGAAATGAATCACGGAGTTCGCACCAGGCCACCAAGGTCCACACCTTGCCCCAATAAAATAAGCCGAGCGGGTGAACGCAGCGGGTGGAGTGTTTGCCATCTTGACGGGTGTAATCAAAATTTATTTTTTGCTGCCGTTTGATTGCGTTGCGCAGTGCGGCCAGATGCTCCGATACTTCCGGACTAATACTGAAGTCGGGTACCAGAATTTCTTCGCGCGCCAGCTCAGGCTTCAGGTGTTCGGGGATAACGTTTTCGATTTTTTGCATGGCTTGGTGCGCAGCACGCGCCAAGTTTTTATCCGTCCACACTTGTACCATGCGCGCGCCCAACAGTAGCGCGGCTAATTCTTCTTCATTGAACATCAGCGGCGGCATGTGAAAACCACGCATCAAGCGATAGCCCACCCCGGCTTCGCCGACGATCGGTACGCCGGAGAGCGATAAATCTTGCACATCGCGATAAATAGTTCGTTCGGAAACGGCGAGCGATCTTGCTAAATCGCGTGCGGTAATCACTCTGTCGTGGTGCAGATGCTGGATGAGTTGAAACAGACGATCAGCGCGGCGCATGCTTAAAAGCGCAGATCCAGTGCTTGGCAGAGATAGCGCATGAAAGGAATAGACTGCGCATAACATGCGATCACTTTAGGATAAAAACTCTTGGCGCGAATCGCGGCATCGGTCAATCGAGTCAGGGCAAGAAAATCTTTGCGCTTCAAATCCGTCAGTAACGGGTGATCTTTGGCATAACCGCGTGGTGCATGCGTCAAGGAATCGCCGACGAGTGTAAATTTTTGGCAAAATATCTTGTTGTCGCGCGCCGCTAGCCAGGCATCGCCATTGTCAATCATGGCATCACGAATTTTACTCAGCGCGCGAATGTCCGGGCGCCACAGGCCAACGCCGATAAAGCAATCATTGGGCTCGACGTGCAGGTAAAAGCCGGGGGCATGCACATCCTTGCCCACCTCATGCCGAAACTGAATCCCAATATTGGTTTTAAACGGGCGCTTGTCTTTGCCGAAACGGATATCGCGATTTACCCGCATCAACGCACCGCCTGTTTTGCGCGGTAGGGCAAGAAAATGTGGGGAAATTAAGGCTAAATCGGTGGCGATGTCGCTAATAAAATTCAAGGCGGGGGTGCGCACCATCGCTTCGTAGTCGGGTTTGTGTTCGTCGAACCACTCGCGCCGATTATTCGCGGCAAGCGTCGCAAGAAAATCAAACGTACCTTGGGTGAAGTAACGGTGCGCCATTGCAACCCTCATTTTAAATACGCGATGACCGATAGCATAGCGCCTTGCGGATCTTGAATCACGGCAAATCGGCCGATATCGGGTATATTTTGCGGTGGAACGATAATCTTGCCGCCTAATTTTTTCGCGCGCGGCAGCAAAGCGTCTACATCGGCGACCGTGACATAAGCACCCCAACACGGCGGCATGCCCACCGCTTCTCTAGGGATAGCCATGATGCCGGCGACATCCTGGTCGTCTATTGCAGCCATCGTGTAGGCCTTGCCATCGCATTTGATATCCTGCGTGCGCCAGCCGAATAGCGCACTATAAAAGGCTTTAGCTGCTTCTATATCCGTGGTCATTAATTCATTCCAACTAAATGCGCCGACTGGCTTAGTAACGGTTTCGCTCATGCTGTTCTCCATTTTTTGTGTGTAATTCAGAAACGAAGCCCAGCTTAAGGGGGCGCTACTGACAGCGTGTTGTCAGTAGCGTTGAAACGAGTTTTGAGAGGACGTGCAGAACGATTTCTTTAAATATTGTAATTATTTAGGTCTTGCGCCGCCCTATGCTGTAGTCGCTATGCTCAGTTATAATCTGTGTTTTCCAGCTATAAAACGAGTATGAACGCAAAAACCCTATACGATAAGCTGTGGGATACACACGTGGTGCATGTCGAAGACGACGGCACGACGTTGTTGTATATCGACCGCCATTTAGTGCATGAAGTCACGAGCCCGCAGGCTTTTGAGGGCTTGCGCATGAGCCGACGCAAACCGTGGCGGGTGGAAGCCAATCTGGCGGTGGCGGATCATAATGTACCGACTACCAAGCGCACGGAGGGGATCGCCGATCCGATTTCGCTCTTGCAAGTGGAAACTTTGGATAAGAATTGCGATTTTTTCGGCATCACCGAATTCAAAATGAATGATGTGCGCCAAGGCATTGTGCACGTCATCGGACCGGAGCAGGGTGCCACGCTGCCGGGTATGACCGTAGTGTGCGGCGATTCGCATACCAGTACCCACGGCGCGTTTGCAGCCTTGTCTATTGGTATAGGCACTTCTGAAGTGGAACATGTACTGGCTACGCAATGCTTGTTGCAAAAGAAGTCGAAATCCTTGCTGGTGAAGGTAGACGGCGAATTGGGCGTGGGCGTGACGGCAAAAGATATCGTGTTGGCCATTATCGGCAAAATCGGCACGGCGGGCGGCAACGGCTATGCCATCGAGTTCAGCGGGAGCGCGATTCGTGCGCTGTCGATGGAAGGGCGCATGACGATTTGCAATATGGCCATCGAAGCGGGAGCACGTGCCGGCATGGTGGCGGCGGATGAAAAAACTATTGCCTACGTCAAAGGCCGGCCGTTTGCGCCGACGGGAGCGGCTTGGGATCAAGCGGTGTCCTATTGGCAATCTTTGCACAGCGATGCCGATGCTCAATTTGACCAGATAGTGACGTTGGATGCGGCGCAGATTCAGCCGCAGGTGACCTGGGGTACTTCACCGGAGATGGTGGTGGCGGTGGATGGGCGGGTACCTGATCCGGCATGCGAACCCGATGTCGTGAAGCGTTCCGGCATGGAACGTGCGCTGCACTATATGGGCCTAAAAGCGGACATGCCGATTGCTGAGATTATGATTGATAAGGTATTTATTGGCTCTTGCACCAATTCGCGGATTGAAGATTTACGTGCGGCTGCAGCCGTCGCTAAAGGTCAGCACGTGGCGGCGAACGTTAAGTTGGCGATGGTGGTGCCGGGTTCCGGTTTGGTGAAACTCCAAGCTGAAAAAGAAGGCTTGGATAAAATTTTTCTGGATGCTGGTTTCGAATGGCGCGAACCGGGCTGTTCCATGTGTTTGGCGATGAATGCTGACAAGTTGGAACCGGGCGAGCGTTGTGCGTCGACCTCCAATCGCAATTTCGAGGGTCGGCAAGGTCCGGGTGGGCGTACGCATTTAGTGAGTCCAGCGATGGCCGCCGCTGCGGCCATTGCGGGGCATTTTGTGGATGTGCGCACAGTCGCGCAATCACCGTTAAAAGCGGCGTAATTTTTATCAACCAGTGAGGTGCTTATGAACAAGTGGCTTGCTTTCTTAGTTATTCTATTGGGCGGGGTAGGTCTTGCAGCGTGCAACACCATGGAAGGTTTTGGCAAGGATGTGGGTAAGCTAGGCGATAAGATCGAAAAGTCGGCCGAGAAACATAAATAAATTATGCAAAAATTTACGCAGCTACAGGGATTGGTCGCGCCGTTGGATCGCGCGAATGTCGATACTGACGCGATCATTCCCAAGCAGTTTTTGAAATCGATTAAGCGTACGGGTTTCGGCCCGAACGCGTTCGACGAGTGGCGCTATTTGGATCACGGCGAGCCAGGGATGGACAATAGCGTGCGCCCGCTGAACCCGGATTTCGTGCTGAACCAAGCGCGCTACCAAGGCGCGCAAGTGTTGTTGGCGCGCGAGAATTTTGGTTGTGGTTCGAGCCGTGAGCATGCGCCCTGGGCGTTGGAAGGCTATGGCTTTCGCGCCATTATCGCGCCGAGTTTTGCTGATATTTTTTTCAATAACTGTTTCAAAAACGGCTTATTACCCATTGTCTTGGATGCAGCGATTGTCGATCAGTTGTTCCAAGAAACGGCAGCGAGCGAAGGCTACAAACTAAACATCGACCTTGCGGCGCAAACCCTGAGCACACCGAGTGGACAGAGTTTTAGCTTCAAGGTGGATGATTTTCGTAAGTATTGTTTACTGAATGGTTTGGACGATATCGGCTTAACGATGCGCCATGTGGATAAGATCAAAGCTTATGAAGCACGGCGCGCAGCAGAAGCGCCTTGGATGTTCGCCTCGTAATAAATCAAGGATTCGCAATGAAAATAGCAGTATTGCCCGGTGATGGCATCGGCCCGGAAATTGTCGCGCAGGCGGTGAAAATATTAAAGGTTTTATCCGATGATGGTTTAAACATCGAATTGGAAGAAGCGCTTATTGGCGGTGCCGGTTATGACGCGGCGGGTGATCCGCTGCCGGATGCCACCCTGGCTTTGGCTAAAGCCGCAGATGCCGTGCTACTCGGTGCCGTAGGCGGCATTCAGTACGATGCTTTACCGCGCGAGAAGCGTCCGGAGCGCGGTTTACTGCGCATCCGCAAAGAAATGAATTTGTTTGCCAATCTGCGCCCGGCTTTGTTGTATCCGGAACTGGCCAGCGCTTCGACCCTACGTGCCGATGTGGTGGCAGGCTTGGACATCATGATCGTGCGCGAGCTGACGGGCGATGTGTACTTCGGCCAACCGCGCGGGATTGAAGTGCGCAATGGCGAGCGGGTTGGCTTCAACACTATGCTGTATGCTGAATCCGAAGTGCGGCGTGTGGCGCATGTGGCATTCGGCATTGCCATGAAACGCGGCAAAAAGCTGTGCTCGGTGGAAAAAGCCAATGTGCTGGAATGCTCCGAGCTGTGGAAGGAAGTGGTGATCGAGGTCGCCAAAGAATATCCTGAAGTAGCGCTGTCCCACATGTATGTGGACAACGCTGCGATGCAGTTGGTGCGCAATCCAAAGCAGTTCGACGTGATCGTGACGGGCAATATCTTCGGCGATATTTTGTCGGATGAAGCGTCTATGCTCACCGGCTCCATCGGCATGCTGGCTTCCGCTTCGCTGGACGCGAACAACAAGGGTTTGTATGAACCGATTCACGGCAGCGCGCCGGATATTGCGGGCAAGAACGTTGCGAATCCGCTGGCGACGATTTTGTCGGTGGCGATGATGATGCGTTATACACTGAACCAAGAAGCAGCGGCGCTGCGCATTGAAGCCGCCGTCAAGAAAGTACTGGGGCAAGGCTTACGCACAGCGGATATTTATACTAGGGGCACGCAACAAGTTTCGTGCAGCGACATGGGTGCTGCCGTCGTGGCCGCCCTTTGAAGAATTTTATTCTAGGAAGATACTGAAATGTTACGAGTAGGCTTGATCGGCTGGCGCGGCATGGTGGGTTCGGTGTTGATGCAGCGCATGCGCGAAGAAAAAGATTTTGACATCATTGACCCGGTGTTTTTTACCACCTCGAATCCGGGCGGCAAAGGCCCGGCTATCGGCAAGGACGTGCCGCCGCTAAAAGATGCCGCCAATATTGACGATCTGAAGGCGCTGGATATCGTTATCACTTGCCAGGGCGGCGATTACACCAAGGAAGTGTATCCCAAGCTGCGCGCGACTGGCTGGAAGGGCTACTGGATCGATGCCGCTTCGACACTGCGTATGCAAGACGAGGCCATCATCATCCTCGACCCGGTGAACAAACCCGTAATCCAGGAAGGTTTGAGCAAGGGCGTTAAAACTTACGTCGGCGGCAATTGCACGGTTTCGCTGATGTTGATGGCGGTGGGTGGTTTATTCGATAAAGGTTTGATCGAGTGGATTAGTCCCATGACGTATCAAGCTGCGAGCGGTGCCGGTGCGCGTAATATGCGCGAGTTGATTCAGCAAATGGGCGCGGTGCATGGCGAAGTGAAAGCTTTGTTGGATGACCCCGCCTCTGCGATTCTCGAAATCGATAAAAAGGTCGCAAGTTTTATTCGCTCCGATCAATATCCTTTGCATGCTTGGCCGGCACCGTTGGCGGGTTCACTTATTCCATGGATTGACGCACAGTTGGAATCCGGCCAAACCAAAGAAGAATGGAAAGCGCAAGTTGAGTGCAACAAGATTCTTGGCCGCTCGGGAAATCAAATCCCGATTGATGGTTTGTGTGTGCGCGTTGGCGCCATGCGCTGCCATAGCCAAGCCTTGACCATAAAGCTCAACAAGGATGTGCCGCTGGATGAAATCCACGGCATGATTGCCGCGCATAACGCCTGGGTTAAAGTTGTGCCGAATGAGCGCGAGATCAGCACCCAGGAACTCACACCGACCGCTGTAACCGGTACGTTGACGGTGCCGGTAGGTCGTATGCGTAAGCTGAATATGGGGCCGCAGTATTTGTCGGCATTTACCGTGGGTGATCAATTACTCTGGGGTGCGGCCGAACCCTTGCGTCGCATGCTGCGCATTGTGCTCGAGCAATAGCGATTCTGGTAAAAATTTGCCACGCCAGGCGGAATATCCCGCCTGGCGTTTTCTTTTTGAGGTGTTCTGAAATGGCCGTTATGTTTAACGTATGCGTGGTGGGAGCAAGTTCTTTGATGGGCGAAACGCTCATAGAGATTTTGGAGGCGCGCGCCTTTCCCATCGCTGAAATGTCGGTAGTGGATCAAGGGGCATTGATCGGTGAGGATGTTCGCTATGGCGGCGAAACCTTAACCGTGCAAGATATTGATGGTTTTGATTTTGCAAGCTGCCAAATCGCCTTCTTTTGCGCTGATCGTGCACTGGCCGAGGAATATGTGCCACAAGCGGCCGAAGCGGGTGCGATTGTCATCGACGATAGCGATGCTTTTCGCCACGATCCGGATATACCGCTGGTTGTACCCGAAGTGAATGAGATGGAACTTGCTGCTTATGAAACACGCCGCATTATCGCTAATCCCAACAGTTGCGTAATTATCATGGCGCTCACATTAAAACCAATTAATGATGCGGTGGGCTTAAGTCGAGTGAATGCGGTGTCGATACAATCGGTATCCGGCATGGGTCGGGCCGCTGTCGATGAATTGGCGCAGCAGTCCATTGGTTTGTTTAATCATAAGCCAATGCAAAGCAATGTATTCCCCAAGCAAATTGCCTTTAATTTATTACCGCAAATCGGCGCTTTGGATGAAGCCGGTGTCAGTGGAGAAGAAGCTAAAATCATGTGGGAACTTGGGCGTGTGCTGCAAAAAAACGACCTTGGTGTCAATGTAACTTCGGTGCGCGCTCCCGTGTTTTACGGGCATTCCATCGCACTCCATATCGAAACGGAACGTAAATTAAGCCAAGAAGAGGCGCGCAATTTACTGGGAAATGCGCCCGGTATTGTTTTGTATGAAGAGGATGATGAAAGCGGTTATCCAACCCCGATGGTAGAAGCGGCAGCCAATGACCCAGTATTTGTCGGACGCGTACGTGAGGACGTTTCCCATCCCCACGGCTTGAATTTTTGGGCCGTAGCCGACAACATGCGTAAAGGCGGAGCGCTGAATATGGTTCAGATAGCCGAAATATTGGTTGAAAAATATCTAGCTTGAGCGATAATGTAATGTGCAATCTGAGCTTGCAACTCTAACTATTTGATGTTAAGTTGGTTCTCCTTGCTTAATAAAGTCATGAGGGTGGCATGAAACGCAA
>JAYVZN010000010.1:0-16445 GCA_043783305.1 Betaproteobacteria bacterium
AAGACAGAGCGCTGGCGAGCTGAGGTACCAACGAGAAGGGGTTACAGCGACGAACATTACACACCACTTGAAAATCCTGCGGATTGCAAAATACCGCAGCCATTTAGATTATGCAAGCACTATTTTTCTGGAGTTGTGATAAACGCAACAAATAATTAGTAAGCGCTTATAAGCCGTTACGATGCGTGCGATTAATGGTCTCCAGTAGCTGGCGAAACGGGATGGCGCGTCCAAATCGTTGTACCACCGTCATAAAAGGTAGGTCGGTATTACTGGGAAATTGGTAACGTCCAGAGGTCATATCATCGAACAATTTGCGCAAAGAAACATCCAGGGGGTCAATAAATTGCGCGTATAGCTCGGCATCTTCATCGCCGGCATCTTCGTCGATACAAGCGCGCATCTCGTCGATTTCATAAACCGCCTGATGCACCAAGTCGAGATACTCGTCCCAAGTGGTCGGGTTATGCATATCCACTCCTTTCTCTTCACCCATAAAAAAGGGCGGTTTTCAAAACCGCCCTTTCGCTGCGTCAGGAAAACTTGCCTCCCGTTTTATACGCCGTTTATTTCTTTGCCGCAAAGGCTTCCAATTTCGGTGCCTTAATAATATGGCCATCGAGACCGGCTTCCTTGGCGGACCCGCCATAAGCAAGCGTCATCAATTGGCTGTAATATAAAACCGGTATGTTAAATTTTGTGCCGTAGCGCTTATTCACCGCACCTTGATAGATTTCAACGTTGGCTTGGCACAGGGGACAAGGCGTAACGATCATTTCCGCACCGTGATCGTAAGCGGATTCAACGATATCTTTAATCTGTTTCTGGCTTTTTTCCGGTTCAGAAAACGCCAAGGCACCGCCGCAGCAAGTTACTTTTTGGTCGTACTTCACGGCTTCGCCGCCCATCGTCTCAACCAGCTTGTCGAGGTACACGGGATTTTCAAACGATTCGCCATCGATGCCGAAAGGGCGATTGGTTTGACAACCGACATAACCGGCGAACTTGATACCGTCCAATGGCTTAACCACGTGCTTCTTTAATTCGTCGTAACCAAAATCTTCGATCAGCACTTCGACCATGTGCATCACTTCCGCTTTACCTTGATATTCCAGACCCGCTTCCTTGAGCGCTTCGTTCGTATCTGAACGCATCGTGGAATTGTGATCCAAGCGCTCTTTGGTTTCGCGCGCGGAAAGCCAGCACGCCGCGCAGGTTGCCACTACTTTTTGGCCTGGTAATTCGCGCTCAGCCATGGCCAAGTTACGTGCGTTCATGGCGTGACGCGGTAATTCGCCGCCTTCAGCGTAGCCAATAGAAGCGCCGCAGCAATTCCAATCGGGAATTTCAGTCAGTTTAATATCCAACGTTTTGCACATCGAGTTGACCGATGTAAGGTAGTTGGAAGCAGATGCACCCGGTTGCGAGGAGCAGCCGGGATAAAATGCGTATTCTTTTGTCGCCATGTGCGTCTCCTTAAGCGGTCGTCAGGCCTTTGCGGCGGTCTTCGATTTCACGCGCTTTCTTCAACATGGCGTGAATGCCTTTAATATCTTTGCAACCATGCGGTTTCAACAGTTCAATCGGGTTCAAGCGTTTTGCTTTTACCATGCCTAAACCAACAGAAGCCATCGCCATACCGACCTTAATACCACTGACGAGGCCATCTTTGAAATATAAGCCCAACGATAATTTCAATTCATTGGCACGTCCGGTTTTGGTAATGTTGTTCCAGAATAATTTGGAAAAATGGCGCGTCGGTTGATTCTTCGGTGCTAATCCCAAACGGTGTGCATAGTTCGCCAAGCCGTGCATGATGTGCGTAATCGGAATTTCGCGCGGACAGCGTACGATGCAGTTGTAGCATGAAGTACACATCCACATCGAATTCGATGTCAGCACTTCTTCCCGTTTGCCGGCACGTATCATCATGAACAGTTCTTGCGGCGGATGGTCCCAGTGTGGGCCGAACGGGCAAGAACCCGAACACACGCCGCATTGCATACACATCTTGACCCAGTCACCTTCTTCAACACAGGCTTCGACTTCTTTGAGAAAGTTGTTGCGGTATTTCGCTACGGCTTGGGAATTGAGATCGTTCATCCGTTGTCTCCTAGAACTTGAACGGGCTCAAACCAATTTCTTGGATCTTTGCCGCATAGTCGTTAATTAATTGCGGTACACGCTCGATGTCGGTGATGGCGATCTCGAAGTTTTGTACCCGCTCTGGTTCCAGATTCAAGCTCTTCAGCGTCTCGTCCACTTTAGACAGGCGCTGGCTCGCGATTTCGGATCCCTTTACGAAGTGACATTGATAATTGTCGCCGTGCTTGCAACCCATCATCATCACGCCGTCGTAGCCGCTATTCAGCGCATCGGTAACCCAGATCAAGTTAACTGAACCTAAACAGCGCACTGGAATCACGCGCACATAGGCGCTGTATTCGGTGCGATTCATACCGGCCATGTCGAGCGCGGGATAGGCGTCATTCTCACACGCCAAAATCAGAATCCGTGGCTTCTCTTGAAACTCATCAGGGATATCCACCGCTTTGATTTGCGAGCCAACGGAATCCACTGAATAGTTTTCAAATGAAATCACACGCACCGGGCAAGCACCCATACAGGTACCGCAACGACGGCAGCGCGATTCATTGAACACCGGATAACGTTTCTCGTCCTCGTCGATAGCGCCGAACGGGCACTCCACCGTGCAGCGTTTGCACTGCGTACAACCTTCGACACGGAAAGTCGGAAAGCTCAGATCGCCGGAGCGCGGATGTGCGGCGCGACCCACAGCCGCATTTTCGATGGCTTGAATCGCCTTCATGGTGGCGCCGGTTGCATCTTCCATGGCTTGCGGAATATCCATCGGGCGGCGCACTGGGCCAGCTGGGTAGATACCGGTACGGCGCGATTCGTAGGGGAAACAAATAAAGTGCGAATCAACGAAGCCTTGCTTCAGTTGCGGTACATCCGGACCCTGACGATAGTTCAGATTAAGAATGGAGATTTGCTTCACTTCCGCAGCGGTTTCCGTTTCTGCTTCCGCCTTGGTCGGATCAATATTCACACCGGCGTTTGGCACTTGCCCAGTCGCCAATACGACTAGATCGGCTTCGATCACGGAATTTTCATCGCCCAAGATCAGATCGTTGAACGTGACTTTCATGCCATTACCCGATGCAGCCACTGCGGAGACCTTGCCTTTGGTAAAGGCCACGCCTTTACGTTGCGCGCTGCGGTAAAAGTCTTCGCCATTACCCGGTGTACGCAAGTCATCAAAAATCACGATGGTATCGATGTCTGGATTTTGATCCTTGAAATACATCGCTTGCTTGATGCTAGTGTTGCAACAGGTACCCGAACAGTAAGACAGGTGCTTACCGGAATTATCGCGTTGCCCCGCGCATTGCACAAACACAACGGACTTCACTTCGCTACCATCGGCACGTTTAATGGCACCGCCGTTAGCTGCTTTCGCCAAAGCTTCCAAACCGGCTTGATCTACAACATGCGGGCTGGTGCCGCCGCCGAGTTCCGGCAGCTTGTTCATGTCGTATAAAGTAAAGCCGGAGGCTTGCACAATGGATCCAACCTGTTCCGGCGTGACACTGCCAGACTCGGTCGCGATATCAACATTGAAACGGCCTGGCGAACCATCCGTTTTAGCGATGGTGGCGTTGAGGTAAACCTTAATATTCTTATCGGCTTCGATGGCTGTGATCATTTCCGGCACACCCGTATCCACGGGGTCGGTAAAGGGCTCTTTATAAGCGACACGTTTCCATAACTGCCCCGCCCAACCACCGAGTTGGCCAGTCTTCTCAACCAAGACAACTTTATAACCAGTTTTCGACGCTTCCAGCGCAGCGGTCATGCCGGTGATACCACCACCGACGACTAACACCGTGGGTTCGCACGCAACCGCAGTGTTGCCCATCGGCTGCACCAACTTCTTAGCTTCTGCACAAGCCATGCGCACATAGTCTTGTGCCATTTCTTGCGTGGCTTCTTGATGCTCGTCGCCCTCGGGACGAACCCAAATCACACCTTCGCGCAAGTTCGCGCGCGACATCGCCACGGTGGGAAAATAAAACGCTTCGGTTTTAGCACGCCGCGAACAAGCCGCGATGGCAATGTGGGTTACGCCCTCGTCAATATCTTTCTGAATCGTTGCCACACCATCGGCATTGCATAGAAATTCGTGCTCGCGAATAAGGTGTGCTTTACCGTCAGACTTTGCAATCTGCGCCAGCGCCTTGGTGTCTAAGCGCTCGCCGATACCGCAGCCTTGGCACACATACGCTGCTATTTTTTGATCTGCCATATTTTAAGCCTCCGCCCGTGCTACTTGGTTCACGACTTGGATCGCGCGTAGAGCGCTCGCCGTTGCCGACTGCACGGCGCGATTCACGTCCAACGCATTGGTTGCGCAACCGGCACCGAATAAGCCGCCGTTGGCTTCGTCCATTTGAATAAACCCACTCGAGTCCGCCACAATTTCCGTGGGAATCATACCGGCCGGCACGGATGGCGCCATGCCAATCGCCAATACCACCAGATCGTGCTCGGTGGCGTAGCGGTGATAGCCTTCGGTGTCTACACCGTGACAGACCGGGTTACCCGATTTTTCATCTTCAACGATTTTCGCTACCTTCGACTTGATAAATTTCACATTCGGATTGGCTTGCACTTTGTGATAAAAATCCTCAAAGCGATCAATCGCACGGATGTCGATGTAGTAAATCGTGGACTTACCCTCATCGCCGAATTTTTCGGTAACATAATTGGTTTGCTTGAGCGATGCCATGCAACAAATGCGCGAGCAATGGCGCAAGTGGTTTTCATCACGCGAACCAGCGCATTGAATGAACGCGACGTTTTTAGCTTCTTTACCATCGGAGGGGCGCAGAATCTTGCCGCCGGTTGGGCCATGCGGATCGGACAAGCGCTCGAATTCCACGCTCGTAATCACATTTTTAATACGGTCATAACCATACGGCTGAATCTTCGCCGCATCGTAAGGCTTCCAACCGGTGGCCCACACCACCGCACCGGCTTTGATCTGGATCGTCTCTTCCTTCATGTCGAGATCGATGGCGTTGTATTTGCACGCAGCCTTGGCTTTGTCGGCTTCCGGCGTGCCGATGATCGAAGGATCTAACACATAGCGCATGGGGTAAGCCATGGCGTTCGGGATGTACGCCGCCTTGATCGTATTTAAATTGTAGTTAAAGGCGTTGGGGATTTCCGTAGTCACGGCCTTTGCGCACTCGCCGCAAGCGGTGCAATTTTCGTTCACATAGCGCGGCGTGAGTTTCACGCTGACGGTGTAGTTGCCTTTTTCACCCGAAATGCTCGTGACTTCCGCCATGGTCAAGGTGCGAATGCGACGACTACCTTTAAGCCGACGCAGATTAATTTCCAAGCCGC
Source organism: Betaproteobacteria bacterium (assembly GCA_043783305.1). GTDB lineage: Bacteria > Pseudomonadota > Gammaproteobacteria > Burkholderiales > Thiobacteraceae > RBG-16-58-11. Next base: position 5,437 of record JAYVZN010000010.1, read on the forward strand.
AGGTCGGATGGCAGAGCTTGGGAAAATAACGGTAAAGCTGCGAGACGCGGCCACCGAGAGCGGGATTTTTTTCGAGCAAGACAACATCTTTGCCGCATTCCGCTGCCTCAAGGGCTGCCGTCATGCCACTAATACCACCGCCGACCACCAGAATCGTCTGGTTGGTTGCAACTACTTCCGTCATGGGGCCTCCTCCAACATCAGGATAAATAGCGATTGGGCAGCAAGCATTACCGCCAACCATTAAAAATATTTTGTGTTTTTACTCGATCCCAAGGACAAATGGAGGCTTTCAAAGACCAAGAATTTTACTCTTAAACCGGCGCTCAATCCACCGCGCCTGACGAAACCATAATTGAAATTATTTATGCCGTAATAAGAATAAAGACGTCTAAATTTAAGCCGATTTAAAACATCGTTTAATGCGCGGATACTTGCGGCATGTTACATATCTCCCCGGGCTCCGCAGGGACATTGATTACTTCAAACACCATGCTCTTCAAGTCGCCAAAGATATAAGTCGGCGGTGCCCCAACTCCGCCGACGGTGCCGGGATTGATTAATAAGGTTTGGCCGCCCAGAATATTCTTAATCCAAATAATCGCCGTACGATGCTCGTGCCCGCAGCACACCACGTCCCATTCGCCGGTAGTAGCCATACCGCGCGCGTAATGCGGATAATGCACCATAAATATCTTTTTACCCGCGAACTCCAATGCCGCGTCGGGTCCGTGATATTGCACCACGCTTGAAGGCTCGCCGCTTAATTTTCCCAGGCTAAAGGTATCGCCCATGTTATTGCCGTGAATCACATGCACCGGCAACCCATGCTTTTGCAATACGCGTAGCGTGGTAGGGGCGACCACGTCGCCGCAATGCAGCACCACCTCGGCACCGCGCGCTTTGGCATCTTCAACGGCATGATCGAGTAAACGACGATTATCGTGGCTATCGGAGAGAATACAGAGTTTCATAGTGGGCTCGAAAAACGCGTAGGCTAACACATAAGCCGCCCCAAAACTGTCACCTTTTGCTATTAGGCGACCTGCGGTTTAGCAAAGTAATAACCCTGCGCCCAGTCCACGCCGAGATCGCACAAGACTTGCGCTGTTTCAGAATTTTCCACACACTCGGCCACCGTTAGAATATCAAACTTCTGCGCGGTATTTACCAGCGTTTCAACCAATTGCCGGACGCGCTTATCTTTATTGATACGCCCCACCATCCAACCTTCGATTTTAATGAAATTGACCGGCAACTCCGCTAGATACAGAAAAGACGAATAGCCGCTACCAAAGTCGTCCAGCGCCAGACGAAAACCAAAATCGGTGAGCGGCTTCAGATGCTTTTTCAACAGCATAATATCGCCCAACTGACGCTCGGTAATTTCAATCACTAATGGTTTAACCAGTAAATTCTCGAGGCCGCAATCATGGCATTGCTGTTGCGCATATTGCAGCAATCCCGCGACCGATTCGGGATTGGCGAGAAATTGCGGCGATAGGTTAATAAAATGTGCAAGCTCATCATCGCCGTTGATCTTGGGTTTTTGCATGGAGAGTGCGCAGCGCTCAATCGCATTCGTCGAAATGCTTTTATCGATATCCGAAATCAGGTGCAGCGCTTCTGCCGCTTGGATGAAGTTGATCGCCGGCACTAAGGAATCATCCTTCGCGCGAATCCGCGCCAAGGCTTCTTCGGCCACAATGCGCCCGGTGCGCAAATTAACAATGGGCTGATAGGCTGGCAGTAACCGTCCCTCGTGCAACGCGCTCTGCACTTGCGAGCCTTCCCAAATCACGCTGCCTTTGCGGCTGCTGTCTTTGCCGGCACACATCACCCGATCACGCCCCGCGTGCTTGGCTTCGTAGAGCAAGGCATCGGATTGCGCCAACATGCTCTCTATATTGGCATGCTCCGTGCCGTACAAAGCCACGCCCATGCTCACGGTTGCCGACAATTCGCCTTGCGGCAGCACAATCGATTTCGATTTCACCTGCTTACGCAAGCGTTCCGCAGCGGTCAGCGCGCCGCGCCGATCCAAATCATGAAAGCACACAATAAATTCTTCGCCGCCCCAGCGCGCAATCCAGTCGCCGCCCCGCAAGTTACTGAGCATAACTTGCGCAACATGCTGCAACACCAAATCGCCGACTTGATGCCCGTATTGATCGTTTACTAATTTAAAGCGGTCAATATCGACAATGGTAATGGCAAAGCTGCCATGATCGCGGCGCGCCCGGCCCCACTCCAACTCCAAGCGATCTTCCGCCGCACGGCGATTGGCAAGCCCGGTTAGATGGTCTTCCATCGCAATCCGTGCAATTTCAACCTCCGCGCGCTTGCGCTCGGTGATATCGATTTCCATGGCCACGTAATGCGTAACTTCAGCCTCATCGTCGCGCACGGGAACAATCGATAAATCCAACCAATACGGTTTACCGCTTTTGTGATAGTTTAAGATTTCAACACGTACCGGTTTATTGGCTGACAAAGCCTCACGAATGGCACTGCGCGTCGCTTCACTGGTTTCGGGACCTTGCAAAAACTGCGGGGTTTTGCCCAGCACTTCATCCTCGGCGTAACCCGTCATGTTGCAAAACGCCGGGTTGACGTACACCATCTCTTGCTCGGCGTTGGTAATCATAATGGCTTGGCTGGAAGCTTCAATCGCTGTCGACAGCAGCCGCCGGTGCTGCGCCTCACTCTCGGTCTGTGTCACGTTCACCGCAAAACCGTGCAGTAATTCGCTATAGTCGTTCCGATCAATATACACAATTACATCCAGCGCAATTTGGCGTCCGCTCGCATTTTTAGCTTTCACCGCGATGCGTTCTGTTTTTTCCGCATGGCGCGCGCCATTGATCAGGCGCGACAGTGCCGGTTTTTTCAGTAAGGTACTGATCGGCTGACCGATCAAATCTTCGCGCGTATACCCGCAAAAATCCAAGAAGCTGTCGTCCGCTTCGATAATCACATTATCCGAGAGTCGGCAAGTGAAACGCCCCATGTGGGTCGCTTCGAGAAAGTCACGCTCGTAGCGTGTCGCCAATATTTGTTCGTGCGATTGAATAACCGTGAGTAATTCAGCGATACTGCCGCCGACCAACAAGCCGGTCAGTTCGTTGGAGTGTAAAAACACTTCGTTGATTTGCACCCGTGCACGTGTGAATTCACCCTTCGCGGCAAGATTGACCGTGGATTCAGCGGCTTTTAAAAACTGTTGGTGTACCCGCCCCATACGCACCCAGGCTTCGTGCAGATCGTCGCTGGCTAATTGTTTGATCAGACGCGGGTCGGCGGCGGCATAAGCATGCCAGTAATCCGCTGCCGGCAATTTTCCACTCGTCGCGTCTTCGGTCAATACACGATCTACTACGCTTTTGACATACAGCAGGTGATGCTGTAACTCAATGAGCAGCGGTGGAAAAATAGTCTTAAACGTCGTGATAGTACGGCCCCTTGATATTTATTAGTTTGATTTAAACATCATAGGCCGCGCCCGGCGCGCAGGCAATGGGAAAATCGGTGCTTGAGTGCTTGTCGAACCAGGACTTAAGCCCTGCGCCAGGAGGTGGCGGCCGCCGTGTCTTCGATAATAATGCCCGCCTTAGCCAATTCCTGGCGAATGGCATCGGCGCGGGCGAAGTCCTTGGTTTGGCGGGCGGCGAGGCGGGCGGCGATGAGCTGTTCTATGTGTGGCACACCATAGATAACCTCCGCTTCTGCATTAGATACTGCTTTTATGTTTTCCGTAATATTTATGGAAATACCTTGTAAGTGACTTATGGGATCAGTTTGTAACAAGCCCAAGATCGCACCCAGTGCTTTGAGCAAACCTGCTAGCTTGCCCGACTTAGCCTTATTCGCCTCACGTGATAATTCGAACAACAAGGTAACCGCGCCGTGCGAATCGAAGTCATCGTCCATCGCCTGTTTAAATTTTGTCGCATAGGAATCGTTCCAGTCGATAACGACATCTTCCGGCGGCACATCGCGCAGAGTGATGTACAAACCATCCAAGGATTGCTTTGCATCCTGTAGATGCTGATCCGAATAATTCAGCGGGCTACGATAATGCGCGCGCAGAATAAAAAAGCGCACCGTCTCCGCATTAAACTGCTTCAGCACTTCGCGAATGGTGAAAAAATTGCCCAAAGATTTGGACATTTTTTCGTTGTCCACGCGCACGAAGCCGTTATGCATCCAGTAGTTTACAAAGGTATGACCGTGCGCGCCTTCCGATTGCGCAATTTCGTTTTCATGGTGCGGAAACTGCAAATCCTGCCCGCCGCCGTGGATGTCGAAGTGCGCGCCTAAATAATGCTCGCTCATCACCGAGCACTCGATATGCCAGCCGGGGCGACCTTGGCCCCACGGTGAATCCCAAGACGGTTCGCCCGGTTTCGCGGCTTTCCACAGCACGAAATCAAGCGGCTCGCGCTTGTTCGAATCTACCTCTACGCGCTCTCCCGCACGCAAATCATCCAGAGACTTGCCGGAAAGTTTGCCGTAACCGGCGAACCGATGCACGGCGTAATACACATCGCCGTTGGGTGCCGGATAAGCCAACTCTTTATCGATCAAGGTTTGAATCATCTGCACCATGCCCGGCACAAATTGCGTTGCGCGCGGTTCGTGCGTCGGCGGCAAGATGCCGAGCCGGGCTTCGTCTTCGTGCATGAAGTCGATAAAGCGTCCGGTGAGTTGCTCAATGCTCTCCTTATTTTCCGCAGCGCGTTTAATAATATTGTCGTCAATATCGGTGATATTGCGCACATAATCGACGGTGAATCCACTAGCCTGCAACCAGCGGTACGCCATGTCGAACACCACCATTACCCGCGCATGCCCGAGATGGCAATAGTCGTACACCGTCATGCCGCAAACATATAGGCGTACTTGACCCGGTGTCATGGGTTGAAATATTTGTTTTTCGCGCGCGAGGGTGTTGTAAATCTGCATGCCTACCAATCTCAAAACCGTTAATCGATTGCACTCGACAGCACGTGCTGCGCCAAACGATGCCGGGCACGCGCATAGCCTATCAGGCTAAACAATGGTGGCATCTCCGGGCCGAATACCTGGCCGGTGAGCGCGGCGCGTAGCGGTAAAAATAAGCCTTTGCCGGATGCGCCGCTGGCTTGTTTTACGCGTTGCGTAAACGCTTTAAAGTCCATATCTTCCCGCAAGGCTTCAACGGCTACGCGGAACAAAGCGCTAGATGCCGCTTCCAGCACCGTGCGCGCCTCCGCAGAAAGTGGCAACGCATCGGCATACACCGCCTCGGCCCAGAGCCGTGCATCCTGCGGAAAAACGATATTGGCTCGTACCGCCTGCGCGAATGCAAGCATGTCCGCTTCCGGTACAAAGCCTTTAAGCGCGGGTGTCAGCCAAGGCATTAAACTCGTTTCATCGGCTTGCTGTACCGCCTGCGCTTGCCAGTAATCCAGTTGGCTGCGGTCGTAACGCGCGGGTGCGCGCCCTAAATGCGACGGGTCGAAAGCTTGCGCCAACGCGCTTAAATTCATGAGATGAGTTTCAACAAAGTGATGCCCCAGCCGCGCTAGGTAGTTATTCACCGCGTGCGGAAAATAACCCATTTCACGCAATTCCTGCACCGCAAGACTACCCCCGCGCTTAGACAGGGGCGCGCCGTGCTCGTCCACAATCAGTGAAATATGCCCGTAAATCGGCACCGGTAAGCCCAAAGCTTGTAATAGCGCAATTTGACGCGGCGTATTGGTCAAATGATCTTCACCGCGCAAAACATGCGACACGCCCATCAAAGCGTCGTCCACGGCATTCACGAAAAAGAAGGCATAGCTGCCGTCAGAGCGGCGAATAATGAAGTCGCCGATGTCTTCGGAAGGGAATTTCAAAGTCCCTCGCACCAGATCGTTGAATTCCAAAACGGTGTTTTTCGGCATACTAAAGCGTAGGGTATAAGGCAGACTGGCCGTCTGCTTTTGTGCGACTTCCTCCGCTTTTAAATGTGCGCATTTACCGGAATAGCGGGGTGGTTTGCCCGCCGCCGCCTGAACTTTGCGTGACACTTCTAACTCCACCGCACTGCAAAAACAGGGGTAAACCTTGCCTTGTGCTCGCAACTGCTCAAGATACGTTTCGTAAGCGTCCGTGCGCTGCGATTGGCGATAAGGGGCTGCCGCACCGCCTAAAGTCTCGCCTTCCTGCCAATCCAACCCCAACCAGCGCAAGTCTTCCTGCAGAGCTTGGATATATTCTTCACGGCTACGCTCAAAATCCGTGTCTTCGATCCGTAATAGGAATAGGCCGCCCATTTTTTGGGCCATCAAGACGTTAAAAAGTGCTGTGCGCACATTACCGAAATGAATCAGCCCAGTCGGACTGGGAGCAAAGCGTGTTTTGACAAGTGCCATGAAATTAGGGAAAAACGATTGTCGCCGAGGCGTGGTTGTTGTTAAAATCCAAAAGTTAGAACAAGGGCTTAACTAGACGAAAGTATAACATAATGACCTTATCGCGCATTGTCTCCGCCCTCTCTGTTGTGGCCATTTGTAGTATAGCGACATGCTTGCCGGTTCGCGCCGATGAGTTGCAGGACATCCAAACCCTGCTCAAGCAAGGCAATCAAGGGCAAGCCCTGGATCGCGCCAATACCTATCTCGTCAGCCATCCCAAAGATGCGCAAGTACGCTTCTTAAAAGGCGTAGCGCTGACTGAACAAAATAAAACCGCCGAAGCGATCAAAGTCTTTACCGCGTTAACCGAAGATTTCCCGGAACTGCCGGAACCCTACAACAACCTAGCCGTGCTCTATGCTTCGCAACAGCAATATGACAAAGCACGCCAAGCGCTCGAAATGGCGATCCAAACGCATCCTTCCTATGCCACCGCGCACGAAAACTTAGGCGACATTTATGCCAAAATGGCCAGCGATGCTTACGACCGCGCCCTAAAATTGGATAAATCCAATACGGCTGCACAAACCAAACTAGCCCTGATTAAAGACATTTTCCCGATTAATAACCGCCACCAACGCCCTGTGGCTAAGCCAACGGCACCAGCGGTAGCCGGTAAACCAAGCATCATCGCAACGGCCCCCGCGCCGATACCCCCGACTCCACCGCCCAGTAAAGCACCGGAAAAGCCCATCGAAAAGATTGAAAAACCGAAACAAGACCCAACCCTTGCCATTACCGCCACGATTAACAACTGGGCTCAAGCTTGGTCAAGCCAAAATGTCAGCGACTATTTAAGCCACTATGCGGCGGACTTCAAAACCCCAAAAGGTGAACCGCGCAGCGAATGGGAAAAATTCCGCAAAGAGCGCATTCATGCGCCCAAGAAAATTCAAGTCAGCCTATCGGCGATAAAAGTCAGCGTAAAGGACGACACGCATGCGCAGGTGACTTTCCGCCAGCACTACAAGGCAGACTCACTCAATACTTCAGCCACCAAAACCTTGGTGCTTATTAAAACCGGAGATAAATGGCTTATTCAGCAAGAACGCGTCGGATCGTAAGCACCGCTTACCGGCAGGGTCAGCGCACTCGCTGGGCGTGTTCGTTGGCTTTTTTACGTCAACATCGCGGAAAACTACTCGCATTCAGTATGACCTTTGCGCTCCTGCCGCTGAGCGAACCTCCGGCTACAGCGATGGGTAATCGCCCGATTTCAGCCGTAGCCATCCGCCCCATCAACACACCCGAAGACCTGTTGGTGCAGAGCCTGATCGACATTCAAAGCAATCATCTCGATGTTGCACTAAAACGTATCAACACATTGTTAGTCCTCAAACCGCACTTTCGTTTAGCGTATTTGATTAAAGGTGATTTGCTCATGGCGCGTGTGCGCCCGCTCGCCAACATCGGTAACGCAAGCGGCGTGACGGACAGTCATTTAGCCGATCTACGCGACGAAGCGCGCGTACGCCTACAACAGCATTTCGATCCGACACCGCTTGATTTGGTCCCCGAATACCTACTGCAACTAGACCCGAATCAGCGCTACGCTTTGGTAGCGGACACCAATAAAGCGCGCCTCTACCTCTATAAAAACGACCACGGCGAACCCCGTTACGTGGCTGATTACTATATCTCCAGCGGGCTTAAGGGTTCGGAAAAGCTCAAAGAAGGCGACCAGCGCACACCCACCGGCGTGTACTTCGTAATCGACAACCTGCCCAAAGCGACGCTAGGTGCGCTTTATGGCGACGGTGCCTATCCCATCAATTATCCCAACGAGTGGGATAAGCGCTTGGGAAAGAATGGCCACGGCATTTGGCTGCACGGCGTACCGAAAGACACTTATAGCCGCCCGCCACGCGCTAGCAACGGCTGTGTTGTGCTGGCCAATGAAGATTTGCACGAAGTCGAAAAATTTTTGCAGGTAGGCCATACGCCAGTGATTATCAGCAACGACATCGCCTGGATCGACCGCCGCGCCTGGAATAATCAACGTGAAACCATCCTGCGCGATGTCGAAAACTGGCGCAAGGACTGGGAAAGCATCAACACCGAGCGCTATTTAAAGCACTACTCCAATCAATTTTCCAATGGCACACAAAGCCTAGCGGGCTGGTCGGCGCAAAAACGCGCGGTCAATGCTGGTAAAACCACCGTCAATGTAAAACTGTCGAATGTCAGCGTATTTCGCTATCCCGGAAAATTCAATATGGTCGTCGTCACCTTTGACCAAGATTACCGCAGCAATAATCTCAGCAACCAAATGCGGAAACGCCAGTACTGGATGCAGGATGGAAATACCTGGAAGATTGTTTTTGAAGGCGCTGCATAAATTCAGCGTAATGTCATCCGGAGTTAAACCTGTTTAACCTAAGCTCATCGCTTGAAAACTTAGGAGGTCAAAATGAAATTATTTCTCTTTACACTGTTGTTGGTGCTCGTCGGCAATCCCGCGTTTGCCGGTAATCCGCGCGTGGAAATGCAAACCAATGCCGGTAATATTATTGTCGAATTATTTCCGGACAAAGCACCGAATACTGTAAAAAATTTCCTGAATTACGTCAACAACGGATTCTATGAAGGCACGATATTCCACCGCGTCATCAAAAATTTCATGGTACAGGGTGGTGGTTTCGATCAAGCGTTCGATTGGCGCAAACCTTCATCGGAGCCTATCTTTAACGAAGCCAAGAACGGCCTTCCCAATGAACCGGGCACCCTCGCGATGGCGCATGATCGCGACCCCAACTCCGCCACCTCGCAATTTTTCATTAATTTGGAAAGCAACAAACACCTGAACCACTACCGCGACGATCCCGGTTACTACGGCAGTTGCGTCTTCGGCAAAATCGTCCAAGGCATGGATGTGATGAAGCAAATCGCAGAGCGTCCGACCGGTGCCGGCGGCCCGTTCAGCGCCGATGTACCGCTCGAAGCCATCGTGATCGAAAAAGTGGTGATCTTAGAAGAAACCGCACCGCATCCGGCTAAATCAAAATCTAAAACGAAAGGAAAATCGAATGGTAAAATTAAAAACGAACCACGGCGACATCTTGCTGGAACTTGATGCCGAGAAAGCCCCGCTCACCGTAGCCAATTTTCTGCAATACGTTACCGACGGATTTTTCACCAACACGTTGTTCCACCGTGTCATCGATGGCTTCATGGTGCAAGGTGGCGGCATGAATCTGGACATGAGCCAGAAAACCACCCGTGCCGCCGTTAAAAACGAAGCCAACAACGGTTTAAAAAATGACCTCTACACCATCGCGATGGCGCGCACCTCCGATCCGAATTCCGCGACCGCGCAATTCTTCATCAATGTCGGCAACAATGACTTCCTCAACCACAGCGCACCCACGCCGCAGGGCTGGGGTTATTGCGTCTTCGGTAAAGTGACGGAAGGTCAAGACGTGGTCGATAAAATTAAAAAAATTCGCACCGGCAATAAAAACGGCCATCAAGATGTGCCCATCGAAAACGTCATCATTGAAAGTGCAGAAATTATTTAAGTCATCGTAGTCGGGGGCGGGCGCAACGTATGCCCGACATCGAAGCTCATCCGCTAGGCCAGTCTATGCACGCCCTGTTCATCTCCGATCTACATCTCTGCTCAACACGTCCGGCGATCAATGCCTTGTTCAAGCGCTTTCTCCACGACATCGCGCCGCAAGCCGAGGCACTCTACATCCTCGGAGATTTTTTCGAATACTGGGCCGGCGATGATGACCTCATCGAACCTTTTCACCGCGACATAGCACAACAACTCAACGCACTCGCCCAAAGCGGCACACGCCTCTACTTGATGCACGGCAACCGCGATTTCCTGATCGGCGGTGCCTTCCAACGCGCCGCAAATATCACCCTCCTGCCGGACCCCGCCCTCATCGACCTCTACGGCCACCCCACCCTCCTCATGCACGGTGATACATTGTGCAGCGACGATGTGAAGTATCAAGCCTTTCGCACCCAAGTGCGCGAACCCGCCTGGCAACAAAATTTTCTCGCCACACCTTTAGCCGTGCGCAAAGCACAAATCGAAGCCCTGCGGCAACGTAGCGAACAAGAAAAATCCAACAAGGCCGCGGAAATTATGGACACCAACGCCGACACCGTAACGGCTACCCTGCGCGCTTACAACTACCCGCGTTTAATCCACGGCCACACCCACCGCCCGGCGTTACATGCATACACAGTGGATGGAAAAAGCGGCGAACGGTGGGTGCTCACGGATTGGTATAACGGCGGGGGGTATCTACGTTGTGATGCGATGGGATGCGTGGTGCATAATTTGGAAATTTCTAGCCGCTAAAGTTTAAGTCGAGTCGCCAGTGCTGGCTGCGATAAGTTTTCTGCGCGTGCTCACGAATAAAATAAACAGATATTAAGACATTCGTAAGTAAAGCCTCATATAATACAACACATGAAATGCAAAAAAACAATTGACGCAAGAAGCTACTCGCACCAAACACTGGAAGAAATCCGCATCAGTGCGGTTCGTCGGGTAGAGGCCGGTGAAAGTCCTGAGGCTGTAGTGGCAGGGCTGGGGATGAATCGCCG